>JADGHJ010000066.1 GCA_019686175.1 Chloroflexota bacterium | reverse complement strand
CTCCAGTCCCGCCGCGCCAGCTCTGCCACGATCTGGTGGGCACCGCCGAAGCAACGGCGTACACGACTCTCGCCCGCCCGGGTATAGAGCACCCGCTGCCCCGCCTCATCCACGAAGTCCAGGCCCGCCCCGCCGAGCAGCGCATGGCCCGCGCCATAGTCCCAATCGCCAGGCGTGTGCAGTGACGCGGCCGCAGCCCCCTCACCCGCTGCCGCCAGCGCCAGGCGATAGGCGATGCTCGGCAACGCCCGGAAGCGCGCTGGGGCGAGGATACGCAAGTTGTCGAGCGGCCGCCGCTCCGCGCCGTCTGACACGAGCACGGTGGCGTTGACCGTGAGGTCTGCGGGCCACGAAGGGGGGGCGACGGGCTCACCGTTGCGGCGAAGCGGACCGCAGCCCTCGGCCCAGGCCACGAGATCGCCGGCGCTGTCGGGCGCGCACGGTGCGTACACCACGCCCAGCACCGGCACCCCGGCGCGCAGCAGGCCGATGGACACGGCGCTACCGCGCTGGCCACGGACAAAGGCGGCCGTGCCGTCGTTCGGATCGACGAGCCAGACATGCCCCTCGGCGTCCTGCGCGGGCTCGTGGGGGCGCGTCTCCTCGCCCCGGTAGCCCCAGGTGGGATAGGCGCTGCGGAGGCCGTGGCGGATGAGACGCTCGGCACGGAGATCGACGGCGGCGAAGCCCCGCCGGCCCTCCGGGCCGCCGGGACGATGGAACTCGGCGCGGAGCAGCGCGCCGGCCTCGCGAGCGAGTTGTTCGGCGAGGGCCAGCGCCGCGCCGTAGCGAGTCGACATGTCGTCTCCCACACGGCCCCTCGCGGGGCGTGCTCTGTGCCCTGGTATTATGGGCAATTGTGCACGGCTCCGGCGGGTGATCGCGCGAGGCGCGTATAATGGCGGCAGCGAGCCACGCGGCGCGGCCAGCCGTGCGCTCGTAGACTGCCCAGCGGGGGTCGAGGGAAGCTGTGCGGGCCATCATCAGTGTGTACGACAAGGCCGGCGTCGTCGAGTTCGCGGAGGGATTGAACGAGCTGGGCATCGAGATCTTCTCCACGGGCGGCACCGAGGAGCTGCTCCGGGGAGCCGGCGTTGCGGTGCGGGCCGTCGAGGAGATCACCGGGTTCACCGAGATCCTGGGCGGCCGCGTCAAGACGTTGCACCCGGTGATCCACGCCGGCATCCTCGCGCGCCGCGACGATCCCAAGCACATGGAGGAACTGCAGGAGCTCGGCATCACGCCGTTCGACCTGGTGGTGGTGAACCTGTACCCGTTCGCTCAGCAAGTCGCCGAGCACGACTTGACCCCCGAGGGCGCCCTGGAACACATCGACATCGGCGGCCCCACCCTCCTGCGGGCCGCGGCCAAGAACTACCCGTGGGTCGTCGTGGTGTGCGACCCGCGGGACTACAGCGATGTGCTCGAGGCGCTGCGGCGGCCTGGGGGCGTGTCGTTGGACCTGCGGCGCCGGCTCGCCACCAAGGCGTATCAGCACACCGCCGTCTACGACACGCAGATCGCCGGTTTCCTCCGGCCCTACGACGAGCTGTTCCCCGACGAGATGACCATCGCCCTCCGCAAGCTGATGCCGCTGCGCTACGGCGAGAACCCCCACCAGCTCGCGGCGTTCTACGCCGACGCCACGGTGCGGCCGCTCCCCTACGGCATCGTGCGCGGCCAGCAGCTCCACGGGAAAGCGCTGTCGTTCAACAACACCTACGACCTCGACGCCGCCTGGCAGATCGTGAGCGACTTCGCCTCGCCCACCGTGGTGATCGTCAAGCACGGCAACCCCTGCGGGCTGGCCACCGGCAACGATCTCGCCGAGACCTACCGCCGCGCGCTGGAGTGCGACCCGCAGTCGGCGTTCGGGGGCGCGGTCGGCACCAACCGCCCCGTGGATGCCGCGCTGGCGCGCGAGATCGCCCAGGTGTTCTTCGAGGACTTGATCGCCCCGAGCTATAGTGAGGAGGCGCTCGACATCCTCCGCCGCAAGAAGGACCTGCGCATCATCGCCGCCGGCGGCGTGCGCCCGCTGCCCGGCCCGGGCCAGCCCGGCCCGTTCGACCTCGACTACAAGCGCGTGGTCGGCGGCTTCCTGGTGCAGACCCGCGATGCCCTACCCGAGAGCGCGCTGACCCGCGATGTGGTCACCGAGCGCCACCCCACCCTCGAGGAGATCACGAGCCTGCTGTTCGCCTGGCGGGCCGTCAAACACGTGCGCTCGAACGCCATCGTGCTCGCCAAGAAGCTCGCGCTGGTCGGCGTGGGCGCGGGGCAGATGAGTCGGGTCGATGCGGTCGACATCGCCTGCCGCAAAGCCGGCGAGCGCGCCGTGGGCGCGGTGCTCGCCTCCGACGCGTTCTTCCCCTTCCCCGACGGGATCGAGCGGGCAGCGGAAGCGGGGGTGACCGCGATCATCCAGCCGGGGGGCTCCATCCGCGACGGCGAGGCGATCAAGGCGGCCAACCGCCACGGTATGGCCATGATCTTCACCCACCAGCGCCACTTCCGCCACTAGGCTGTCGGAGGGCCAGCGCCTCGCTATAATCCGGGCGCCGTCGGACAGGCGCTCCGCGTACTACAGTGCTGCGGACGGGAGACACGCGTGCGCATGGGACGGAGCGGCTGGGCCACGTTGGCCATGGCCGGGCTCGCCTGGATCGTGTGGCTGCTCACGGTGTTGAGCGCGCCGCCCACGATGCCCGGCGCGCAGGCGGTGTTCTATGGCAGCCTGCTCGCGGCTCTCACGACCAGTGGCGCCCTGACGCTCGCCGCGCTCCAGCGCCCGCGCGAGCGCCGGCGGGCTCGCAGTGTCGCATCGTTCCTGCCGCATACGCTGGTCGCCAGCTTCCTGGCGCTGTTCGCGCTCTGGCTGCAATCGCTGCGCATGCTATCCTGGCCCAACGCCTTGCTGCTGTTCGCCCTGTTCGTCATCTTCGAGGGCGCCATGGGCCTGGCCAGTCGGCGCCACTGGGCCGGCTAGGCCGCCGTGGTGGGGTGACACCGTGGCCGCATCGGAGGCCTCCTCTCCGACCGTGGCGGAGATCGTCGCTCGCTACTACGACCTCGAGCACGAGGGCCTGACTGCCGATGTGGCCCTCTACGCCGAGCTGGCGCGGCGGGCCCAGGGACCGGTCCTCGAACTGGGCTGTGGTACAGGGCGCATCCTGGCTCCCCTGGCGCGCGCTGGCGCCTCTGTGGTGGGAATCGAGATCTCGCCACCCATGGTGGCGCGCGCCCGGGCCCGCCTGGCACACAGCGCGGTGTCGCCTGGCCAATGGCAGGTGGTGCAAGCAGATGCGCGTACCTTGCGCTTGCCGGATCGCTTCGCCCTGGTACTGGCCCCGCTCGACTTCCTGGCTTATTTCCCCGCGCAAGCGGACCAGCGCGCCGTACTCGCCACCGCGCGCCGCCATCTGCTCCCCACGGGCCAACTCGTCATCGATGTCAGCTTCCCGCCGACCAGCCTGCACGGCCAGCCCGAGGGCGTGCTGGTCCACCAGTGGACGCACCGCGAGGCCGATGGCTCGACGATCACCAAGTCGTGGGTGCGCGAGATCGACCCCGCGGCCCAGGTCCAGCACCTGCGCGCCTTCTACGAGCTGGCGCAGCCCGACGGACTCCTCCGCCGCTGGGTGCACGCGCTATCCCTGCGGTACTATTACCGCTTCGAGCTGGAGCTGCTGCTAGCCGGATCGGGCTTCGCGGTCGATGGTGTATATGGTAGCTACGCCCTGGAGCCGCTACAGGCCGACAGCGCCCGGCTGCTCATCACCGCGCGGCCCGATGGCGGTCTGTGATGCGCTCCTGATACGCGGGTGCGCTAGAATGAACGAGCAGTCGGCCTCGTCTGACGACACTCCAGCGGTGGCTCGTAGCGGGCCGAGTTCGAGGAAGGAGGAGGCAACCGGATGCGGCGGGTCCTGATCGCACTCGCGCTGGTCGCGGTGCTGGCGCTCGGGCTGGGGGCGCCAAGCGCATCGGCGCAATGGTACGGCTACCCCTACGGCTGGCCATATGGCTACGGCTATGGGTACCCGTTCGGGTACGGCTACGGCTACCCGTTCGGCTACACGGGCATCGGCTACCCCTTCGGTTACGGTTATCCGTTCGGGTTCGGCTACGGCTACCCGTATGGTGGTTGGCCGTACTACGGCTACGGGTACCCGTTCGGGTACGGCTACGGGTACCCGTTCGGGTACGGCTACGGCTACCCGTTCGGCTACACGGGCATCGGCTACCCCTTCGGTTACGGTTATCCGTTCGGGTTCGGCTGGCCGTTCGGCTACTAGAGCGGCTCGCGGGAGCTATGACCCTCCCTCTGGCCGCCTCCGCTAGAGCGGAGGGCGGTGCCCAGGCAGGGTAAGGAGAGTGTAAATGCGGCGGATCGTAGTGGCGCTGGCGCTGGTCGCGGTGCTGGCGCTCGGGTTGGGAGTGGCCAGTGCGTCGGCCCAGTGGTATGGCGGCTACGGCTACGGGTACCCCTTCGGTTATGGCTATGGCTACGGGTACGCGGGGCTCGGGTACGGCTACCCGTTCGGCTACGCTGGGCTGGGCTACGGGTACCCGTTCGGGTACGGCTACGGCTACCCCTTCGGCTACGGGTACACCGGCCTCGGCTACGGCTACCCCTTCAACTACGCCTACAGCAACGTAGGCTACCCGTACGCGCCGATCGGCTACGGCTGGCCGTACGGGGCGGGCTATCCGGGGCTCGGCTATGGCCTGTATGCCACCGGCTGTGGCTACTACGGCTACGGACTCGGGACCGGCTTCCCCTACTGCTAACGACCGACAGCGCCACGGGCGGGGGCGTCGCTTACGACGGGCGCCCCCGCCGATCGTCTGAAGTGGCCTCCTCCCCCAACGGCAGCTGGCCGCCCGGCTGCAGCGCCGCCAGCTCCGGATAGGCAGCCAGCATCGAGGGCGCTAGTGGCGCGCCCAACGGCTGGCCCAACGCCGCCTTCAACTGCACCGCGTTGGCGACCGCCTTCGCCCGGTA
Source organism: Chloroflexota bacterium (assembly GCA_019686175.1). Classification (GTDB taxonomy): domain Bacteria; phylum Chloroflexota; class UBA6077; order UBA6077; family JAJPHF01; genus JADGHJ01. The sequence continues at coordinate 13,117 of JADGHJ010000066.1, read as the reverse complement.
ATGGTTGTTGTAGAAGACGTAAGTGTCCACGGCGTGCTCGGCCACCGCGCGCACCTCGGCTGCCAGGGCGGCTTGCTCGCCGGGGCTATAGAGGTAGTCGTAGCGCGTCTCGCGGTCGCCCTTCCACCACTGGACCGCGTTGCGCCCATGGAACCGCAGGTAGCCCAGCCGCGAGGTCAGAGGTACGGCACCGATCGACGACCGGAACTTCGGCTCGTCGATCCAGCACCAGGCCGCGTTGTACTCGCGCAGCAGGGCCGCCGCCCGGGGCTCCTCGGACCAGCTCCGATGCCGCAGCTCAACGGCGAGCGGGTAGTCCTGGAACTGCCGCAGCAGGTCCTCGAGCAGCGTCAGGGTCTCCTCATCGGCCTTGAAGCTGGGGGGAAACTGCGCCAGCAGCGCCCCGAGTTTACCTGCCTCGGCTAGCGGCGCAATCCCGCGCTTGTACTGCTCGAAGTCGCTGGCCCGCAGGGCGGCCACATCCCCCGTGGCCTCCTCGTACATCTTGGGATGGGTGAACTTCTGGTACAGCTTGGCGGTGAAACGAAAGTCGGCCGGCGTCTTGCGCACCCAGGCGCGTGTGATCGCGGGGTCCGGCGGCCGGTAGAAGGTGCTGTTGACCTCGACCGCCTGGAAGCGCTCCGCGTAGTACGCGAGGCGGTCGAGGCGGCGATCAGTAGGGTAGAAGATCCCGTCCCACTTCCCCTCGCCCTGCGGATAGCTCCACCCGGCGGTCCCCACGTAGATCATGCCCGGCCCCCGCTTGCCAGCTCCCGGCTCCTCCTGGATACAGCATAGCGCGCGGGGGACTACCGGTCAGATAGTCCCCCGCGCGCTAGCAGGCGTGGGTGCCCTCTCAGGCTTGCGCCGCCACTCGCAGCCGGTCAAAGCACGGGCTGCAATACACCGGTCGCTCGTAACGGGGCACGAACGGCACCGTAGTCGGTGCACCGCAAGCAGCACAGATCACCGGGTGCATCTCCCGCGGCTGCAGCCCCAGGCGCTCCCGGCGCCGCACGGCACGGCACTCCGGGCACCGTTGGGGCTCATGCATGAGGCCTTTCTCGGCAAAGAACGCCTGCTCCCCCGCCGTGAACACGAACGTCACCCCGCACTCACGACAAGAAAGCTGCCTGTCCACGTAGCTCACGTCTCCGGGGCCCTCCTCCCAGTGTTCACCCGCACGTCCGTGCCCGCATCGCCACGTACGGAGCGTACGTGCGGCACGCGATGCAGCGCCTCTGGCGCGGGCTAGGGCGGAGTATACGGAATGGCCTAGGCCGTTGCAATCCCCGCGGCCACGAATCCCAGCCGTCGGGGGCCGCGGCCGCTAGCGGGGCACCGGCTCCTCGATCGGCTCCTCAGTGATCTGGCCCTCGACAATATGGAAGGCGCGCACGACGGGCCGCTCGGGATCAGCGAGCGAGATGATGATGTACAGGGCGTGCGGATAATAGGCGAGCGAGACATCTGTCGGGGAGGGATAGGCCGGGGTATGCGTGTGCGAGTGGAAGATCCCCAACAGATCCCAGCCGTGATCATCGATATCGTTCATGATCTGGAGCTGATCGCGCGGCTCCATGAGGTACCGGACGGGGCTGGCCTCCGCATTGCGCGCGGGATACACCTTCGTGGCCTGGTTGTCCTTACCCGCCACCATACCGCACGCCTCATTCGGTAGCTCAGCGCGGCAGTGCGCGATCATCTCCTCGATCAACGCGCGCGCGATGTAGACCAAGGCGCCTCCTTGGCGCCGGCTGCACGTCTCGCCCGGCCGGCGCCGTCCATCTACCAGAGTAGCTGCTGGCGGAACGTCTCGGCGTCGGCGTGCTGGGTCAGGTCCCAGATCCCCGTGCTGAGGTACTTCCAGCCGCCGTCGGCGAACAACACCACGATGTTGCCCCGCTCGATGCGCTGCGCCAGCCGCAGAGCGCAGTATAGCGCGCCGCCGCTCGACACGCCCGCGAAGATCCCCTCGCGCGCCACCAGCTCCCGCGTCAGCTCCACCGAGCGCGCGGTGTCGATGATCAGCTTGCGGTCGAGCAGGTCCAGATCGAGTATGGGCGGGATGAAGCCGTCGGCCAGGCTCCGCAGCCCCTGGACCAACTCCCCCTGGTCGGGCTCGGCGGCCACCACCTGCACCCGCGGGTTGTGCTCCTTGAGATACCGCCCCACGCCCATCAGCGTGCCGCCCGTGCCCAGCCCCGCCACGAAGTAGTCCACGTCGGGCAGCGCGGCGACGATCTCCGGCCCCGTCGTGTCGTAGTGCGCCTGCGGATTGGCCGGGTTGCCATACTGGTACAGCATGACCAGCGACGGGTCGGCCGCCACCAGCTCGTGGGCCCGCTCGATCGCCCCGTTGCTGCCCTTGGCAGGGTCCGAGCCAACGATCTCGGCGCCGTACAGCCGCAGGAGCTGCTTGCGCTCCTCGCTGACGTTTTCGGGCAGCACGGCGATCATGCGGTAGCCCTTACGGCGGGCGATCATGGCCAGCGAGATGCCGGTGTTGCCGCTGGTCGGCTCGATAAGCGTGGCCCCGGGTTTCAGGCGGCCCTCGCGCTCCGCCGCCTCGACCATCTGCCGCGCCACGCGGTCCTTCACGCTACCCGTCGGATTGTGTCCCTCCAGCTTGGCGAACAGGCGCACCCCCGGCTTGGGGCTGAACGCGCGCAGCTCGACTAACGGCGTGTGGCCGATGGCCTCCACGATGTCACGGAACGGCCCGAGGGGCGCCGCGCGAGCGAGGGGGCGAGCGTACATGCCGTTACCCTCCGCCGCCCGCGACGGACGGCAAGATGGACACCGTGTCGCCATCGCGCACCGGCGTGGCGAGTTTGTTGAGGTACCGGATGTCCTCGTCGTTGACGTAGACGTTGACGAATCGCCGCAGCGCGCCGTGCTCGTCGATCAGCCGCTCGCGGAACCCCGGGTGGCGGCGATCGATGTCCTGTAGCACCGCGTCCACCGTATCGCCGCTCCCCTCGAGCAGCCGGGCGCCGCCCACGGCCTCGCGTAGCAGCGGCGGCACGCGCACCTGGACAGCCATATGCTCTCGCTCCTCTGTGGCGCGCGGGGCGCCCGGCCCCGCACGCCGTCTGGGATCAGCCGATCAGCGCGGACTCGCGCGGAAGCCCGCAGAACTCGACGTAATCGATCAGCTCGGTGATCGTGGGGTTGTCGCCGCACACCGGGCACTCCGGGTCGCGCCGGATCTTCACCTCGCGGAACTCCATCGACAGCGCGTCGAACAGTAGCAACCGGTTCACCAGCGGCTCGCCGATCCCCAGGATCAGCTTCATCGTCTCCACCGCCTGGATGGCGCCGATCACGCCGGGTAGCGCGCCCAGCACGCCGGCCTCGGCGCAGCTCGGGGCCGCGCCCGGCGGCGGCGGCGCGGGGAACAGGCAGCGGTAGCAGCCCTTGCCCGGCATGAACACCGTGGCCTGGCCGTCGAACTTGAACATCCCACCGTCCACCAGCGGCTTCTTGAGCAGCACGCAGGCGTCGTTGACCAGATAGCGCGTCGGGAAGTTGTCCGAGCCGTTGACCACGATGTCGTACTGGCCGATGATCTCCAGCGCGTTCTCCGAGGTCAGCGGGACGTTGTGCAGCACCACGTTGACGTCCGGGTTGCGGTCGTGGAGCGTGTCGCGCGCCGACTCGGTCTTCAGCCGGCCGATGTCCTTGTGGCCGTGCAGTAGCTGGCGGTGCAGGTTGCTGAGGTCCACCGTGTCGAAGTCCACGATGCCCAGCGTGCCCACCCCCGCGGCGGCCAGGTACAGGGCGGCCGGCGAGCCCAGGCCGCCCGCGCCGATGCAGAGCACCTTGGCGGCGAGCAGCTTGCGCTGCCCGACGGGGCCCACCTCCGGCAGGATGATCTGCCGCTGGTAGCGCTTGACCTGCTCCGGAGTGAACCGCAGCGGTCCGGCGCCGCCCGCGATGGCCGGCACGAAGGCCACCTCGTCGTCCTTGCCGATCGGCGTTGCCATCCCGACCTCGTCGCCCACCTCGCGGTTGTTGATGTACACGTTCACGAAGCGATGGAACCCGCCGCCCTCGTCCAGCAGCGCCTGCCGAAAGCCCGGGTACTGCAGTTCGAGGTTCTGGATGAGCATATCCAGCGTGTCGCCGTCGACCTCGACCTTGGCCTGGCCGTTGGTCAGCCGCCGCAGCGACGTGGGCACATACACGGCTACCATTGCTGCCTCCTCGCCCTGATTACCAGTCCATCGTGAGATAGCGCTCGCCGGTGTCGCACAGCATCGTGACCACCGTCTGCTCGGGCCGCAGCCGGGCCGCCACCTGCAGGGCCGCCCACACGTTCGCCCCCGACGACACGCCCACCAGCAAGCCTTCCTCGCGCGTCAGCCGCAGCGCCATCGCACAGGCATCCTCGTCGGTCACCGCGATCAGCTCATCGTACACGCTGCGATCGAGTACGCTGGGCACGAAGCTCGCCCCGATACCCTGGATCGCGTGCGGCCGCGGCCGCCCACCCGCTAGCACCGGGGAGCGCGCGGGCTCGACGGCCACGATGTGCACGCCTGGCCGGCGCTCCTTCAGCACCTGCCCCACGCCCGTCAGCGTCCCGCCGGTGCCCACGCCCGCCACGAACGCATCGATCTGGCCCGCCGTGGCCGCCCAGATCTCCTCCGCCGTCGTCGCCCGATGGATCGCCGGGTTGGCCGGGTTGTCGAACTGCGCCGGCATGAAGTAGTCCGGGTGCTGGCGCACCAGCTCTTCGGCGGCGAACACGGCGCCCGACATGCCCTCGATCGCCGGGGTCAGGATGATCTCGGCGCCGAACCGCGCCAGCAGGCGCCGGCGCTCCAGTGTCATGTCCTCGGGCATGGTGAGGATCAGGCGGTAGCCGCGCGCTGCGGCCACCAGCGCCAGCCCGATGCCCGTGTTGCCGCTGGTCGGCTCGACGATCGTCGCTCCCGGCCGCAGGCGCCCCTCGCGCTCCGCCGCCTCGATCATGGCCAGCGCGATGCGGTCTTTCACGCTGCCCGCCGGGTTGAGCGACTCCAGCTTGCCTAGCACTTGCGCGCTGCCCGGCGGCACCACGCGGCGTAGCCGGACCAAGGGTGTGTTGCCGATCAAGTCCAGCACGCTGTCCGCGAGCAACGGGCGCACGCCCACCGGTTGCTGGTGCTGCGCCGATGCTTTCGCCATGTTCCGCTCTCTACTCGCTACTTCGCGTGGGCCCCGCTAGATGTGATACATCACCCGGCGCTGGGCGGCTTCCTGTCGGTCGAGCAGGTCCTGCAACGTCACACTGTCGAGCACCTCGCGCGTCGCGCGCTCCAGCTCGTGCCACACCTCGGCCAGCACGCAGTTGGGCAGCACCTGACACCCGTACTCGTTGCAACACGACAGCCGCGGCGTCGGGCCCTCCATCACCGCCACGATCTCGCGCAACCGGATGTCTCGCGGATGCCGTGCCAGCAAGTGGCCCCCCGCCGGCCCCCGTACGCTGCGGATCAACCCGGCGCGACGGAACACGGTGAGCAGCTGCTCGAGGTACGCCTCGGGAATCGCCTGGCGACTGGCGATCTCGGCGCTCTGCACCGGCCCCTCGCCATAGCGCTCGGCCAGGTACAGTAGCGCGCGCGCGCCGTAATCGCTGCGCATCGAGATCTTCACGCCGCCCCCGCGCATTCTTGACTAATCATATCAATATTCTAGTACCGTGACGCCCCGCCGTCAACGCGCCGCGCGGGCAATGCCGTGGGCCAATCAGGCGCCGATGTAGCGGCTGTACAGCGCCCGGGCCAGAGCCGGGTCGGTCGTGCCCTTGATCAGGGCGCGCGCATCGGGGAACACGGTGATCTCGTAGCGGTCGAGCCGCAGGCGGAGGAGGTGCTCGTCATGCGTCACCTGGCCCACGGCCGCCAGGCGCGCCGCCAGCTCCGACAGGGAGAGCTCCGGGCGCCCGGGCACGACCACCTGGACGGTGTTGCGCCCGCACAACGCCAGGGCATAGCTGGTCGTGGGCGCGCCGAGGAAGGGGAACGTGCGCTGGCCACAACAGGGACAATCGGACCGCGGCGCGGCGAGAGGGAGCGACTCGAAGGCATTGGTCCACACGTCGAGCCAGAGCATCCCACGGCGCAGGCGGTCGCGGGCGCCCAGCAGCAGTTTCAACGCCTCCGCGGCCGCCAGGTTGGCCACCACGCCCACGGCCGGCGCCAGCACGCCGTCCGTCTCACAGGTTGGCAGCACCCCGGGCGGCGCCGGGTCGGGGAACAGACAGCGCAGGCACGGTGTCTCTCCGGGCACGACCGCCATCGTGGCGCCATGGGCGCCGACCGCAGCGGCGTATACCCAGGGCACCCCGTGCTTCACGCAGGCGTCGTTCAGGAGGTAGCGCGTCTCGAAGTTGTCGGTGCCATCGAGCGCCAGCGTGGCCCCGGCCAGCAACGACTCGACATTGCTCGGGTTGACATCGGCCACCACCGGCTCGACCAGCACCTCGGGGTTCACCTGGCGCAGCTTCTCCGCGGCGGCCAGGGCCTTGGGACGGCCGGCCGCCGCGTCGGCGTCGTCGAACAGCACCTGCCGCTGGAGGTTGCTGGGCTCGACGTAATCGCGATCGACGATGGTGAGGCGGCCGACGCCTGCGCGCACCAGCACGTTGGCCAGCACGGTGCCCAGCGCGCCGCAGCCGACCAGCAGCACGCGGGCGGCCGCCAGGCGCGTCTGCCCGGCCTCGCCGACGGCGGGGAACAGTACTTGGCGCGCGTAGCGCTCCGACACGGGGCCCCCGGTTGCAGGCGGGGGCCGGGGCTAGGCGCCGCCGGCCACCGCAGGTACGATCGACACCTCGTCGCCCGCTTTGAGGTGCGTGTCCAGCCCCTGGAGGAAGCGCACGTCCTCGCCGTTGACGTACAGGTTCACGAAGCGGCGCAGCTCACCGTTCTCGTCCTTGAGCCGCTGCGCGATGCCGGGGTAGCGGGCCTCGAGCTGGCTGATCGCCTCGGCCACGCTCGCGCCGTCGATCTGCACCTCGGCGGCGCCACCGGTCAGGCTGCGCAGGGGAGTGGGGATACGAACGCGCACGCTCATCAGCTCTCTCTCCTCAGATGGCACCCGTGCAACGACCTCAGCCGGCCACGATATCGCCTTCGATCGGATCGACGCGCACACCCTGCTCGATGGCCCAGGCGATGGCGCGCTCGATCTCGGCGGTCTCGCCGGTCACCTCGAGGATGACCCAGCCCTGCTCGCGCGTCACGTTGGCACGGCGGATATTCGTGACCACATCGAATTGCCGCCCCATGTTGTAGATCACCGGCTGCGTGATCAAAGCGGGCGGGAAGGTCAGCTTCACGCGCTGCTTGGCCATGGCGTAGCCCCCCTCGGCCGCAGGACTCGCGGGAGCCTGGCGGTCTGTGCGTGGGCTCCCCGCCGGGCCGAGGCTGGGAGCCCACCTAGGCAACCACTGCGGCGCCCGCGCGGTCGCGCACAAGCGCAGCTTCGAATGCCTCCATGGTAGCCGAAATCGTCACCGGTGGGGCGAGGTGGTCAGCCACCGCTTCCGGCGTCTTCAGGCCGTTGCCCGTGACGTAGATCACCACCGTCTCGTCGGGCGCGACGTGGCCCGCGTCGACCAGGCGCTTGGTCGCCGCCACCGCTACACCGCCGGCCGTTTCGGCAAAGATGCCCTCGGTGCGCGCTAGCAGCCGGATGCCCTCGACGATCTCGGCATCGCTCACGCCCAGCGCCCACCCCCCGGTCTCTTGGATGATCCGCAGCGAGTAGTAGCCGTCGGCAGGGTTGCCGATGGCCAGCGACTTGGCGATCGTGTGGGGCTTCACCGGCTCCACCTCGAGGCTCCCGCGCGCGAAGGCCGCGGCGATCGGCCCGCAGCCGGCCGCCTGCGCCACGGTCATGCGCGTACGCGGCGGCTCCTCCAGCAGGCCGACCTTGTACAGCTCCTGGAAGCCCTTCCAGATCTTGGTGAACATCGAGCCGCTGGCCGTAGGCACGATCGCGTGGTCCGGGGCACGCCAGCCCAGCTGCTCCGCGACCTCGAACGCGAGGGTCTTGCTGCCCTCCGCGTAGTACGGCCGCACGTTGATGTTGGCGAACGCCCAGCCGTACTTCTCCGCAATCTCGCTGCACAGCCGGTTCACGTCGTCGTAGGTGCCGGTCACGGCCACGATCGTCGGGGCATAGACCGCCGAGTTGAGAATCTTGCTCGCCTCCAGATCCGCTGGAATGAACACCACCGCGCGCAGGCCTGCCCGCACCGCCGCCGCCGCTACCGCCGCCGCCAAGTTGCCGGTCGACGCGCAGGCGAACGTCTCGAAGCCAAACGCGCGCGCGCGGGTGGCCGCGATCGCCACGGGCCGATCCTTGAACGAGAACGTGGGGTTGACCGTGTCGTTCTTGATGTAGAGGTTGCGCAGGCCCCACAGCTTGCCGAGGTTGTCGGCCTTCACCAGCGGCGTGCAGCCCGCGTAGCTCTCCACCACTGGCTCATCGTCGACGGGCAGCAGCGCCCGGTAGCGCCAGATCGTCTGGGGCCCGGCGGCGATGCTGGCACGGCTGACCTGCGCGCGGATGACGTCGTAGTTGTACGTGACCTCCAACGGACCGAAACACAGCTCACAGACATGAATGGGCTGCAGCGGGTAGCGCTGCCCACATTCGCGACATTGCAGCCCTGCGAGGCGGCTCATGCGTCTTCTCCCTCAACAGCGTCTTGCCCCCAGCCGGGACCACGAGGCGCGTGGGGGAGGAAGACAACGAAAAACCCCTTACGACGCGGGCGGACCGCGCAGGCATAAGGGGTTAACACACCGTTGTCTATCCCCTTATCTTCCAGATCAAGTCTGGCGGAATTGGCACCTACCCTCCGGACCGCCGGGCACTGCTGCGGGACACAGCCGCGCCGCGGCCAGCGCAAGCGCTGCTGACGGGTCAGGAGAGGGGTTGCCGGGCTTCATCGGGCCGTCTCCCTCCACCTCTCTTGATAAGGGCGCTATTCAGTTGTCAAGTGTTCGGCTGGAGTCTGGCGCCCCTAGTCTAACATGCCCCGAATTTCCCGGTCAAATCGCGCGCTTCCGGCCGGACGCTCCTACGGCCGCCCGGCTCCCGGGAAGCGGTCGGGGAACCGCTGGCGCAGCGTCGGGTTGTGCTGGTCGCGCTCCGACAACAGCGGCCGGTCGATCTGCCAGGGAATGGCGAGGTCGGGGTCATCCCAGGCGATGCCGAACTCGCCCTCGGGATACCACTCGGCATCCACCGAGTACATGAAGTCTACCCAGGCACTGAGGGCCAGGAACGAGTTGCCCACCCCGGGCGGCAGCCACAGCGCCGCGCGCCGCCGTTCGCCCAGCACCAGCGACAGGTGGTGGCCGAACGTGGGCTCGTCCGGCCGTGCGTCCACCAGCACGATCTGGGCGCGCCCGCGCACCACGTACACGCACTTGCTCCAGGTTGCGACGTGGATGCCCCGCAGTACGCCGCGTCGCGAGCGCGAGTGGTTCCACTGGGCATGCCGCGGCACCTCGGCCACCAGCGGCGCCAAGTCGGTCCGGCGCTCCACCTCGTGGAAGAACCCGCGGGCATCCGCCAGCACAGGCCGCTCCACGAGGAACACCCCCCGCAGCGCCGTCGGCCGCACATACTGGCCCGCGGCCGGCGGGCCCTCCGCGCGTGCTGTCCGATCCGCCCCCGAGGCCATCACAAGGGCACCACGTTCGGCGCGTGGTAGCTGGCAAGCGCGTTGCAGGTGTCCAACACCAGTGTGCCCGACCCGACCAGCGGTGCGTAGGGAACGCTGCGGTGCGCGGTGAGCAGGATCACCGCCGTATAGCGCTCCAGCGCTGTGAACTGCGTGCTTAGCCATACCTGGCCGGCGGCCCGGAAGCGCGGCACGTAGGGGTCGTGGTACGCCACGGTCGCGCCCCGCGCCAGCAACGCTTCGAATACCCCGACCGCGGGCGATTCGCGTACGTCCGCCACGTCGGGCTTGTAAGCCACGCCCAGCACGAGCACGCGCGCTCCGGCGAGCGCCTGCCCGCGCTCGGCCAGCAAGCGCTCCAGCTTGTCCACCACCCAGGCTGGCTGGCTGGCATTGATCGCACCGGCGGCGGCCACCATGCGCGTCTCCAGGCCCAAGCTGCGCGCCGCTTCCGCCAGGAAGAACGGCGTCACAGGGATGCAGTCGCCGCCCACCCCGGCGCCCGGCCGGTGTGGCAGGTAGGCGAACGGCTTGGTCGCCGCCGCTGCCAGCACCGCCCAGACATCCACCCCGAGACGATCGCACACCCGTGCCACCTCGTTCACCAGCGAGATGTTGACGAAGCGGAAGGTGTTCTCCACCAGCTTGCTCAGTTCCGCGACCTCGGGGCTGGCACAGGGCACCACCTGCTCGACCAGGGGCGTGAAGAATTGGGCCGCTATCTCGGTGCACGCGGCCGTGACCCCGCCGAGCAGCTTCGGCGTGTTGCGCACGCTGTACTCGCGGTTACCAGGGTCGATGCGCTCCGGGGCGTAGGCGACGTAGACCTCCTCGCCCACGACCAGCCCGCGAGCGGCCAGGGGCTCCGCCAGCTCGGCCCGCGTCGTACCCGGCGCGGCGGTGCTCTGGAGCAGGAGGAGCTGGCCCGGGTGCGCATGAGCGATCACCGTGGCCGCCGCCTGGCGGAGATACCGCCGGTCCAGCGTCCGCTCGGACGTAAGCGGCGTGGGCACGCAGATGAGCACCACGTCGGCCGTGGCCACCTGGGTCAGGTCGTCCTCCACGCGCAGCACGCCCTGCTCAAGCAGGGACGCCAGGGCGTCGCTCCGGACATCCGCGACGGGGCTCTCACCGCGCTGCAGACGCGCCACGCGCTCGGGGTCGATATCCAGCCCCAGCGTGGGGTAGCCGGCCGCGGCACACGCCACTGCCATCGGCAAACCCGCGAACCCGAGGCCCATGATCGCGACGCGCGCGTCGCGGGAGCGCAGGCGCCCCTGTAGCAGGGCGCGCGGCTGGGATACAGTCGCCACGAAACCTCCGCCGCCGCAGGATCGGCGCGGCGGGCCGGCGGAATTGTGCCACGCGCCTGCCGCCCGGTCAAGCGGGTACGCTAGCGGCCAGCCTCGACAGCCGCGCGCTGCGGCGGCGCGAACATGTAGCCCACCCCGGGCACGGTGTGGATGTAGCGCGGCTCCTCGCCATCGTCCTCGAGCTTGCGCCGCAGCCGGCGGATCCAGACTCGCAGGTACTGGCGATCTTGCCGGTACTCCGGCCCCCAGGCCCGCGTGAGCAACTCCTCGTGGGGCAGCAAGCGTCCAGCGTTGGCAGCCAGCTCGGCGAGTAGCTGCCACTCCGTGGGGCTGAGGATCACCTCGCGGTCGCGCACGAACAAGCGGCGCTGGTCGAGGTCTACCGTCACCTCGCCGATCATCACCACCTGCCGACGCTCCTCCTCGATCGGCCGCAGCCGGCGCAGCACCGCCCGCACGCGGGACACCAGAGCGGCCGGCCGGCAGGGCAGCGGCACGTAGTCGTCGGCGCCACAGTCGAGCGCCTGGATGAGGGCGCCGTCGTGGCCAGGCCCCAGCAGCATGAACGGCACGTTGGAGTGGAGACGCACGCGCTGGAGCAACCGTAGCCCGCCGTGTGGCGGGAGTCGGAGATCGACGAGGAGAAGATCCGGGCCGTCAACGAACAAGCGTGCCAGTGCGGCGTCGCCATCCCGGCATTCGATAAGGCTGTAGCCCGCGTTCGCTAGCTCAGCGCCGATGGTGCGACGTAAGGCGGCATCGCCGCTCGCCACGAGCACCGTCAGACATCCCATACCGACCTACCAGCCTGGTAGTCTGACCGGGCCTCCGCTCATGGCCCGACCACTGACCGGCCGCAGTGCTCCACGCACGGCAGCCCATCACGGCAGCGGCCCGCCAGGCCGGCTGCCACCGGGGCGCATGGTAGCATCGGCTCTCCGTACTGTCAACTAGCCACGAGGGATCAGCGGGGGCGGATCACCTTGAACGCCTCGGCGTAGCGCACGCCGATCACCGCCCCGTTCTGCTCGCCCCACTGCCGCACGAACGGCTCCACCTCTTCCAGCCGAAACTGGCTGCGGTGCTCCGCCAGCGCCGCCAGCTTGCGATCCATGGTGGCCGTGATGTCGATGTACGTGTCCGGCTGCAGCGCCGCGCTGAGATACACGGTGGCCACGGCGTGCGGCGCCAGCCCGTTGGCGAATAGCTCGGGGAAGATGTGCCGGTTGCGGGCCGACGGGAAAATCGCCGCCAGGGCCGCCTCGCCCGCCGCCCGATGGTCCGGGTGGTTGATGTACTCGTCGCCCGCCCAGCGCATAGTGGGGTCCGGACAGACCACCGTGTCCGGACGGAAGCGGCAGATCGCCTCGGTAAGCGCGCGACGCAGGGCGAGAGTCGGCTCCAGCACGCCGTCCTCGAACCCCAGGAACCACACGTCCTGGCCACCGAGCTGGCGCAAGGCGCGCCGTTGCTCCTCCCGGCGGATAATCGCCAGCCGTTCGGGCGTCATCGCCGGGTCGTCGCTGCCTTTGTTGCCATCGGTGCACAGCACGTAGATGCACGCCGCGCCCGCCTGGGCCCAGCGCGCGACGGTGCCCGCGACCGTGAAGTCGGCGTCGTCGGGATGCGCCATGATCACCATCACGCGCTGCGGTCGGTCGATGGGCGGCTTCTCCTCCCCGCTGTAGTACGGCATCCTCGGTCCTCTATCCCTACGCCTGGCCGTGCGCGCTAGCCGGTCGGCGGCCGACTGCCCGCACGGCACCCGAGCCACGCGCCCATCACGCCGCCTAGCGAGGCGTAGATGATGTTCCAGGCCATTAGCTGAACGACGTGGCTCCCCGTCAGGATGTCGGGATAACGCACCACGTTGTAGACCACGGCGAACACGCCGGTGACCACCCCGGCCAGCACCGCGGCCTCCAGGCCCGGACGGAACTCGCGCAGCGCCTGCGCCGCGCGATAGCCGGCCCAGCCAAACAGGCCGAAATTGGCGGCTAGATCGAGTGTATCGAGCGCGGTGGCCAGGTCCGGTTCATGGGTGATACGCGCCAGCTCGCGAGTCACCAGGTCCACGAGCGCCACCGCCACGCCCGCCCCGATCCCCCAC
>JADGHJ010000065.1 GCA_019686175.1 Chloroflexota bacterium | reverse complement strand
GCCTTCCTCCTTGACGACCTGCAGGGCGCGCCGAAGGGCAGGCTGGATCTCGGTCGCGTCGTGGATCGGGCCCTCGCCGTGCAGCCCGTAGCAGCGCGCGATGCCGGCCAGGTCGACCATCGGGTGCTCGATGCGCTGGCCTACCCAGGCGTTCTCCCGTGGTCGGCCGCGTAGGTCGGCTACCACCCGCTGGTGCAGCTCGTCGTTGTAGAACGACCGGTTGTCGTAGATGACGATCAGCAGCGGGAGCTGGTAGTGGGCGGCGGTCCATAGCGCCGAGGAGGCCATGAGGTAGTCGCCGTCGCCGAGGATGGCCACCGGCAGCTTGCCGCTGTCCTTGAGCGCCAGCGCCGCGCCCACTGCCGCGCCCGGACCGTAGCCCACGCCGCCGCCGCCGCTCTCGCCCAAGTACTGGTCGGCGCGGGTGAAGCGCCAGATGCCCGGCGCCCAGCGCATTGGGCCGCCGCACGCCACCACCCAATCCTCGTCCTTCAGTACCGCCCACAGCTCGGCAGCCACGCGCCCGCGCGACAGCGGCGCGTCGTTCCAGTGCGCCTGGTGGAACGCCTGCCAGCGCGCGTGGAGCGCGGCCTGCTGCTCGGCGAGCCACCGTTTGCGGTCGGCCACCGCTTGCTGGCGGGCGGACGACTCGGCGACCAGCGCGGCACAGCGCTCCTGGAGCAGCGGCAGCGTCACGCGGCTGTCGGCCAGCAACGGCACGTCCACCGCCGGCAGGCGCTGGTAGTCGGACGCCCAGCCGCGGGTGAGGAGCTCGTCGAGCGAGATGTGGATGACTTTGGCGCGCGTGGCCGGCTGGACGCCGCGCACGTGGGTGCTGCCGCCGCGCTTGCTGAGCGCGCCGTGCAGGTCCACCATGTCCACTGCCAGCACCACGTCGGCGTCGGCCAGGATGGCGTCCTCGGCGCCCGTGAGGTTCTGCGGGTGGTGCGTGGGGAAGTTCAGGCGGGCGTGCTTGTCGAGCATGGCGGCGCCGACGGTCTCGGCCAGCGCGACCAGGGCTGGCAGGTTCTCCGGGTAGCGGCCGGCGCGGTCGGCCAGGATCACCGGCCGCTCGGCGTGTGCCAGCAGGCGCGCGGCCTCTTCCAGCGCCGCCGGGTTGGGGCCCACGGGTGGCGGTGGGGCGTAGCGGCGCACGTCCGGCAGCGGCACCGGTGCGTCGAGCTTCATCTCCTGTAGCCCGGCATCGAAGCACACGTACACCGGCCCGCACGGCTCGGTGAGCGCGAGCCGGGCGGCGCGCAGCATCGAGTCCGGGATCGAGCCGGGGGTCGCCGGCTGGTCGTCCCACTTGGTGTAGTCGCGCACCTGCGTGCCCTGCACCAGCGCCGTATGGATCCAGTCGATCCACGGGCGGCGTTGCTCGACGTCCATCGGGCCCGTGCCACCCATCACGAACACGGGCACGCGGTCGCACCAGGCGTCGAAGATGGCCATCGTGGCGTGCTGCAGGCCCACGATGTTGTGCACGATGGCGCCCATCATGCGGCCGGTCGCCTTGTAGTAGGCATGGGCGATGGCGACCGCCACCTCCTCGTGCAGCGTGAGGATCATCTGGGGCTGGCGGTTGCCGCCGTAGTTCACCAGCGAGTCGTGCAGCCCGCGATAGCTGGCGCCAGGATTCAGCGCCACGTACTCCATGCCGAGGGCGCGCAGCACATCGACCACCACGTCGGAGCCGTACTGCGGGTCGCGCTCGTACGGCGGGACGTGGGCGGGAGCGTCGAACTGGGCAGTGGGACGCCGACTGACGGCCACGGCAAGCCTCCTCTGCGATCCTGCGGCGCGGGCCGCAGCACGGGATCGATGTCGGGTTCGGTGCAGCCCCACTGTAGCGGGTTTGCGCCAGCCGCGCCACGCCCCCTGGGCTCAGGGGAAAGCGAGGGGCGCCTCGGGCCGCGGCGGGCGCGCTAGCAGGTCGCGCAGCGCCGCAGCCGGGGACTGGCCCTCGTGGAGCACGCGGTACACCGCCTCGCAGATGGGGAGCTCGACCCCTCGGGCGCGCGCCAGCGCCACTACGCCCCGGGCGGCGGGCACCCCCTCGATCACCATCGGCGTGGCGGCGAGCACCTCCGCCAGCGGGCGCCCCCGGCCGAGCTGCTCGCCGGCCCAGCGGTTGCGGCTGTGGCGGCTGGTACAGGTGCCGATGAGGTCGCCAATCCCCGCGAGGCCAGCCACGGTGGCCGTCTGGCCGCCGTAGGCTTGCACCAGTCGCCCCAGCTCGGCGACGCTGCGCGTCAGCAGCGCCGCCTTGCCGTTGTCGCCGCTGCCCAGGCCGTCGCCGATCCCCGCGGCCAGCGCGATAACGTTCTTCGTGGCGGCGCATAGCTCGACGCCGACCACGTCGGTGCTGGTGTACAGGCGAAACGGGGGCGCCCCCAGCAGCGCCTGGAGCAGCGCGGCCGCCGCCGGCTCGTGCGAGGCGATCACCGCCGCGGTGGGCAGCCCGCGCGCTACCTCCTCCGCGTGGGTGGGACCGCTCAGCACGGCCAGCGCGCCGGTGAAGCGAGTGTCCAGCGCCGCAGCTAGCACCTCCGTGGGACGGCGCCAGGTCTCTTCCTCCAGCCCCTTGGTGGCCACCAGCACGATGGCGTCTGGGGCGAGTAGGGGGGCCAGGCTGGCCGCCAACGGCGCCAGGCCCCGCGTGATGGCAGCCACCACCACCACGTGGCAGCCGTCTAGCGCGGCGGCGAGATCGGCCGTGGGCGTGATCGCCTCGAGCAGCCGCACGCCCGGCAGGTAAGTGGTGTTCTCGCGCCGCTCCGCCAGCAGACGGGCCTGCTCGGCGCGCCGCGCCCAGAGCGTGACCGCATGCCCGTTCCGGGCCAGCACGCACGCCAGGGCGGTGCCCCACCCGCCCGCGTTGAGCACGGCGATTCGGTGATGTGTCACTTCCGCCTCGTTCCGCGCGGTTGCGCGGGTGCGCAGGATGCGCCGCTATAATAGCGCGCCCGGACCCGACAGCCGGTAGGCAGCGGCCCGGGCATACGACAGAGGGGCTGGGCATGACCTGGCGTGGTGTAGCGTGCGTGGCGCTGGGGTACCTGCTCGGGGCATTTCCCACGGGCGCGCTCGTGGGACGGCTGCGCGGGGTGGATCTGCGCCAGCGTGGCAGTGGCAGCACCGGCGCGACCAACGCGGTGCGGGTGCTGGGGCCGGGCGCAGGTGCCGTGGTGCTGGCGGGCGATGCCTTCAAGGGGTGGCTGGCGGCGACCGCCGGGCGGCACTGGGGCGGCGTGCGCTGGGCGCCCCTGGCGGCGCTGGCCGCCCTGGTGGGGCACAACTACTCCCTGTTTCTCGGTGGGCGTGGCGGCAAAGGGGTGGCCACGGGGCTCGGCAGCCTGTTGGCACTGGCGCCCTCGGCGCTGGCCCTCGGCGCCGTGGCGGGAGTGCCGGCCATCGCCCTCACGCGCCACGTCTCGCTCGGGTCCCTGCTGGGTACCAGCACGGCCGCGGCGGCGCTGGGGGGACGGACGCTGGCGGGGCGAGCACCGGCAACCTCTCTGGCGTATGTGGTGGGCGCCACCGCCCTGATCTGGTACGCGCACCGCGAGAACATCGCTCGCTTGCGCGCGGGCACCGAGCGGCGCCTGGGCGAGCGCGCGTGAGGAGCGCGGATCAGTGTCGAGCGCGGCTGGGCAGTGCCGCCGGTAGGCCAGCGGCCTCGTCGATGCGGCGCAGCAGGGTGGCCATCTCGATCGCGCTCACCGCCGCGTCGTAGCCTTTGTTGCCCGCCTTGGTGCCGGCTCGCTCGATCGCCTCCTCGATAGTGTTCGTCGTCAGCACGCCGAAGATGCAGGGCACACCGCTCTGGAGCCCCACGCTGGCTACGCCCTTGGCGGTCTCCGCGCACACGTAGTCGAAATGGGGCGTGCTGCCCCGAATCACCGCGCCGAGGCAGACCACCGCGCTATAGCGGCCGCTCTCCGCGAAGCGCTTGGCGGTGATGGGGATCTCCAGCGCGCCCGGCACCCAGGCCACGTCGATCGCCTCCTCCGCCACCCCGTGCCGGCGCAGACCACCAAGCGCGCCTTCCAGCAGCTGCTGCGTGATGAACTCGTTAAAGCGCGCCACGACCACGGCGAAGCGGAGGTCACCGCTGGCCGCAAGGGTGCCCTCGAGTACGTTGACCATCGCCCAACCCCTAGCGGTGTGTGGACAGCGCGGTGCCCCGCGTCTCACAGCCCGAGCAGGTGGCCCATCTTGGTCTGCTTAGTCTGCAAGTAGCGCAGGTTCTCGGGATGGACCACCGGCTTGATAGGCACGCGCTCCACGATCTCGAGACCGAAGCCGTCGATGCCGGCGCGCTTGGCCGGGTTGTTGGTCATCAGCCGGATTTTGCGCAGGCCCAGATCGACCAGGATCTGCGCGCCGATGCCGTAGTCGCGCAGGTCCGGCGGGAACCCGAGGTGGACGTTGGCCTCGACGGTGTCCATGCCCGCGTCCTGCAGATTGTAGGCCCGGATCTTGTTCACCAGCCCGATGCCGCGGCCCTCCTGCCGCATGTACACGATCGCCCCGCGGCCCTCCTCGGCGATCAGGCGCATGGCGGCGTGGAGCTGGTCGCCGCAGTCGCAGCGGCGCGAGCCGAACACGTCCCCGGTGAGGCATTCGGAGTGCACGCGCACGAGGCAGGGGCGCCCGTCCGCCACGTCGCCCATGGCGAGTGCGACGTGGTGCTTTCCGTCGTCGACCGCCGACTCGTACACGTAGAGCTTGAACACCCCATACTCGGTGGGGATCGTGGTCTCGGCGACTCGCGTGATGAGTCGCTCCGTGCGCCGGCGATACTCGATCAACTGGGCCACGGTGATCATCTTGATCCCGTGCTTCTGCGCGAACTTGCGGAGGTCGGGCATGCGAGCCATCGTGCCGTCGGGATTCATGATCTCGCAGATCACCGCCGCGGGATACAGTCCCGCTAGCTTGGCGAGATCGATGGACGCCTCCGTCTGCCCCGCGCGGCGCAGCACGCCCCCCTCGGCGTAGCGTAGCGGCAGGATGTGGCCCGGGCGCGAGAGGTCCTCGGGGCGCGAATTGGGGTCGATCAGCACCTTGATCGTCTGCGCGCGATCGAAGGAGGAGATACCCGTGGTGACGCCATGCTTGGCCGTGGCATCGACGGTGACCGTAAACGCGGTGCCGAAGCCGGACGTATTCTCGCGGACCATCATCGGGAGCTGCAGCTCGTCGAGGCGGCTGCCCAGCATCGGCACACAAATGAGTCCGCACCCCTCGCGTGCCATAAACGTGATCTTCTCGGGGGTGACGAACTGAGCCGCGAGGCAGAGGTCGCCCTCGTTCTCCCGGTCTTCGTCATCGACAATGATGACGAACTTGCCCGCTTTGTAATCCTGAATGGCCTCTTCAATGGTGGCGAGGCCCGATTCGACTCCAGTCGGCGGCATGGTCTATCCTTTTCTCCGCGGACTGGCTGCTATTCGCCATTTGCGCGTCGTCGCGCAGGACCGCGGACCGTCTCCGAGCTATCGCTCGCCTATTCGCGGCGCAGCAGGCTCTCCACGTACTTGGCGATCACGTCGACCTCGAGGTTGACGCGCGCACCCACCGGCTTGCGCGGCAACGTCACCGCGCCCTGCGTATACGCCACCAGCGCCACGCTGAACGTCGCCTCACGCCGCTCGGTGATCGTGAGGCTGATACCGTCCACGGCCACGAACCCCTTGACCACCAGGTAGCGCAGGAGGTCGGCAGGGGCCTCGAAGGTCATCCACAGCGAATCGCCCTCGGGCCGCTTGCCGACGATCGTGCCCACACCGTCGACGTGCCCCTGTACGTAGTGCCCGCCCAGGCGCCCCCCTACGGCCACCGCTCGCTCGAGGTTCACCGGATCGCCGGGCTGCAATTCCCCGAGATTCGTGCGCCGCAGCGTCTCCGGCGAGAGCCCTACCGTGAAGCCCGCGCCGTCGACCTCTGTGACCGTCAAGCAGGCGCCATTCACAGAGATACTATCGCCCAGGCGCAGGTCTTGCACAACCGTGCGCGCGCCGACCCGCAGCGCGACGCCGCCATCGTGCTCCCCGAGGCGCTCGACCTGTCCGATCTCCTCGATGATCCCGGTAAACATACGCTCCTCTCTCGCGACGCGGGCGAACCCGCTACAGCCAGTCGCTTTCGTCCGGCGGGCGCGCCACGTAGCCTTCGACGAGGAGGTCCTCGCCGACGCGCTCGATCTGGAGATCATGGACCGGCAGCGCTTGGTGCATGGCGGGGCAACCGATGCCCTCGACGGGGGTGGGCGCCGTGGCGCCGCCGATGATCTTGGGGGCGATAAAGGCGCAGATCTTGTCGACCACCCCGCACTCGAGCAGGGTGGCCACGAGAGTCCCGCCCGCTTCGACCAGCACGGAGGTGATGCTGCGCTCGGCGAGCAGGCGGAGGGCCATGCGCGGGTGGACACGCCCGTCCTGCTCGGGGACTACCAGCACCTCGGCCGCCGTGGCGCGCAGCCGGGCGACGCGCTCCGCTGGCGCCCGGTCCGTGACCAGCAGCAGCGTGCGGCCGGGCAGCTCCGGGCTGACGATCCGCGCGGTGGGCGGGGTCCGTGCCTGGCTGTCCAGCACCACGCGCAGCGGCTGGCGCGGCGGCAGCTCGCCCAGCTCCTCTTGCGCCTCCGGATCGAACCCCTCGCGCCGCACCGTGAGCTGGGGGTCGTCGAGGAGCACCGTGCCCACGCCCACCAGGACCGCGTCGCTGCGGGCGCGCAGTCGGGCGACCCGCGCGCGGGCGCGGCTGCCGGTGACCCAACGCGAGTCGCCGGTGTGCGAGGCGATCTTTCCGTCGAGGGTCATCGCCCACTTGACGGTCACGAACGGGAGGCCGGTGGCCACGTACTTGAAATAGCTCTCATTGAGCCGGCGGGCCGCTGCCTCGTGCTCGCCGACCACCGTGGCGATGCCAGCGGCCTCCAGCGCCCGGCGGCCGCCGCCGGCCACCCACGGGCTGGGGTCGATCATCGCCATATGGACGACGCGGATGCCCGCGCGAATGATCGCGTCGGTGCAGGGCGGGGTGCGGCCGTAGTGGCAGCAGGGCTCGAGGGTCACGTATAGGGTGGCGCCCCGCGCCGCCGCGCCCGCGCGCTCGAGGGCCACCACCTCGGCGTGGCCCTGGCCCGGGGGTTTGGTCCACCCCTCCCCCACGATGCGGCCGTCTTTGACCACCACGGCGCCCACGGCCGGATTCGGACTGCTGACGCCGAGCGCACGCTCGGCCAGCTCCAGCGCGCGGGCCATGTAATCCACGGGCCGGCTCTCCTGCTCGATGGCCGCAGTGGGCGAGTCACGCAGTGGGCAGATCGCTCGGCGCGCCACGGCGAGCGAGAGTGGAGGCCCAGCCAGGGGCGATCGCGGTCACGCGCCGGGCCCACCTCGCCCGCGCCAGCGCCCCCGACATCCGAGGCGGCACATGGGGCCGCGAATCTGCCATTCTGGACGGAAAGTATAGCACTGTGGCGCGCCACGACTCTACGCGGCGGCCATCAGACGGCGGTAGACGGCGTAGGTCTGTTCGGCTACCCGCCGCTGCGTGTAGCGCGCCAGCACCCGGGTCCGACCGCGAGCGGCCAGCTCCTCACGCAGCGCGGCGTCTACCTGCAGGCGCGCCAGCGCCGCCGCCAGCGCCGCCGCATCGCCCTCGGGTACCACTAGGCCGGCGTCGCCCAGCACATGCGGGATCTCGCCACACGTGGAGCCGACACAGGGCACCCCGCAGGCCATCGCCTCGATGAGGATCCGGCCGAACTGCTCCTTCCAGTTGGGACGTGTCAGCGACGGCAGCGCGAGGGTGTCCCAGCCGGCGATCACCGCGGGCATGTCGGTCGAGGGCACCGGCGGTCGCAGCCGCACGCGGTCGGCGATCCCCAACGCTGTGGCTCGCGCCTGCACCCCGGCGGCCAGTGGCCCGCTGCCCACGAGTTCGAGTCGCCACGGCGGCGCCAGGGCCTGCACGGCCTCCAGCAGGAGCAGCAGCCCCTTCTCCGGCACCAGCCGGCCCGCGTAGCCTACCACGAACTCCGCCCGGGGCTGCCGCGGCCGCGGCCGGAACACCGCTGGATCGACCCCGAACTGGGGAATCACGCTCGCCGGGCCGCGGTAGCCCTTGCGGCGCAGCACCGCCACCGCCTCGCAGTTGCCTGCCAGCGCCCAGGCCGCCCGTCGATACGCCGCGTGCTCCCACCAACTGAACGGCGGCGGGTAGCGGCGGTAGAGGTTCTGCCAGGTGAAGAACAGCGCCCGCGCTCCGTGGCGCTCTGCGAGCCGCAGTGCCAGCGCCGTGGCCAGGTTGTACGGCTCCTCGTCCACATGGACGATGTCCGGGCGTACGGCCGCGAACACCTCGTCCAGCCCGAGCCAGTGGAAGAGATGGAACTGGCCGTTGAAGCGGATGGGACGTACGAGCAGCCGGTAGCCGGCGGTGTGCGCGCGCTCGAGGCGCTCGACGCCGCCCGCGCCGCGCCAGCTGGGCGGCACGACGCAGGTCAGCTCGATCTCCCCGCAGCGAGCCAACTCTTCCAGCTTGCGCTGGTAGGCCCCCACGACGAGGGCCTTGGACAGCATCAAGACTCTCACGCCACGGCCTGGCGGTACACGCGCAGGGTCTCTTGGGCCACGGCGCCCCAGGAGAACAGCCGTGCCCGCTGCCTGGCGGCTTCGCCCAACCGCGCCCGCCGCGACGGATCGCGCAGCAGTTCGAGGATCGCCTCGCCGATCGCCTCCGTGCGGGTGGGATCCACCAGCACCGCCGCGTCGCCCGCGACCTCGGGCAGCGCCGAGCGGTTGGAGGTGATCACTGCGGCGCCACAGGCCATCGCTTCGAGGACCGGCATGCCGAACCCCTCGTACAGCGAGGGGAAGACGAACAGCGTGGCGGCGCTGTACAGCGGGGCCTTGTCCTGCTCGCGGATCTGGCCGGTGAAGATGATCTCGTTCTCCAGGCCTAGCTCGCGTACCAGCGGCCGGGGGTCGGGATACAGTGGATGCCCCACGTGGCGCAGCCGCCCGGCCAGTACGAGCTGGTACGGCTCGTCGAACCGCTGACGTATCTGCGCGTAGGCCTGTACCAGCCGCAGGACGTTCTTGCGCACGTCGAAGCCGCCGAAGTACAGGATGAAGCGCTCGCCGATCCCGTAACGCTCGCGCACCCCGGCCAGTAGCCGCGGATCGGTAATCGGCTGGTAGCTCTCGTCCACGGCGTTGCCGATCACGTGGATGCGCTCCGGCGGCAGCCGGAGGGTGCGCTCGATGTCGCGCTTGGAGCACTCCGACACGGCGATGATCGCCCGCGCGCGCCGCGCAGCCAGCACCGACAGCTCGGTGTACAGCCGCCCGGCCAGCCGCGCCCGGTACTCGGGCACCAGCAGCGGGATCACGTCGTGAATCGTGGTGACGGTGGGGATCGACGACAGGATGGGCGAGGCGAAGTAGGGGCAGTGCAGCAGGTCGAGCCGCTCGCGGCGGCAGGCCTGCAGCAGGCCGACCTGTTCCCACCACAGCTTCTCGACGTTGTCGCCTAGCTGGGCCAGCGCACTCACCGCCTGCACGTTGCGGAAGCGCGGCCCCAACTCGGGGAAGCGCGAGGCGGTCGCTCGCCGGAAGCGTGGGCTGAGCAGCACATAGGTGTTCTCCTGGTCGTGCTGGTCGAGCCCCTGGAGCAAATGGAACAGGTGCTGGCCGGTCCCCGTGGCCGGCTGCATCAGGAACAGCGCATTGATCCCGATCCGCACTGGGCGCCCTCGTGGCAACGTGACTCGCTGGGGAGCTCAACTACAGTGTTAGCACATGTCGGTACACCTCGAGCTGGCGGACGGCCGCCGCGCCCCAGGTGAACTGGGCGGCGCGCGCCCGGCCGGCGGCGGCCAGCTGGGCGCGTAGGGCGTCGTCGAGCAGCAGGCGCGCCAGCGCCGCCGCCAGCGCGTCGGTATCTTCCGCGGGCACCGTCAGGCCGGCGTCGCCCACCACCTCGGGCAGCGACGCCGCATCGGAGACCACCACGGGGGTGCCGCAGGCCATCGCCTCCAGGGGCGGCAGGCCGAACCCCTCGTAGAGGGAGGGGAAAGCGAACACGTCGGCCGCCGAGTAGAGCGCCGGGAGGTCGGCGTCGGCCACGTACCCCAGGAAGATGATGTCGTTGCGGAACGGCGATCGCTCGCGCTCCTCGAAGATGTTCTCCCACAGCCAGCCGCGTGGGCCCGCTAACACGAGCTGGTGAGGCAAGCGATGGCGGGCCCGCGCCTGACTGTAGGCGCGGATGAGCCCCTGCCAGTTCTTGCGCGGCTCGATCATGCCGATCGATAGGATGAACGGGGCGTGAAGGCCAAGGCGCTCGCGGAGGTCCGCAGCCACTTCCGGGGCCGCCGGCTGGAAGCGCGCTTCCACCCCGCCCGGCACCACGGCCGTGCGTGCCGGATCGGCGCCGAGTAGACAGATCACGTCGTTCTGCGTGTTCGCCGAGTCCGCCACCACGAAGTCGGCGCGCTGGATCGAGCGCGGCACCACCGCCATCAGGTAGCTGCGCAGGCGCGCGTCGGCACATTCGGGGTACAGCAAGAAGGCCAGGTCGTGCACGGTGACGATGCGCCGGGCGTGCTGGACCGGCGGCAGCACGAAATCGGGGGCGTGAAAGATGTCGAGCGGCCCCGTGAACGACTCGACCGGCAGCGGCACGCGCAGGCGATGCCAGAGGATGGTCAGCCAGCGCTCGGGCAGGCGCACCTCGGCCGTGGTGACATTCGGCGCGTGCGGCAGGACCGCCGGATCGGCGCCGTTGAGCGCGGCGTGCAGCAGCACCCAGTGCACCTGCGGGTCTGTGGCGAGCAGGCTGCTCACGAGGTTGCGCACGAACCGGCCGATGCCCGCGCGCTGGTTCAGCGCCGCCGTGTATTCGATGCCCACGCGCACGGTGCGATCAGTTGTCCAAGCCTGACGGCTCGCGGCCGACTTCGCGCGGCGCGACCAGCGACGAGTCCTCGCGGTGGGCGTTCACCACGCGATAGAGCTGGGCATTGAGCCGGCTGATCGCCGCGACGATCCGCTCGGCCTCGCCCGGGGGCAGATAGGCCAGACCATCGGCGAGGCGGACGAAGTGCCGCGTCTGCATCAGGGCGCCGCGGGCGTTGTGTAGCGCGCGCAGGTACTCGTGGCGCGAGAAGCGGCCAAACCCATCGGCGATGTGCGCGCCGATGGCTGCGGCGGCCCGTCGCAACTGCCCGCGCAACTCCGCGTCGGCGTGCAGCGGGAACGCCGCCGTGACATCGTACACCTGGAGCGCCAGCTCGTACGCGCCGCGCCAGATCTGCAGGTCCTCGAACTGCCTGGCCGCCGGTCTTCCCGCCACGAGGCACCCTCCTGCGACGCGCTGCCGTGCCCACGTCTCCCAACCTTACCCGTTTCCGCAACCCGGGTGCAATATCCCGTGGCGGGCAGCAGCCCGGCGAGGCGGCCCGGCCGCTGCTCAGCGGCCCTCCGTGTCGCGCCGGTCGCTCGCGAGCTGTGCCAGGCCGAAGAGCGTACCGATCTGCACGCCCACCCCGTGGACGAACAGGCTGTCGAAACTGCTGTGCACCGTCAAGGCCAGGAGCGTGCCGAGAGTGCCCAGCGCGACGGTGCGCCAGAACGGGTCGCTGCTGCCCAAACCGCGTACGGCGGCCCGGTACGCCAGCCCGAGCACCAGCAGGAACGTGGCCAGGCCCACGAGGCCCGTCTCGGCTGCGAGGTTGAGATAGTAGTTGTGCGCGTGCCCGAGCGGGTCCGCCCAGTTCGGCAGGAAGTACTGCTCGTACGCGGTCGCGTAGTTGCCAGGGCCGACGCCCAGCCAGGGCCGGTCGAGGAACATGTACCACGCCGCTTGCCAGTGCGCCATCCGCTCGACGACCGACCAGTTCTCGCCCGTGACTTCGACGGTGCGCACGTCGAACGGCCCGAAGTACTCGGCGATGATTCCCAGGCGATCGGCGATCGCGGGCGGCAGCACGCCCAGGGTGCCGAGCAGCGCCAGCAGCAGGAGCGCCACCGCCAGCACCAGGAGATGGCGCCGCGAGCGCGGGCTGGCCAGCGCCAGGAGCGCCGCGCAAGCCACCGCTTGACCGAGCCACGCGCCGCGCGACAGGCTGAGCAGCACCCCGGCGGCCAGCGCCAGGAAGGCCGGCCGGGCCCAGCGCGGCGCCGCCCCCGGCATGAGCCAGGCGAGCGCCAACGCGAGCGGCAACGCCGTGCCGAGATAGCCCGCGAACGGGTTGGGCTGACTGAAGTGGCCGTAGGCGCGCATGAACGGGCCGATGGCGAAGAAGGCGGGGCCGCGCCCCGTGACGAACTGGACCACGCCGAACAGCGCCTCCACGGCCGCCGCGCCGACCAGGGCCAGCAATAGCCAGCGTGCCGCGCGGATATCGCGCGCCAGGTCGAGCGTCAGCACGAAGGCGACCATCAACTCGATCCACTTGATCGTCTCTTTCAGGCTCGGCCCGGGCGCCTCGCTAGCCAACGAGGCGGCGAGCAGCACGCCGAGCATCAGGCCCTGGGCGGCCAGCAGCGCGGAGGGCCAGATCCGCAGGCGCTCCTGGGCCAGCCCGCGCCGCAGCCAGGCCACCAGGGCGAGGGCCACGGTCGGCTCCATCAGCGTGAGGTTGAGGCCACCGACCGTGCTGCTCCATTCCGAGGAGAAGGGGATGGCGGCCACTGCCAGGCACAGCCCCACGATCGGCCGCTGGAGGGCGAAAGGCACCACCACGGCCGCAGCCAGCAGCGCCGCGGCCTGGAACGGCGACAGCAGCGCGCTGGTCCCACCGACGGCGATCGCCAGGAGGGCCAGCAGAACCGGTCGGGGCTGGAGCCGTGTGGCAGGCGTCGCGAGGGCCGCGCGGGCGCTCATGCCGAGGGCTCCGCCAGCAGCGCACGGAACCACTCCACGGTGCGCGCCAGCCCCTCGCGCAGGGGCACCTGTGGCTGCCAGCCCAGCTGCTCGCGCGCGCGGGTGATGTCGGGCCGCCGTCGCGTGGGGTCGTCGGCCGGCAGCGGGCGGAACACGATGTCCACGCGCGGGTTGACCAGCTCGCGGATCAGCTCGGCGTACTCCAGCACCGTGTGCTCGTCGGGGTTGCCTAGGTTGAATACCGCCCCGCGTGTCCCCTCCGTGAACATCGCTAGCTCGAGCCCTCGGACCAGGTCATCCACATAGCACAGGCTGCGCGTCTGCGAGCCGTCGCCGTACACTGTCAGCGGCTCGCCGCGCAGCGCCTGAGTGACCAAGTTCGGCACCAGGCGCCCGTCGCGCGGGTCGCTGCGGGGCCCATAGGTATTGAAGATGCGCACGATGCGCGCGTCGAGCTGGTACTCCCGCAGGTACACCATCGTGAGCGCTTCGCCGAACCGCTTGCTCTCGTCGTAGCAGGCACGCGGGCCGAGCGGGTTGACATTGCCCCAGTATGTCTCCCGCTGGGGGTGCTCGGTCGGGTCGCCGTAGATCTCAGAGGTGGAGGCGAACAGGTAGCGGGCACCGCAGTCCCGGGCCAAGCGCAGCAGGTGCAGCGAGCCGAGGGAGTTCGCGAGCGCGGTGGCCTCCGGCTGCTGCTGGTATGCCACGGGGCTGGCCGGGCTCGCCAGGTGGAATACGGCATCGACGGCCAGCGCGACGGGCGCGGTGACGTCGTGCTCGAGCAGTTCGAAGCGCGGATGACCGAGCAGCCCCGCGAGGTTCCGGCGGGCGCCCGTGCTGAAATTGTCCAGGCACAGCACCGTGGCGCCGCCCGCCAGGAGGCGCTCGCATAGGTGGGAGCCCACGAACCCGGCCCCGCCGGTCACCAACACTCGCATGTGGCCCTCGACATCATCCGGTTGGAGTGGTTGTGCGTCTGCCAGCCTGGGCGTAGAGCCACATCGCTACGCTCGCGGGCTGGCAGCATTCTACCGGCCTGCGGCCCGGGGGCGCCACGATCGTCTAGTGGGTACGACTGGTCGGGCCGGCGGTCGGCTGGGCGACCGGCAGCCCCCCCGCGCCCGGGTACGGCACTCGCACGGGCGTGGCCGTCGGGGCGACCGAGCGGGCGCTCTCGCCACCCGTCACGACCGGGCGCGTCGGCAGCGCCAGGCGCGTGGGCGGCGCGGTGGGCACCGGGGTCGGAAGCGGCGGCGGCACCGTCGGTTCCCGGGTGGGCGGTACTGGCGTGGGCGGCACGGGCGTCGGCGGTACTGGCGTGGGCGGCACGGGCGTCGGTGGTACCGGCGTCGGCGATGGCGGCACGGGCGTCACCATCACCACCACCGGGGTATCTGTCGGAGGGAGCGTGACGACCGGGGCCGTCGGCGGGTCGGTGGGCTCGGCCACCGGGGCCGGCGCTGGGGCCGGTCGCTCCGGCGCGCGCACGACGGGCGGCGGGGACGGTACCGTGGGCGCGCGCAGCGGGGGCCGCTCCGTGGTGACGGCCGGTCGCTCAGGAACCGCTGGCGCCACGACCAGCGGCCGCAAGCCGCCATCGCGATCGAGCGAGGCGAACACGTCGTTCGGGTCGGGCTCGGCCACCACGATCTCGGTGGCCTCGGCGGTGGGCTCCGGCGCCGGGGTGGGCAGCACGGCGGTCACGACCGGCGGCGGATGGCGCAACAGGGCCACGGCGCTCGCTGGGGCCGCGCCGGGCCAGGCGACCAGGTCTTGCAGCCCGCGGACTTGCTCGTTCTCCCAGCGGAAGTTCGTGGTGAGCACCTCGCCTTGCTCGACCGGCCGCTCGATCACCGCTGCCGCCGGCACGCTCGTCTGAGCGGGCCGCAGGACGCCTACCGCCACCTGTACCGTGCCCGTGGCCTGGCCCCGCAGGGTGAGATCGTACGCCTCCAGGGGCGCCGGAACGCTGAACACCCGGGCGCCGTCGGCCGTCTCCGTGACACGCGCGAACGGGATCTGATAGACCGGCAGCTCGCTGTCCGGGTGCTGGCCCACGCTGCGGCCACGGGCATCGGTGAGTAGGACCCGCGCCGGCCCCTGCACGCGCACCTGGAGCGTGGGGCCGCGCGGCGGGTCGGGGATAGGGGCCTCCGGTGCCTGGCCCAGCAGGGTGCGCGAGCTGAACCCCGGCGGGATCTCCACGTCGGTGTTCTGTGCGCGGCCGTACACGATCCCCTCGGCGCTGGTGACGTAGGTCCCCTCCGCGTCCACGATCGTCTCGAATTGGCTTCCGCGGGCGAAGAAGCGCGCGCCGCCCGGCGTGGTGACCAGGACGCCCGAGAACGGATGACCGTTGTCGCCCGCGCGGGTCCAGCTACTGCCTTTGAGTTGCTGGAGGATCACCGCCGTCGCGCCGCTGGCCGGGTCGCGCTCGAACCGCTGCACGGCTAGCTCCGAGGCAGGTTGCAGCGTCGTGCTCGAGCCGTCGAAGAAGGTGAACGCCGCATAGCCATCGGGGCCAGTGCGCACCCGGTCACCCACTGTCAGCGGCTGTGCGTCGCGCACGGGCTCCCAGTCGTCGGTGCCCGGGCGCTGCAGCTCCACCACCCCGCTGAGTCGCACCACCGTGGACTGATCGACCAGCCAGAACCCGCCCACGGCTTGCACCGGCGCCACGGTTGGGTGTGCGAACCGCAGCGCGGCGACGGTAACTGCGGCCAGCGCGATCGCGAGCCCTATCCCGGCCCAGGCCCACACGGGCACGCGCTTCACGACACTCCAGGACACGCCTACCACACGATCTCCGCTTGAACTCTCACTCGTAGTGCATGTGCGCGCACCACCGCGCCCGGCGGCGCCCTGGTAGCTTGCCCCATGCGCCCTCGACTGTCAAGAAACACGGCGTGGCGGACGGCGCTACGACTCCGCCGTGGGCAGGGGTAGCTCGATCACCGCGCCACTGGCCGGCGCGAAGCGCAGCAGGGCCGGCTGCGTGTCCGGCCCGATGAGAAAGGTGATGGTGGTGATCAAGGCGTCGCCCGGACTCAGCTCGCCGGCTTCCACCCGCTCGGCCATGCCCAGCGCCGTGGGGTGCAGCGTAACGCCATCGCGAGTGATCAGGGTGAAATCGGCCAGCGGATAGTAGGCCAAGGCACGGCGGCCCCGGTTCTCCAGGCGGAGCCGCAGCGCGATGAACTCCTGGCCGGCGGGTGGCTCGGCCCCGCGCGGTGTGAACGGCCGCTGCACGCCCAGCAGCCACAGCGCACCGACCTCGGTGCTAGCCTGGGCGATCGCCGCCGGTGGCGCAAGCGGGGCCGGCGCGGGCGGGACAACCGCCTCGGCTGGCGGCAAGCGGCCGGTGGCGAGAAGCTCGCGAAGCTCCGCCTGTGCCCGCGCGAGCCCCTCGGCCGCAGGGCCGGGGGAGGTCGCCTCGGCCAGGGCCATAGCGGCCAGGCGGAGCCGCTCGACCGCGATCAAGTACTGGGCGTGCGCACCCAGCGCCGCCTCCGGCGGGCGGATGCGCGCCGCAGTGTCTGCCAGGGCGATCAGCGTGGCGAGCGTGGCCGCCTGGTCGTCCCCCGGCGCGCTGGCGAGCATGGCGGCCGCTGCCGCGTCGAGGGCGGCGGCGTGGTCCGCGCGCCAGGTGTCGTACTCTTGCTCGGTGAGCCGGCCGTCGGTCTGGGCGCTCGCGTGAGTGGGCCTGACCAGGGCGACCACGGTGCCCACGACCACTAGGGCCAGCAGGAGCCGCCAGGCCACGAGAACGGGCCCCGAGCCGGGCACATGGCTCCCCACCCCCTGCACTGAATCCACCTCCCCGGGGTCGCCACGGACGCGATCGGGACGCCCGGATGTTGTTGCCAGCACGACGGAAGGATAGTATCATGCGACGATGCTGCCGCGGCGGGTGCTAGACCGGCGCGGCAGCGAGGCAATAGTCGGGCTACTCTGGGGCAAGGAGCAGGGACTCTTGGCACGGTGGCTTGTTGGTCTCACCCTCTGGCTCGCGGTCAGTGCCGCCGCAGCTCCCGTGGCGGCGCAACAGCCGACACCGACCCCCTCCCCGCCGGCCGAGCAGGCGGGGGGCGAAACAACCGAGGCTGTGCCTCCGCCCATGCCTGCGCAGTCGATCAGCCAGGTGATCCGCAACGCGGGCTATTCGCTTACCCCGGAGGAGGCGGCCTACCTGGACGCCGACGAGCAGCTGACCGACCGGTTCGTCAACGCCGTCATCACGGCCGACCTGGCGGTGGACACGGTGAACGAGCCGGCCGTGCGCCAGTTGCTCATGGACCAGCTCCGCGAGGTCACCCAACTCGATCCCGCGAGCCTGAGCGTACAGCCGCCACCGTCGCTGCAGCCGTTGCACCAGCTCGGCCAGTTGCGGCGCGAGGCGCTGCAGCGGACCGCCCGCGCGTGGCTCACCGGCCTGGAAGAGAACGACCCGTTCTGGATCAACCGCGGCATGGATGCCTACACGCAGGCGCGGCAAGCGGAGGCCGACTGGTACGCCGCGCTGCGGCAGCGTCTGATTGCCACGGCGGCCGCGCCGGCCGCGGCGCCCGGTCAGACGCCTACCCCACGGCCCGGGCCTTAACACCGGGGTTAGGCCTGATTGCCGAGGCACAGCAGCTCGCCGGGGCGTGCTCCCGTGGGCTGTCCGTCGGCGAACACGGGCTCCCCGGCCACGAATGTCTGCGCGAGCTCGCCCGTGTCGGCATTGAAGATGACCAGGTCTGCGACATGCTCGGGCTGGATCCGCCCCCGGCGGCACAGCCCCCAGACGCGCGCGGGCCAGTCGGTCAGCTTCTGCACCAGTCGCTCCAGCGGCACGCGGCCCGGCCAGCGCCGCCAGGGCGCGAGTCGGCCGCGGAGGAAGGTGCCGGCGGCGTCGCGCGGGTCGAGGGGGAAGCCACCGAGCAGGATATCCGGGCGCCGCAGCAGCTCGACGACGGTATCGGCATGATTGGCGGCTGGCCAGTCGGTCATGTACCAGTACACCTGCAGCGCCTCGGCGTTGATCTCTTCGAGCGTCTCCCAGAGGCGGGGCCAACTCGGGGGCGGCGCGCTCGTGGCGGGGCGCCACACGATCGGCACTCCCTGCTGTCGGGCGACCTCAGCGACCACGCCAAGCGTCTCCGGCACCGGGGCGCCATAGACCCAGCGGAGCGGCTGCGCGCCCAGCCAGGCTAGATGGATGGGCCAGCATCCGGGGCCGCTCTCGCGCAGTGGCGCGGGCGGACCGGCGG
>JADGHJ010000361.1 GCA_019686175.1 Chloroflexota bacterium | reverse complement strand
CGGGGGCTGACGCGCACGAGGCCCCGTCCCCGCCCCGCGTCGGCCCCCTTCTCATAGTGCCCACTAAGATAGGAGATTCGTCTCGACGAAATAAAACGATCTGCAGCCACGAACGTTACACCCGGCCTGTGCCGCACGCAGCCACTCGGACTGCTGCGGAGACTTGCGCCCGCCAAACGCGCGTGCTATCGTTGGACGCACCGACGTATTTAGTATGGACGTAAAGAGATGTTCAGTAGGCGATGAGGAGGTGTGCGATGCCGCACTTGGTGTGGGTCGGGGCTCGGGCGCGGCTAGCAGGGGCCGTGGTGCTACTCGTGGCCGTACTATCCTCCGTAGTCGCCGCGCACACACTGTCCCTGGCCACGGCCTGCGCCACGGTGAGCACCCAGCTCGATGAGGCGGCGCTGGCCGCCGGGCTCCAGACGCTGGGCGACCGCGCGCGCGCGAGCCAGGCTGCCCTCGCGGCCGGCGACATCGCCGGGGCACGCGCCGCGTACGCGGAGTTCGACCGTGGCTGGGACGACATCGAGGATGGCGTGCGGGCGCGCTCGCGGCAGGCGTACCGCGACATCGAGGCGGCCATGCGCGCCGTGGATCGCGCCCTGCGCGCCGAGCCGGTGGACGGCGCCGCCGCCAGCGCCCAGCTCGACACCCTGCTGGCGCGGGTCGAGCAGTTCCGCGCGAGCCTCGGCGGGGCGAGCACCGCGCCTGCGGCCGCGGAGGACGCCACGGGGCGCGCCGCCGCCAGCCAGGCCCTGCAAACCTGGGCGGCCGATATCGACACCGCCGCCCAGCGCCTCCAGGCGGGTGACATCGACGGGGCGCGTGCCGCGTTCACGCGCGCGAGCGATGGCTGGCTGGATATCGAAGACCTCATTCGCCCCATCAGTCGCGACCACTATCGGGACATCGAGCGGGCGCTGGCCGACGGCCACGCCGCCTTTGCCAGCCAACCGCCCGATACTGCGGCCGCCGCCGCGGCGATCGCGCGCCTCCAGGAGCTGGTCACCAGCTTCGTGAATGGCACGCCCCCGCCCGCCAGTGCCACGACCTCCCAGGCCCTCGCGGTCGAGAACCCCACCCCCGCGTTGCTGATCGAGCTGCTCGATCGCACCCTGG
The DNA here is from genome assembly GCA_019686175.1 of Chloroflexota bacterium. Classification (GTDB taxonomy): domain Bacteria; phylum Chloroflexota; class UBA6077; order UBA6077; family JAJPHF01; genus JADGHJ01. Next base: position 2,084 of record JADGHJ010000361.1, on the reverse strand, counting down.
CCGCGCTCGACCGCGGTGACCTCGCCGCCGCGCGCGCGGACCTGCGGACGTTCCAAGAGGTGTGGCTCGACGTCGAGGGCTTCGTGCGCGCGCGCTCCGCCAGTGTCTACACCTCGACGGAGAACCAGACGGCAGAGGCGGCCGCCCTGCTGAACGCCACGCCGCCGGACACCTCACGCGCGCGCGCGGTGCTCGCGAACATGCGCGCGGAACTCGCGCCGGTGGTGGCCGACACTGCGCACTACTCGGCCTGGGACGCCGGGATCATCCTGTTGCGCGAGGGGTTCGAGGCGCTGCTGGTGGTGACCGCCCTGGTCGCGTTCCTGCAGCGCTCGGGCAACGCCGACAAGCAGCGCTGGGTGTGGAGCGGCGCGGGAGCCGGCATCGCGGCCAGCATCGTCGTCGCCATCCTGGCGCAGCTCCTGCTCAGCCGCGCGGTGGCCAACGTGAGCCGCGAGGTCATCGAAGGGGTGACCGGGCTGGCCGCGGCGGTCATGCTGCTGTACGTGGGCTACTGGCTCCACTCCAAGGCCAGCCTCGGCGCCTGGCAAACGTACATCCGCACCCAAACCCTCGCCGCCCTGCAGCGCAACCGGCTGCTGGGGCTGGCCCTGATCGCCTTTCTGGCCGTGTTCCGCGAGGGCGCCGAGACGGTGCTGTTCTACATCGGGCTCGCTCCGAGCATCGGCCTGCGCGAGCTGCTGGTGGGCCTGGCCGGGGGAACGGTGGCCCTCCTCCTGCTGGCGGCCGCGATGATCGGGCTGGGGGTGCGCGTGCCCGTGCGCCCGTTCTTCCTGCTCGCCACCGTGCTGATCTACTACCTCTGCTTCAAGTTCGTCGGCATGAGCTTGCACGCGCTGCAAGTGGCCGGCGTCCTACAGGCGTCGCCTCTGCGCTGGATCCCTGCGTGGGAGCTGTTCGGCCTGTTCCCGACTTGGGAGACCACGCTCGGCCAGGTGGTCCTCCTCGCGCTGATCGCGCTCCTGCTGCTGGGCAAGCCGCTCCGGTTCCGCCTGGCGCAGCGGCCCGTGTAGGCGCGACACGCTCGTCTCACCTTTACATTACGAAGGAGCAGCTGCATGGTCTCGCTGCGATGGCTTGCCCTGGCTCTGGCCCTAGGCACGTGCGTGCTATTCCGCCCCCCTGGCACGGTCAGCCGCGCCGCGCCGGCCGCGGATGCGGCTACCGACTTCCTGCTCGCTCAACTCCCCGTGGGCCGCGCCGCGCTGACCGACCTGGTCGCGGCGCTGTCCGCCGGCGACCTGGCGGGCGCGCAGGCGGCCTACGCCCGCGCCCGCGTGCCGTGGGAGAAGCTCGAGGTGGTCGTCGACGCCGATCCGAGCCTGGAGGCGTTCGACAGCGCGATCGACGCCCGCGAGGACGACTTCCCCTTGGGCAGCAACGACCCGAACTGGAAAGGCTTCCACAAGATCGAGCGCGGCCTGTGGCGCGACCAGCAGACCACGGCGCTGGTGCCCGTGGCCCAGCAACTATTGGCCGACTGGGACACGATGGCCGCGCAGCTGCAGCAACTAGTTCAGCAGGGCGCCTTCACCCCCGCCGCCTTGCTCGACGGGGCCGAGGACCTGCTCGCCGAGGTCGCCGAGAGCAAGATCACCGGCGAGGAGGAACGCTACTCGAAGCTCGACCTGCTCGACTTCCAGGCCAACCTGGCGGGTGCGGAGGCGGTGTACACCGCCTACCAGGACCAGCTCGCGGCCCTCGACCGCGGCCTCGCGGGGGAGATCGCCCGCGGGTTCCAGCAGGCCAAGAGCGCCCTCGCCCCCTTCGTCCGCTCGGAGACCGACGTCACCAACTACGATCAGGTCCCGCAGGACGCGCGCAATCGCATCGCCGCCAGCTTCCGCACGCTGGCGCGGGCGCTGGAGCGCGCCTCGCAGCTCATGGAGCACGGCTCGTAGGCGAGCTGTCCACGGGGGAGCGGCACCATGCGCTGGATGCAACGCTTGACTCGGCGTCAGTTCCTTACCAGCGGCGGGCTGGGCGTGGCCTCGGTCGCCCTGCCCGCCGCTATCGGGGTCCCCTCCGCCATCGCGGCCCCGGCCGCCCAGGCGCCGGAGTCC
>JADGHJ010000360.1 GCA_019686175.1 Chloroflexota bacterium | reverse complement strand
CCCGCTGCACCATATCAAGGGCTTCGCGTCGACCCTGCTGCAGCCGGACGTGGACTGGGACCCGCCCAGCCAACGAGCGTGCTTAGAGGCGATCGAGCAAAGCTGCGATCGGCTCACTCAGCTGGTCGAGGCGCTGCTCGAGATGGCCCGGCTCGCCGACGGACGCCTCTGCCTCCAACGCCGAGCGTGCGCACCCGCGACGTTGGTGGCGAGCGCCGTCGAGCAGGTGCGCCCGGCGCTGGCCCAGCACCCTCTCCAGCTGGACCTCTCTACTGACCTGCCTCCGGTGTGGGTCGACCCACTGCAGACCGAGCGCGTGCTGGCCAACCTGCTAGACAACGCGGCCAAGTACTCCCCGCCTGGCAGTCCGATTCAAGTGCGGGCCGCGCCAGTGGGCGACGGCGTCGTGATCGACGTGGCTGATCAGGGTAGCGGCGTGCATCCAGCCGAGCGGCAGCGGATCTTCGAGCGTTTCCAGCGCGGCTCGGCAGCAGGGACGAGCCCGGGCTCGGGCGTTGGCCTGGGGCTGGCGCTGGCGCGCGAGATCGTGGCTGCCCACGGGGGGCGGATCTGGGTGCGGCCGAACCGCCCACGGGGCAGCGTGTTCGCAGTCTGGTTGCCCACGGGCCCTGCAACCGGCCGGGTCGGCAATGAACGGGACGAGGAATGATACCATGCCTGCCAAGACACGGATCCTCGTCGTCGACGACGAGCCACAGACCATCCGGTACTTGAGCATGAACCTCAAAGCCCGTGGTTACGAGGTGCTCGTGGCTGCCGATGGCTGCGAAGCCTTGAAATTGTCCGAGGAGCAGCACCTCGACCTGGTGCTGCTCGACCTGGGCATCCCGGGCCCCGACGGGTTTCAGGTGCTCAAGGCGCTGCGGCGCTGGACCGATGTGCCCGTACTGGTCGTCACCGCGCGCGGCCAGGAGCGGGACAAGGTGCGCGCCCTCGATCTCGGCGCCGACGATTACCTGACCAAGCCGTTTGGGGCCCAGGAGCTATTGGCGCGTGTGCGGGCGCACCTGCGCCGGGCAGCGTGCCAAGGCGCGGGCCCGCGCGAGCCGTTCGAGCTGGGCGACCTGCACATCGATTTCGCCAAGCGGCAGGTCCGTGTCCACGGCCAATTCGTGCACCTGACGCCGACCGAGTACGCCGTCATGGAGCAGCTCGCCCTCGCGGGCGGGCGCGTGCTCACCCACGCCATGCTCCTCCAGCGTGTGTGGGGTCCGGAGTACCGCGACGAGGCCGATTACCTGTGGGCTTACGTCAGTCGTCTACGCCGCAAGCTGGAGGCCCAGCCGGACCAGCCCCGCTACATCCTCACTGAGCCCGGCGTCGGCTATCGGCTCGCCACACCCGACGAACTCGCCTCACAGCCGCCGTGACGGCTGTAGCCGGCCACCAGTTCGGTAGCCGGCTACGGCTGCGGGGAGGAGCGGGCCGTCCGTGTCAGGGCGCTAGCGGCTGGTCGCCGGTTGCCGGTTCGCTAGCGCGCTTACGATTCCCAGAATGAAGACGATCACCCCGAGAATGATATTGTTCCAGAACGGAGCGGGCAGGCTCGGGTTCGCGAAGATAAAGGCCGAGATGAACAGCCAAATCCCGACCAAGACATTGATCCAACTCAGCCAGGGCACTTCGTACGCGCCGCCGGCGCGGATCCCGGCCAAGATAGCAGCAACGATGCCAAAGATGACGTTATTCCACATCATCCGGTCGTCGTAGCGCGAGAAACCGAGCACCCAAGGGGAGATGATCAGCCACAGGCCCGCGATGACGTTCAGGCCGCTCGCCCAGCGTATCTGCTCCACGTTGGCCATGGCTCGTGGTGGTGTCATGCCCATAGCTCGCCTCCTAGCCGTTCTCCTCCTTCCGCTGTTCATGTTGTCACTATGATGCCGCAGGCGAGCTGAATACGCCCTACATAGCGGATATCGCTCCCTAAACAGGTCCTGAAAGCGGCACAAGAGCTGCTCGCCCTCTAGTTCCTTCGAATCGTCGGCCTGTCGCAGTTGAGACCGGCATTCAGGCGACGTTCAGGACGGCAGCGCGAGCGTGTAGTGATTAAGCAGGCGTCCTGACGCACATAGTAGGTGTAGAGCGCTTGAGGACCGAGCGTCCCTGCGGAGATGGTAGTGGCTGGAGCAGCAGTCGCGGTGGTGAGCGACGACAACCTCTCCCTGGCACTCATCCATCTCAATCTGGCACGCCGCGGCTATGCCGTGGTGGTCGCCCTCCTCGACCACGTCGAGCAGGGTTGGCAGCCGCCATGGCCGCCCGCCCTGCTGGTACTGGACCTGGTCACCCCAGATCCCTACTGCTGGGAGCTGGCCGAGCGCGTGCGCCGCCGTCACTGGGCCCGCACACCGCGCCTGCTCCTGCTCACCATGTGTACTCCGGACGCCCACCGACGGATCTCGCTCGCGGCCCATCAGCACATCCACAAGCCGTTCACGATCGCCGAGCTGGTCGAGGCGGTGAAGCAGGCAATCGCCGAGCCCCCCTGAGCGGCACCAACCTGGCGAGGGCGAGAGAGAACTTGGAGGCATCGATGTTGCGCATCGCCCAGCTTGCTCCGCCGTTCTTGCCCGTTCCCCCCCCGCAGTATGGCGGCACCGAGCGGGTCGTCGCGCTGCTGACCGAAGAGCTGGTCCGCCGCGGCCATCGGGTGACATTGTTTGCCAGCGGCGATTCACAGACCACTGCCCGGTTAGTGCCGACGGTACCGACCGCGGTGTGGGCGCAGCCCGACCAGCCGCCGGCCGTCGCCCTCGCCTTGGCGCTGGGCGCCTGCTACGGCCAGGCGGCCGAGTTCGACGTCATCCACTCGCATGTGGACCTCGCGGCCTTCCCGGTCGCGCGGGTCAGCCCGACCCCCACGCTTCATACGCTGCACGGGCGCCTCGACCTGCCGGCGCTCGCCCCGGTGTACGCCGCGTATCCCGATATAGCTCTCGTCTCGATCAGCGCCAGCCAGCGCCGCCCTCTCCCGCAGGCGAATTGGCTCGCCACGGTGTACAACGCCGTGGACCTCCCGCGCCTGCCCTTCAACCCGCATGGGGGAAGGCACCTGGTGTTTCTCGGCCGCATCAGCCCGGAAAAGGGCGTGGACCGGGCGATCCGGATCGCCCGGCGAGCGGGGGCGGGGCGGGGGGGGGCCGCGCCCGCGCCCCGGCCCCGGCGCGGTAAAAAAAAAAACACACC
>JADGHJ010000359.1 GCA_019686175.1 Chloroflexota bacterium | reverse complement strand
GTGCTGCGGGGGGCCGGGAACAGCGGCCGGGCCTGCGGCAGGGCGGCTGGGACGATGGTGTCCAGCAGGCAGCGCTACAACCGGCTGGTGCGGGCACTGGGCCAGGCGGGCTACCGCCTCACCCCGCAGCGCGAGGCGGTGCTGCACGTGCTGGCCGAGACGCCCGAGCACCCCAGCGTGGCGCGGATCCATGAGCTCGCGCGGCGGCGCTGTCGGTCGACGAGCCGGGCCACGGTCTACAACACGGTCCGCGTGCTCAAGCAGCTCGGGGCCCTCGAGGAGCTGCAGTACGGAGGGATGGCGCATCGCTACGTGGTGCAGTCGCTCACTCCCCACGCGCATCTCGTGTGTGTGCGGTGCCAGCGGATCGAGGATTTCGCGTCCGCGGAACTGTCGGGGGAGCTCGAGGCGGCGGGGGCGCGCAGCGGGTATCGGGTGTTGGCCTATCACGTGGCCTTCTACGGGGAGTGTCCCGCGTGCCAGCAGGCCGCGGCCGGCCCTGGTGCGCAGCCACCTGGAGGGGAGGTGATACCAGAGCGGGAGTACGCAAGGGAGCCGCCACGCGGCGTTCCACGTCCTGGTCACGAACGCTCAGGGAGTATGGGAGGTACCACAGATGGGTAAGGTCGCTCGACAGGTCGTTGAGCGCGCCGGCTTGAACGTCGACGAGCTGGTCCAGAAGCTGGTCGCCGCCGCTGGCGCCGAGTTCACCACCTTCTACTACTACACCATCCTCCGTGTGAACGCGATCGGCCTCGAAGGAGAGGGCATCAAGGAGATCATCGAGGACGCTCGCATCGAGGACCGCAACCACTTCGAGGCGCTGGTCCCGCGCATCTACGAGCTGGGCGGCGAGCTGCCGCGCGACATCCGGACGTTTGCCGACATGGCGGGCTGCCCGGACGCGTACCTGCCCGACAGCCTGGCTCGGACGTCGGCGGAGCGTCGCGGCACGGCCCACACGGCGATGGGCGACTACCCGCAGCCGACGGGCGATCCGATCAAGGACCTCCTGACGGTGCTGGTCGAGGCCGAGCGCTGCGCGATCCGCACCTACACCGACATCTGCAACTACACGGCCGGCAAGGACCACCGTACCTACGAGCTGTCGCTGGCCATCCTCAACGAGGAGATCGAGCACGAGGCGTGGTTCTCCGAGTTCCTCGGCGAGGGGCCGTCGGGCCACTTCCGCCGGGGCGCCCCGGGCGAGTCGCCGTACGTGTCGCGGTTCATGTCGGCCGAGCTCCGCAAGTAGCTGGCCGCGACACCGCAGGCGGGGGAAGGACCGCGCGGTCCTTCCCCCTTCTAATTGCGCCGTCCGGGAGGACCGATGGACCTGCCCCGGCGTCGGGAGCTGCTGAGCGTCCTGGTACCGTTCGCCGAGCTGCCGCGCTCGGCAGCCACCGCGCAGGCGGCCGCGGCGGTGCTGGCGAACCGCACGAACCGTCGCGGGCTAGCGCGCGTGCTGCCCTTTCTGGGCCCGGCGTTCATCGCCAGTGTCGCCTACATGGATCCCGGCAACTTCGCCACGAACATCGCGGCGGGGGCGGAGTTCGGCTACCTGCTGCTCTGGGTCATCGTGGCCAGCAATATCATGGCGATTCTCGTGCAGAGCCTCTCGGCCAAGCTGGGCATCGCCACCGGCCTCAGCCTGCCGGAGCTGATCCAGCGCTACTGCCCGCGGCCGCTGACCTACGTGCTGTGGGTGCTGGCGGAGATCGTGGCCATGGCCACCGATCTCGCCGAGTTCTTGGGGGCGGCGCTGGGGTTCCACCTCCTGTTCGGTCTCCCCCTAGTCGCGGCGGGGCTGCTGACAGCGGTGACCACCTACTCGCTGCTGGCCCTGCAGCGCTTCGGCTTCCGTCCCTTCGAGGCGGCGATCACGCTGTTCGTCGGCATCATCGGCACCTGCTATCTGATCGAGATCGGCCTCGCTCGACCGAGCGCCGGCGAGCTGGTGCAAGCGGTACTGGTGCCGCGAATCAACTCGGACAGCATCGTGGTGGCCGTGGGCATTCTCGGGGCCACCGTGATGCCCCACGTCATCTACCTGCACTCGGCGCTGACCAAGGACCGCATCGTGCCCCGGAATCCGAGCGAGACGCGGCGCCTCTTCCGGTTCGAGTTGGTGGACATCGTGGTGGCCATGGGGCTCGCCGGGTTGATCAACGGGGCCATGCTGGTCATGGCTGCCGCTACCCTCTACACTGCCGGCGCGGCCGCCGGCGACTCCCTGGAGGAAGCCTACCGCACGCTGGCCCCGCTGCTGGGTGGGGCCGCTAGCACCGTGTTCGCCGTGGCGCTGCTCGCCTCGGGGCTGTCCTCCTCTGCGGTGGGCACGATGGCCGGGCAGGTGATCATGCAGGGGTTCGTAAACTGGCAGATCCCCCTGTGGCTCCGGCGGTTCGTGACCATGCTGCCGGCGCTAGTGGTGATCATGCTCGGCTGGGAGCCAACGCAGGTGCTGGTAATCAGCCAAGTCATCCTATCATTCGGAATCCCCTTCGCCCTGATCCCCCTGCTGGTCTTCACCTGGCGACGCGATATCATGGGCGAGCTGGCCAACCATTGGGCTACCAACGTGCTGGCTCTACTCACCGCGGCGATCGTTATCACGCTCAATCTCCTGCTGCTGTACAGGACTCTCGGCGGAGAGTTTGGTACGCCGTTGTAACAGCTGGATGTCCTCGGGAAGGACCGGCCCGGGGCCCGCCGCCGCGCCGTGACGGGCGGAAAGCCGTGGCCTGGCTGTGAATGCCATGGTGCCAAGCGGCCCTTGTGAAAGGGGCGATATAATGGAGGTGGGTTCCGATTGGAACATATCGAATCGAGACGGATGAGGCCTAGCGAGTGGATAAGGAGCGGCGACTGGAAGAGCTGGCGGGGCGGCTGCGCGAGCGCGGGTATCGGATGACGCCCCAGCGGATGGCGGTGCTGCGGGCGCTGCTGGAGAGCGCGAGGCACCCGAGCGTGGAGGAGATGTACCGGGCGATCCGGCCGGCGTACCCGATGATCAGTCGGGCGACGGTGTACAAGACGATTGCCACGCTGAAGGAGCTGGGGGAGGTGCTGGAGCTGGAGGTCAGCGACGGGCACCATCGGTACGATGGGTATCGGGCGGAGCCGCACCCGCACCTGTTCTGTCGGCGGTGTGGGCGGATCGAGGACTGCCTGCTGGAGGGGATGGGGGCGCTGACGGCGGAGGCGGCGGCGCGGCCGGGGT
>JADGHJ010000358.1 GCA_019686175.1 Chloroflexota bacterium | reverse complement strand
TGATCCAGGCGTTGAACACGTACTCCTGGAGCACCTCGCTGGAGAGCATCAGCCGCCGGTAGCCTTGGGCGAGCGCCTGGAAGTCCTGCGGCTGCAGCAGCAGTGTGGCGGCTGCTCCGCCGCTCGTGAGGGCCGCGTAGCGCTCGGGCGTGCCGCCCACGAGAATGAGGTCCACATCGTTCTCGCGCAGCCCGCGCGCCGGCAGCATTCGACGCAGTAGCACCACCGTATCGCCGCCGTTGAGCGCCGACACCGCGACGGTACGGCCGCGCAGCTCCTCCACGGTCGCGATGTCCGGCCGCGCGATCAGGCTGTAGGCCGGATCGTTCTGGTTGGCGGCTACCACCACGAGGTCGCCGCCGCGCTCGATAGCCTGAATGGTGGCGGTGAGGCTGCCACCGAAGAGCTGGATCGAGCCACCGGCGAGCGCGCTGAGCCCCGCGGGCATGGCGCGCGAGACGGTCGTCTCGTGCTGGATGCTCTCGTCGGCGAAGAAGCCCAGCGCCTCGGCCACCCAGGTCGGCCAGTAGCCGAGCGTCAGCGAGACCACCCCCGACTCGATCGGGACGGGCTCGCGGGCCACCGATGGCGAGGCGGGGGGCCGCTCGCCACTGCTGGCCGGCGCGGCCGCCGCTCCGGTGGGCTGTGCCCCCGGCGTGGCTGCGGACGGGGCTGCCGGCGCGCAGCCCGCGCTAGCGACCCACAGGCAGGCGAAGAGCCGTACGGCGAGGCATCTCCAGGTACGCATGGCGCCCACTCCCAGCCGCCGTGCTATTCACTGCGGCCCGCCCTACAGCAGTTCCGCTTGCCCCTCACCCGCAGCCCCGCTCCTAGGGAGCGAGGCGAGTAGAGTGGCCGGATGCTACCACCGTGCCCCGCCCGGCCGCCAACCATGAGCACGCCGCCGGGCCACGCCTGGCAAGTGCCACTCGTGCCCGGTTCCCCGACAGCCGGTGCGCAGTCACGTTCACTCGTGCGTCGAGAGGCCGCTGCTACCGACGAGCAGCCGGTACAGCGCCTGCTGGCGCGTCAGGGCTGCGCGATAGCGCGCGTGCCGCGCGGCGTCCGGCTGGTAGGTCGGCCCGCGCGCCGCCGGCACCTGCTCCACCGCGGCGACCGCCCCCAGCGCCTCCAGCGCCAGCAGCGCCGCGCCCCGACACGACGCCTCGCGCTCGGCCGACGCCACCACCGGCCGCCCCAGCGCGTCGGCCACGATTTGCAGCCATACCGGCGCCCGCACCAGTGCACCGCCCGTGGCCACCATCTCTACCGCCTTGGGGTCGTGGCCCGTGGCCGCGGCCAGCGCCGGGCCCAGGTCGTCGTCGAGCCAGGCGAAGCGCAGGGCGATCGCCTCCAGCGTGGCGCGCCAGAGATCGGCCGGCTCGGTGGCGAAGGTGAGGCCCACGATGGCGCCGCGCGCGTCGGGCGCCCAGCCCGGGCTGCGCTCGCCACCCCATAGCGGCAGCACCGTCAGCCCATGGCGGTCGGGCTCCCGTGCGGCCACCGCCTCGGCCAGCGCGGCCGGCAGCCACTCCGCCTCGTCGGCCAGCCCGAGCGTGGCGCGCCACCAGGCCAGCAGGTTGCCGCCGTCGTTGAACGCGCCGCCTAGCACCGCCCGCCGCGCGTCGAGCCGGTAGCCCCACGCCGCCCAGGGAATCGTGATGTCGGCCGCCGGCCAGACGACGCGCAGCGCCGCCGAGGTGCCCACCATCAGCGCGCGACGGCCGGGGCCCAGTGCACCGCAGCCGACATTGCTGCACGCGCCATCGCCCCAGGCCGGCCACCAGGGCACTCGCGCCAACGCCGGCCAGCGCGCCGCGTAGGGAGCCCGCAGCCCGCGCAGCGGCGCGTCATCGAGGGCCGGCAGCCGCGCGGGCTCGAGCGCCAGCGCGGCCAGCAGCGCCGGGTCCCAGGCGCGCGTGTGCTGGTCGAGCAGGCCCGTGGCCGAGGCCAGCGAGAGGCTCGTGCGCACCTCGCCGAATAGTCGGGCGTACAGGTAGTCGCCGAACGACAGCCAGCGCGCTACCTGCCGCCAGATCGCCGGCTGCGCCGTGGCCAGCCAGCGTAGCCGCGCCGGCCAGTAGGTCGCGTGTAGGCGACAGCCCGTGCGCGCGTGGATGGCCCGCTCGTCGAGGCGTGCACGGAGCGCCGCTGCGGCCGGCGCCGCCCGGCGGTCGGCCCACAGCAGCAGCGGGATCAGCGCGCGCCCGGCGCGATCGACACCGACCAGGGTATGCCAGAACGTCGCCAGCCCCACGCCCGCAACGGCGCCGAAGGCGGCGGGCGTCCGCGCGGCCAGCGCGTCGATCACGGCCGTCACGGCCACGACCAGCGTGTCGGCATCCATCTCGGCCCCGCCGTCGGCGGTGAGGCGGACGGGCGCCTCGGCCCGCGCCTCAGCTCCGGCCACCAACCGCCCCTGGGCATCGTAGATCTGCGCGCGCACCGCCGAGGTGCCCACGTCGAGCGCGAGCACCAGCGGCGGCGCCGCCTCCCGCAAGGCCACCTCGCTCATGCGCCGCCTCCTCACGCCTGGCTACGCTCCCACTGTAGCGGTTGTGCGGGCCCGCGCGTTCCGGCATCATGCGCCCAACAGCGGCCCGCCGAGAGCGCTACGAGAGGGACGGGGGGGAGGCGACTATGCGCCGGTTACCCTGGATCGGGATGGTGATGACCGCCTGGTTGGCGTTCGGCTGCGCCACGCCCGCCCGCGAGGCGCCGCAGGCAGCGGGGGCCAGCGCGCCCGAGCCCCGCGCGTCGCCCGCCGCGGCAGTCGCGAGCACACCAACGCCCCCGCCCAGCTTGCAGCCGCTCCAGGTGCCGATGGCGGCCATCAGCGGCTCGATGACGCCGCTGTGGGTCGCCCGCGACTACGGCCTGTTCGCCCGCTACGGGCTGGAGGTCGAACTCACGGGCATGTCGCCCACGCAGGCCAGCCAGGCGCTGGGCAGCGGCAGCGTGCCCATCGCGGCGCTCGGCGGCAGCGCAGTGAGCCTGTACGCCAGCGGCGCCACCGATCTCGTCTTCGTCGCCGGCCAGACCAACAAGGCCGTATGGCGGGTGATGGGCCAGCCGGACGTGGCGCGGCTCGACGACCTCCGCGGCCAGCGCGTGGGCAGCACCAGCCCGGGCTCGGGCGCCACGCTCGCCCTGTTCGAGACGTTCCGCCGCTTCGGCATCGAGCCGACGCGCGACCTGGAGATCGTCTACCTGCGCGAGCTGCCG
>JADGHJ010000357.1 GCA_019686175.1 Chloroflexota bacterium | reverse complement strand
GCGCGTGGGTGGGGGCGAGATGGTCAGGCAGCGTGTACTGCCCGCGCTGGTGCTTGGCGTCGCCCTCTGGTGGCTGGCGGGGCTCGAGGTGTGGGTCTATCTGGCGGTGCTCCCGCTATTCGCTATGGGGGGCGCCGCCGAGTTCTACCACCTCCTGCATCGGGCAGGCCACCGACCGGCCTGGCTCCTGGGCCTGGTCGGCGCCGTGCTATTGGCCGTCAGCCCGGCGCTGGGCGCCCAGGCGGCGTTCCACGTGCTGGCCGTCGGCAGCTTCCTCGCCCTGTGCTGGGCGACCTGGCGCTACCCCCGCGGCGAGGGACTGCTCGACTGGTTCAGCACGTTGGCGCCGCCGCTGTACGTCGGGGGCCTGCTCGGGTATTTCCTCCTGCTGCGGCAGCTCCCCGCGGGCGACTACTGGGTGCGGACCGTGTTCCTGTGTACCTGGGCCGCCGACATCACCGCCTTCCTGGTGGGCCGGCGCTGGGGGCACACCAAGCTGGCGCCCCTGCTGAGCCCCCACAAGACCTGGGAGGGCGCCGTCGGCGGCCTGCTCGCAGCGGGGAGTGCTGGTGCGGCGCTGGGACTGGTCTGGCCGGTGGCCGGCTGGCCGGCTTGGCAGCTCGGGAGCCTCGGGCTGCTGATCGGCGGCGCGGCGCTTGTCGGCGATCTCTGCGAGAGCTTCCTGAAACGCCAGCTCGGGGCCAAGGATAGCAGCCGGCTCCTGCTGGGGCACGGGGGACTGCTCGATCGGCTCGATAGCCTTTTGGCGGCGGGAATGGTAGCATACTACTACGTAGCGGGCGTTGGCAGGTGAGCGCGTGCGCAAGCGACTGGCGATCTTGGGCTCCACAGGCTCGATCGGCCGGCAAGCGCTCGATGTAGTGGCCGCCCATCCCGATCGCTTCGAGGTCGTGGCGCTCGCGGCCGGCCGCTGGTCGACGTTGTTCGCCGAGCAGGTGGCCACCTGGCGCCCCGCGCTGGCCGCCCTCGAGCAGCCGCCTGAGGGCGCGACCGAGCTGCCCGTCGGCCGGCTGGTCACGGGCCCCGGCGCGCTGACCCGGCTGGTCCGGGAGACAGCCGCCGAGTTCGTGTTGATGGCCGTGGCCGGCCGTCACGGCCTCTGCCCCACGCTGGCGGCATTGGAAGCTGGCAAGACCGTCGCCCTGGCCAACAAAGAGGCGCTGGTCATGGCCGGCGACCTGGTGATGGCGACCTCTCGGACCCGTGGCGCGGCCGTGCTCCCGGTGGACAGCGAGCACAATGCCATCTGGCAGTGCCTGCGCGGCGAGGGGCGTCCCGATGCCAGCGCGGCCGACGTGGCGGCACTGATCCTCACGGCGTCGGGCGGCGCCTTCCGCGACCTCCCGCTCGAACGCCTGCGCGCCGTGACCCCGGCCGAGGCCCTCCGCCATCCCACCTGGCAAATGGGTGCGAAGATCACGGTGGATTCCGCCACGCTGATGAACAAAGGGTTCGAGGTCATCGAGGCCTCGTGGCTGTTCGGCGTGCCGCTCGAGCGCATCCGCGTCCTCCTGCATCGGGAGAGCATCGTGCACTCCTTGGTCGAGTTCATCGACGGCTCGCTGAAGGCCCAGCTGGCGGTGCCCGACATGCGCCTGCCGATCCAGTACGCCCTCAGCTATCCCGAACGGTGGCCCTGCCCGGTGCCCCGCTTGGACCTGGCTCAACTCGGGCGCCTCACCTTCGCTGAGGTCGACCCGGAGCGCTTCCGCTGCATGTACCTGGCGCTCGAGGCGGCAGCCCGGGGGCAGACCTATCCGGCAGCCCTGAGTGGAGCCGACGATGCGGCGGTCAGTCTGTTCCTGGCAGGCAGGCTGAGCTTCGAGCAGATTCCGCGGGTGGTCGAGGAAGTCCTCGCGCGTCACGTTCCACATCCCGCAGCGTCCCTAGAGGCCGTACTAGCTGCGGAGAGTTGGGCACGCCGCATGTGCGAGGAGATCGCTGCCGGCGTGGCCGTTTAGCCGCCCGGGCGACGCCGCTGCCACGGCAGCAACAAAGCAAGGACACAGCATGGATCCATTGACGTTTCTGTGGGAACACCGCAGCTATCTGATGATCATTCCGGTGCTCAGCTTGCTCATGCTGGTGCACGAGCTAGGTCACTTCATCACGGCGCGCCTGGCGGGCATGAAGGTCGAAGAATTTGGGTTTGGTTTCCCGCCGCGGCTAATCGGCAAAGAGATCGGCGGCGTGGTGTATTCGCTCAACTGGATTCCCCTAGGCGCATTCGTCCGCATTCTGGGCGAGGACGACCCGAAGGAGCCGGGGAGCTTCGCCAGCAAGGGCCCGCTGGCCCGGTTCATCGTTCTGTTCGCCGGCTCCGGCATGAACTTCGTGCTAGCGGTGGTGCTGTTCGCCGCCGCGTACATGAGCGGCGTCCCCACCCCGACAGCGATGCGCATCGAGGTCGGCAGCGTGCTACCCGACTCGCCAGCGCAAGCGGCCGGGTTGCAACCCGGCGACGTCATCGTGGCGCTGAACCAGCAGCCTGTGCCCACGATCGAAGACCTCCAACGCGTGGCGCGCGCGAACGCGGGGCAGCAGGTCGTGGTGCAGGTGCAGCGCGATGGCCACGAGCTGGCACTGCCGGTAACCCCGCGGCCGCCGGGCAGCGCGGGCGCCGGCACGATCGGCGTAAGCTTGCGCGCCACCGTGCTCGAGTCCCGGCCGCAGCGCTACAGCCCGGGCGATGCGCTGGCCAGGGGTGCGGAGCAGACCTGGCGGCTGGTGACGCTGACGCTTTCCCTGCCGGCCTTGCTGATCCAGGGCGTGATCACTCCCGACCAGGCGCGGCCCATCGGGATCGTCAACATGGGGCGGCTGGTAGGCGACGCCGCGAATACGGTCGGCGAGACCGGGCTCCTGTTCCCCCTGCTGATGCTCACGGCGGCGTTCAGCGCCGGGCTGGGGGTGGCCAACCTGTTGCCGCTGCCCGGGCTAGACGGCGGCCGCCTGCTGTTCCTGATCATCGAGACGGTGCGGGGGCAGCGGATCGCGCCGGAGCGGGCGGAGCTCGTGCACGCGGTAGGCATCGCGCTCCTGCTGGCTCTCATGGGCGTGCTGATCATCTCGGACATCGTGTCGCCGGCCCCGCCGATCGACTGGGGCGTAGGGCGCTGAGACCGCTCGCGAGGAGAGCGCCGCGGCCCAGCGGGCCCGGCGTGGGGGTGGTTTGCCCTGCGCGTTGCTGGGAGGGGCGGGGCGGTGGTATACTAGCC
>JADGHJ010000356.1 GCA_019686175.1 Chloroflexota bacterium | reverse complement strand
CCCCCCAGCTCTGCCGCGTCCTCCGCGCGAGACGGCAAACAGCGGCGTGCCGCGCCCGCTTCACCCGGCTCGGGGTGCCGCGCCGGCTCCCGCGTCACCAGCCCGCCTCCCGGCCGTGCCGCCCCTTGCGGTCGAGGCCGCTTCCGAGCCGCCTCCGCCCACGCCAGTCCGCGAGGCCCTGCCGCCGCAGCTCACGCCGCTCGACCGGCTCGTGGAGCACGCGCTCATCGGCGCGCTGACCGGGGCGCATGGCGCACCCAGCGAGGCCGACCTGCGCGCCATCGTCACCGAGGTGCTCCAGCTCAACGCCCAGCGCGCGCAAAGCGGCTACCACCTCGGGCTCCTCGAAGTGCTGTCCGGTGTGCCGCTGGCGGTCGACCGGCGTGGGTGGAGCCCGGCGCGCACCGCCTGGTACCACTACGGTCGGCTGGTCGGCTGGAAGCGGCAAGGTCGCTGGGCGGAGATCGCCCGGTTCTACACCGAGGAGCGCGAGGCGGCCTACGAGCTCGTGCAGGGGGGCGACGAGCTGGCCCCATGGGTCGCTCCCCTGCTGTTCCAGGCCCTGCAAGCCGCCGACGCGCCCGCGCTCGCCGCCGATCTCGTCCGGCACTTCACGGGCGGCCGGGCGCCGCTCGCCTACTGCGCCGAGCTGCTCGACGTCGCGAGCGCCCGCTTGCAGGAGGACCGCGTGGCCGAGGCCCTGGCGATCCTCGACGCGCTCCAGGCCGTCCAACCGCTGGTCGACGAGCCCGCCGCAGAGCGTGCCTATCGCGCCCGCCTGCGCCGCCTCCAGGCGCAGTGCGATCAAGCGCGCGGGCTGTTCCGCACCGCCTTCAGTGCCCTCGAAGCGGAGCTGGCGCACGCCGAGGGGCCGACCCGCGCGGCGTTGCTTGGCGACCTGGGTCTAGCGGCCGGCGAGTTCCGGCGGCTGGGCGATGTCCGGCTGCCCGAGGCCGAAAAGGAGCCCGCCGCCTGGCTGCGGAAGCTGGAGCGCGGCGTGCTCTATTTCGGGCCAGCCGTCGAACTCGCCCCCACCGGCGCGGCCACGAGCAGCTTCTGCCTTGGGGCCATCCACTGGCTGCGCGGCGAGCCCAGCGAGGCGCGGCGCCACTTCGAGGCGGCGCTGCAGGCGATGCAGGCCGAGCGCGCCCTGTACTCACGCATCGGCATCTACGCCCAGGTGCAGTTCTACCTCGGGGCCAGCCTCTTGCTCGAGCTGGACGCACCGGCCCGGGGGCGGGCGCTGCAGTGCATGCGCGAGGCGCTGACCACCGGCCTGCGGCCTGGCGCGGCGACCTGGAAGCGCTTGCTCGAGCTGGTGGCCCTCGACCCCTCGCTCGCCGACCCCCTGTACACGCTGGTCGCGCCGCGGGGCGCCACGGAGCCCACGGTGCTGCCCCGCGACCTCTGGCTCGACTACTTGGTGCAGTGCGCCCCCCACTCCGCTGCCGCCCGGCAGGAGCTGGCCCAGCAGGCCCGGCGCGCCGACCTCCCCGTCCTCCAGCGCTGGGAGCTGCTGACCCACTTGCTCAGCGCCCAGCGCGCCGCCGACGAGCACACCGCCGCGGCGGATACTCTCGACGCGCTGGAGAACCTCGCCCACGCCCCCTCCGAGCACAGTCGCGTGTTGTTGGAGCGCTGGCGCGAGCTGCTGGCCGTGCCCGAGCACTACCAGCCCGCCTGGTCCTGGGAGGACGCGCTGTGGAGCCGCGTGCACACGCTCGAGCTGCTGGGACGCGACGACGAGGCGTTCGGCCTGCTGGAGACGTTGTTCCCCTATCGCCTCAACGACACGCGCCCTGAGGCCCTGGCCGAGGCCGAGAGTATCCTGGCCCGTGCGCGCGGGCTGGCCAGCTCGCCAGAGGCCCGTGCCGCGCTCCAGGATATGCAGCGCCGGCTGCGCCAGCGCCAGGACGCCGAGCGCCAGGAGCGCGCCGGCGCCGACGACCGGATCGCCGCGGCCCTGCGCGCCGGACACAGCCTGCGCGTGCTGTTCGTCGGTGGCAACGAGACGCAGGCGCAGTACGAGAGCGCCCTGCGCCAGAAGCTCGAGCGCCGCGATCCCTACACCGGCAGCGAGATCAGCTTGCGCTTCATCATGCCGGGGTTCAACAGCAATTGGGACAAGACGCTCGACCAGGTGCGCACGTTCGAGGGCCGCTGCGATGCGCTGGTGCTGATGCCGTTCGTCCGCACGGAGCTGGGGCGCGCCCTGCGCAAGCTCGCCAGCGAGTGGGACATCCCCTGGCTGTCGTGCACCGGCAAGGGCTACGATTCCATGGAGCGGGCCTTGCGCCAGGCGATCGACTGGGCCGCCCAGCGCGTACTGGCCTGCGAAGGTACGCGCTGATCCCTCGCCAGCGAGAGGCCGTGCAGGAAATCGCCCACGCCGTCTACCAGATCCGCGTGCTGGGCGCGCAGGTGTGGCTGCTGGCCGACGAGCCGCTGACCCTCATCGACACGGGCACGCGCGGCAGCGGCGGCGCCATCCTCCGCGCGCTGGAGCGTCTCGGCCGGCGCCCTGAGGCGCTCGCCTGGGTGGTGCTGACGCACTATCACCCAGACCACCTCGGCGCGCTGCCGGAGTTGCTGCGCGCCTGTCCCCGCCTACGCGTGGCAATCCACGCCGCCGAGGCGCCGTACCTCGCCTGCCCGTCCGCCCTGCCGAACCCCATCGCGCGCGACTACCGCTGGCTCCGCGCCGTCGTCGAACGCGCCTGGCCGCTGGTGCGCCTGCGCCGCTGTTGCCCCGTCCATGTGCAGCTTCGCGACGGCGCGCCCCTGCCCGACCGCCCCGCGGCGCGCGTGCTCCACCTGCCGGGACACACGCCGGGCAGCAGCGCGGTGTACCTGCCAGAGAAGGGTGTGGTACTGGCCGGCGACGCGCTGGAGCGGCGCGGCGGTGCGCTTGGGCCCCCGGGGCGCCCCTTCACCGAGGATATGGCCGCCGCGCACGCCTCGATCGCGCGCCTCGCGGCGGCGGACTTCGAGACCCTGGCCCTGAGCCACTGGCCCCTGGTGCCGCGCCGGGCCGCTAGTGCGGTGCGCGCGCTCGCCGAGCGGCTTGGCTGAGGCACACGCTGGGCGCACCTATGTCGAGCGGCGGCCGGTTCGCTACAATGCTTGCCGATGAGCGCCCCGCAGCCAGCGTACGAGCTTCGCCCACGGGCTGCCCGGCGCGGGTCCCCGGCCTCCCACCCCCCGGCCCTCTCCACCACGCCAGCGGCAGCGGCAGGCCACTGG
>JADGHJ010000355.1 GCA_019686175.1 Chloroflexota bacterium | reverse complement strand
CGTCCCAGGCATCCACCTCCCGGGCCCCTACCGGAGCGGCAGGCGAGGCCCCCGTGGCCATTGCGCCGCCTACCCCCTCCCCGCCGGCCGCCTTCGCAACGTCGCCCGCCGCCAGCGCCGTGCCAACGGCCTCCCCTGCAGCCCCTGCGGCCGAGGTCGAGGCCCCGGTGCCGGACCCAGAGGTGGTAAACGTGCCGCCGACGGCACCGCCCGCTGCCCCGCCGTCTGCGGTGCTCATTCCTCCGCCATGGGAGCCGCCGGGCCTGCTCGTGCGGCCAGCGACCCGCGGCGAACGCCACACGGAGCACAATCAGGACCGGCAGGCCGAGCGGCACGAGCGAGGCTCTGGGCGAGGACGCGGCCGCGACTGACCGGCGCTCGCCGCTCCAGCCAGCGGCCCTCTCAGCCTGCTACCCAGCCTCGCACCAGCAGCACGCCCAGGACGGAGACCACCAGCGCCAGCAGGAGGGTAATGCGTCCGATCCAACTGGCCTGCCGGCGCAGGCGTTGGCCCGCCGGCCCCGTAGGGTCGCGTTGCCACTGCGCGACGGCGCGCGGCCCCAGCCAGAAGTCATGGACCGCGCTGATAGCGAGGATCACGGCCACCAGCGTCAGCTTCAGCGCCAGCGTGTGGCCGAACGCGCCCTGCCACAGCCGTCCGTTGAAGGCGTCAGCGAGGCCATAGCCGCGGTACCCCAGCATGATCAGCCCGGTCACGATGAAGAGGGCCAGGCAGGCCCAACCCACCCAGCGGAAGCGCGTGGCCACCTGGTGGAACAGCGCCGGGGCGAGCAAGCGCTGCTCGGGCCGGCGCGTGGCAGGCACGAGCACCAGAGCGAGGAACAGCATGCCCCCCAGCCAGACGGCTAGCGCCAGCAGGTGGAGCCAGACGGCAGCCAAGTAGAGCGCGTGCATGGCGTTCCAGTGTACCAGCACCGGCGCCCTGCCGCCGCTCGTCCGGCCATGTGCCTTACCCCCTTGGCTGGCGACGTTGCCTACGCCGCCAGCTTCAGCTCGACTTTCAGCCCGCCGGGCTGGCGCTGGTCGAACGCCTTGTAGGCCTCGATCACCGCCATCATGGGTGGCCGCGCGCACCTGCCGGATCGGGGGCAAAGCGTGTGCCAGCGGCGGCTGCTAGCTGATGGCCTGGGGTATGCGGAAGCAGCGGTAGGCTCGGGAAGAGCGGAGGCACGGCGACCAGAACGAACATCGCCGCACGAACATCGCCGCATGTGAAGGGGATCACCAATGGCCACCACGACGAAGTACTACGCCCTCACCAGCCTGAGTGGCGACTGGGAGATCGTAGGGATCGGCTCGCATCCCAACGAGGTCGAGGCGGAGGCCGAGCGGATGATCGTGGAGCGCTATGGGCCGCTGGAGACGGCGCGCGGTATCAATACCAATACGGACACGGCCCTGAAGAACCTGCGCGTCGTCCCCGCGGACGAGGCGCGCGAGCGCTACCAGCTCGTGCCCGAGGCCGAGCAGCGGTTCTACGAGGAGCGCGCCAAGTACGGCGGCCGCACCTCACGGCTGTATTGACGCGTCGCAGGCGGCCCGCGGTCGCTAGCGCCGCCAGACGGGGTCGCGGTAGAGGGGGCTGTCGTACCAGCCGAGCTGCGCGATGGCCGCCGTCACGAAGCGGTCGTCGATCAGCTCGTCCAGCGGCACGGGCTGCGGCAGCGTGCCGCGGCGCAGGAAGTAGTCGTGCATCTCCTGGAGCGACTCGCGGTTGACGTAGCCGTTCGGGTTGATCCCCGTGTAGGCGAACTTCTCCAGGAGGCGGCGGTCGGTCACCACCCCGACCTTCTCCAGGATACGCACGATCTCCTCGCGATTTCGGTTGGCCACGAACGCGTCGTTGTAGTCGCGGGCCGCTTTGAGGTACGCGACCATCCAGCGCGTGGCCGCATCGCGCTGCTGGGCGAACTGCTCGGAGTACATGACCACCGAGGTCTGGTCGTTGGGATGGTGCTCCTCCGAGCCGAACAGTCGCACCACCAGCCCCCGGTCGACCATGATCGTCACCAGCGGCTCGATCGCCCAGGCAGCATCTAACTGCCCGTTGGCGAAGGCGGCCAGCTGGTCGCCCCCGGGCACCTCCAGGACGTTGACATCGGCCAGCGTCAGGCCCACCAGCCGCAGGTGGTAGTCGAGGATCGCTTCCTGCGTAGCCCCCAGGGTGAACACGCCGAAGTTGCGGCCGCGCAGGTCCTCGAGCTTGGTGAGCGCCCCACTATCGTACAGGTCCTTGCGCACCACCATCGCCTGCCAGCCGGCGCCCGGCGGGCCGCTGCCCTTGTCGGCCACCACCTTGCTGTGGATGTTGCGGAGCACGCTGTTGAACAAGCCCACGCTGGCGCTCCCGGCACCTACTTGCAGCTCGTTGGTCGCCAGCGCCGGCACCATCCGCGTGCCGGCGTCGAACGGGATCAACTCCACACTGATCCCCTGCTCCTCGAAGTAGCCCTTCTCGGCGGCGATGAAGATCGCGGCGTTGGACATGTTGGCCCCGAGGTAGCCCGTCTTGACGACTTCCAAGCCCGGCCGAGCGACTGGGGGGCTGGACGCTGGCGCGCTTGCCGCGACCGTGGGCGCCCTTGTGGGCGTCGATGGGGCGCCTGGAGCCAGCGCTGGCGCCGCGCAGGCGCTAAGGATCAGGAGCGCGGTGAGCCCCGCCAGCCATCCTGCCGTCGATGCGCCGATGCGGTGGACCGTCATTGGCTGCCTCCTGGGGCGCGTGAGCGCGCCGCCACCTGCTGGATGAAGCCGCTGGCCTCGAGCTCGCGCAAGAAGCGATCGTCGAAGAACGCCTCGGGCGGGATGTCTCGCGCTCGCGGGTTGCTGAGCGCCAGGTCTTCCTCGACGACCGTCTTCATCGCCTCGCTGTCGGGGTAAGGCGGCCAGGTGTAGCGGTCGCGGAACAGCTCCCACGTCTGCTCGGCGATGGCCGGCGCGACGTTCGTGTACTGGGCGATCACCTGGACGGCGCGCTCGCGGTCCGTCCGTAGCAGGTGGACACCCTCGACGTACGCCTTCAGATAGTTGCGCACCGTCTCGGGCTGCTCGGCGATGAAGCGCCGGGTGGTGATGCTACCGCCGAACGGCCAGGCGATGCCCAGGTCGGCCAGATCGGCCAGCACGTGCATGCCGGCCTCGAGCGCGCGCAGGTGCGAGGGTGGCCCACCCACCCCAGCGTAGATGCCCCCGCTTTGTAGCGCGGCCACGGTCTCCGGGGTGC
>JADGHJ010000354.1 GCA_019686175.1 Chloroflexota bacterium | reverse complement strand
CGATGGCCTGCTGCCCGCCCATCCGTTCACGCGTGTGCTTGGCGCCTTGCCAGCGCGCGCGCTCGGCCTCGTGGGCACCCTACCGGCGTTCTTCGTGGGTGGGTACACGGGCGTGCTGCTGGCGGCCACGGCCGTGCCCCTGTGGACCAAGAACTACCTGCTCATGGGGCCGCTGTTCCTGGCCTCTGCCCTGTCCAGCGCCACGGCCGCCCTGACCACGGTGCTCGCTCTGCTGCCGGGAACGCCGCGGGCCGCGCTGGAGCGCCTGGCGCGCGTCGAGCGCCTGACGCTCGGCGGCGAGCTGGTGCTGCTGCTGGCCGCGCGCCTGGTCGCAGGGCGCGTTATCGCGCGGCCGTTGGTCCATGGCCACACGGGGCGCGTGCTGCGCGGCGTGGTGGGCGGCGGCGTGGTGCTGCCGCTGGCTCTGCACGCCCTGGCACGGACGCGCGACGGACTCCCGGCACAAGCCCTCACCCTGGCCGGCAGTCTGCTCGCACTGCTCGGCGGCTTCGGCCTGCGCTACGTGGTGGTGATGGCCGGGCACGCGTCGGCCGACGATCCCGCTGCGACCTTCGCCCTCACGCGCGGCGCCGCCCCCGCGCCAGCCGAGGGAGGGGGCGGTCAGTAGGCGTTGCGCCCCCGGAACACGGCGGCGACGGTGCTGAGCAGGATCTTCAGGTCGAACAGCAGCGACCAGTGCTCGACGTAGAACAGGTCATAGCGCGTGCGCTCGGCGATCGACGACCGCCCGCGCAGCCCGTTCACTTGCGCCCAGCCGGTCATCCCGGCCTTCTCCTGATGGCGGTCGCGGTAGCGTGGGATGGCCTTCTCGAACTGCTGCACGAAGTGCGGGCGCTCGGGCCGCGGCCCGACCAGGCTCATCTCGCCCACCAGGACGTTGATGAGCTGGGGCAGCTCGTCGAGGGAGAAGCGCCGTAGCAGGCGGCCGAGTGGCGTGGTGCGGTCATCGTCGGGCCGCGCCATGACCGGCCCGGTGCCGGCCTCGGCGTCGACCCGCATCGAGCGGAACTTCAGCAGCAGGAAGGGGCGGTCGTCGAGCCCCAGCCGCTCCTGCACGAAGAACACCGGGCCCCCGGGCGAGGTGAGCTTCACCAGCAGGGCGATGGCCAGCAGCAGCGGCGCGAGGAGCACCAGCAGCACTGCGCTGCCGACCACGTCCACCGCACGCTTGAGCGCGCGGTTCCAGCCGCGCAGCGTGACGTCGCGCACGCATAGCAGGGGCAAGCTGCCCAGCTCGCTGGTGGACACCTCCGCGGCCATGATCTGGAAGAAGTCGGGGAACACCTTGATGCTGACCCGCTCGCGGGTACACTGGCCGACCAGCTCGACGAGCTGCTGGTGCGAGAGCGAGGGCTGCGCGACGAGTACCTCGCCGACGTGGTGCGCCCGGATCACCTGGGTGAGATCGGCCGGCTCGCCGAGCACGGGCAGGTCGGCAGGGACATCGGGGCCGGGCTCGGCCAGGAAGCCCACGACGCGGTAGCCCAGCTCCGGCGCGGCCACGATGCGGTCGCGCAGCACCTGGCCTTCTGGCCCCGCACCGACGATCAGCACCCGCGTCTCGTCCCAGCCGCGCCGTCGGAGCTGTCCCACGAGCGCGCGCAGGGCCAGTCGCCCCAGCCACATGAGCAGGATGCCGCCGCCCCAGGCCCACACGAGGATCGAGCGCGGCACGTCGGTCCCACGCGCCCAGAAAGCGCCGAACGCCAGGGCTACCACGCTGGCGATGCTGGCGCTGAGCGCGAGGGAGCCGAGCAGGTCGAGAGCGGAGATGTCGCGCCGGGGGATGTACAGGCGCCGCAGGGCGAAGGTGACCACCACGGCGCCGACCAGCAGGGCCAGCGGCTCGCTGTAGCCGGTGAGCGGCGGCTGGGTCACCGCGGCGCGCGGGTTGTTCACCTGGAAGTGGGCGTATCCCAGCGCGAAGGCGACGGCTACGGCCAGGATGTCGTTGACCACCAGGGCGACCACGTAGAGGAGACGCAGGAGGGGGCCGCGCGGAGACGCCCCCGGCTCCCGGGCAGACAGTGCCGTGCGGCCAGTGTGGCTGGGCTCGTGCGCAGCTGGCGCGTGGGGCGTCGCCCGCCCGGTGTCCGTAGTGGCCGGCATCACCCTCCCCGGGGGCGCCGCTGGCTGGGCCGCTCGCTGCGGCCGGGGGCGCGGCGCTGCACCGGCAGCATTATAGCCGTCTCGGAGCCAGCCCCCTACGATTGCCAGCACCGGCGCGCTGCCAGCGCCAGGCGAGGCCCACTGGGTAGCCGAGCATCTTGGCCACATCGCCCACCAGCCGCAGCAGCGGCGGTAGCAGCGGTGCGAGCACCCACCAGCTTGATGCGCGCCCGTGCAGCAGCGGCAGCAGGCGCGCGTAGGGGCGCCGCAGGTAGGCGGCCATCAGCGGCAACAGGAGCGCGCTGCCCGCGCGTGGGTGCCGCCGCAGCAGCCAGAGGCCGGCCGGTAGGAGCCCCAGGTACACGCCGTAGCGGATCAGGTGACGCTGCCGCCACAGGTCCGCCTTCCCGTCGCCGCGCGCGTACAGATAGTACTGGCGAAAGAACGCCGCGAGGGTGGGCCGCGGGCGGAAGTAGGCGAGGGCGCGTGGCTCCCAGACGAAGCGGCAGCCCGTCCGCCGCAGCGCCAGGTCGAACACCACGTCCTCGCAGTAGTCCAGCCACTCGGGGTAACCGCCCACCCGCTGCCAGGTCGTGCGGCGGAAGGCGACCGACCGGCTGGAGGGGAGGAAACGGCGCGGGTCGATGTCGGCCTCGACGGGCAGCGTGGTGGCGGCGAGCGCCGCCTCGAACGCGCTGTGCGGATGGCCGCGGAAGAAGCCGGCGACCACCTCCACCGTCGGATCGGCGAACGGTGCCACGAGGCGCTCCAGCCAGTCGGGCGCGAGGGTCACGCCAGCGTCGGTCACGGCGATGAGGGGCGCGGTAGTCGCGGCGATCGCTAAATTGCGCCCCCGCGCGATGTTCGCGCCCGGCGCCACCAGCACCCGCAGCGGCAGGCCCCGCGCGGCCCACGCGCGCGCCCGGACTACGGTGTCGTCGCGCGAGCCGCCATCGACCAGTACGATCTCGTCGGGCCGGCGCGTCTGAGCGGCTACTGAGGCGAGCAGCGCGTCGATGCTCGCGCCCTCGTTCAGCACCGTGGCCACGAGGGCCACGCGCGCAGGGCTTGTTACCGCCAAGGCCGCACCTCGCGAAAGCGAGCGGCCAGGCGGCTGGCGGCGGG
>JADGHJ010000353.1 GCA_019686175.1 Chloroflexota bacterium | reverse complement strand
CACGTCCCCAAGCCCCAGGCCCCACAAAGCAGCCATGCCGCACGGTCGACCACCCGCCGCGCCAGCGCCCATCTACTCATGACACCTCCTCGCCCAGGGCCACAGCCCTCCCCTGCTCCAGTGCCACCTCGGCTGCTCGCAGCACCATCGCGGGCAGCACCGCCTCCAGACACGCTGGCGCGGACGACGCTCCACACGGGGGAGCACTCACATGGCCGCAGGGGCTACACGGCAGCGCCGCGCGCACCACCTGGTGGCGACCGGCTGCGCCCCACGGGCCAAAGCGCGACGGCGCGGTGGGACCGAACACGTGCACCGTCGGCACGCCCAGCGCCACCGCCAGGTGCAGCGGGCCGCTGTCCACGCCGAGGACGAGCTGGCAGCGCGCGAACAACCCCGCCAGCCCCTGCCAGTCGAGGACCCCGGCTGCGGCCAGCGCCGGCCGCTGCATGGCCGCCCGCACCGCCTCCACCAGTGGCTGTTCGGCTCCGCTGCCGGTGATCACCACCCGTGCCCCAAGCCGGGCTGCCACGGCGTCCGCCACCTCGCCCCAGCGCTCGGCACGCCAACACTTGAGCGCCGCCCCGCTGCCCGGATGCACCGCCACCAGGGGCTCGTCCGCCGCCACGCCCTGCCCGGCCAGCCAGGCGCGCGCGGCGGTAGCCCCTCGGGGTGTGGGCCGCGCCGTCACGGCCGGCGGGCCAGCAGCCGGCACCGACTGCCCCAGGCGCGCTAGCAGCCGCGCCACCACGCGCCAGCTCTCCCAGGCGCTGTGCTGGGCGTAGTCGGCCGGCAGGCGGTCGGTGAGAAACGCCGCGCTCTCCGGCACCGCGTAGCCGATGCGCAACGGGATGCCCGCCCAGGCGACCAGCGCCGCGCTCCACCAGTCGTCCACGCGTAGGATCAGCGCGGCGTCGTAGCGCTCGCACCGCAGCCGCCGCGCCTCGCGCAGCAGCAGCAGGTAGGGATCGAGCGGCGTCCGCGGCGCGCGGCGAGCGAAGGCCGGGAACGAGCACACGCGCACGGCGTCCATCTCGGTGCGGCCGTCCAGCGCCGGCAAGGCCCAGGGGCCGACCATGGCCGTCAGGTGCGCCTCGGGCAACGCAGCGCGCAGCAGGGCGAGGGCGGGGGTGGCCAACAGCAGGTCGCCCAGATGGTCCGGCCGCACCACCAGCACCCGCAAGCGCCGTGGATCGGCCGGCAGGCGCTCACCGCCCTGGCGGTGCAGCGGCAGCGCCAGCAGGCGCAGCAGTCGCCACCGCCAGCGCACCCGCGCGGGCACCGTGGCCGCCCCTGAATACATCACTCGCCGCGCCCCATGCTCACCGCGCCTCCTCGCCGACTTGCGATGAGGGTGTCGAGGCTGCGCGCTGGGCTAGCTCTCGCAGGTGATGATACCGGGCGGGCACGCGCCAAGGCGCCGCCGGCCGCGCGACGACCCCGGCGAACGTCGCACGCCGGCCGCGCGGGACCGCACGCTGCTCGCGCGTGCGCAGCGCCCAGCCCAGCGCGCGGAGGCCCGCCAGGCGCCCGCGCAGCGCCGCCCAGTCGCCGTGCGCGACCACCGCGTAGCTTACCGCCGCGAGGTCGTAGACCACGGCCACCGGCAGCCAAGGCCACCACGCCGCCGGAAAGTTCCGCGCCAGCAGCCACACCTTGTTGCGCCCGAGGAGGTAGTGCTTCCAGGCCGAGCCCTCGCGGCCGGTCGCAGAGTGCTGATGGTGGACCACCGCGGCGGGCACGTACTGGCAGCGCCAGCCGTGGCGCCGCGCCCGCCAGGCCAGATCGACATCCTCCAGATAGGCGAAGAAGCGCTCCTCGAACAGGCCCACCTCGTCCAGCAGCGCCCGGCGGTACAGCGCCGCGCCGGCACACGGCCCGAACGGCTCGCGCACCGTTCTGTCGGTGCCCACGGGCGCGCCGCCCAGGAGGTCCCAGGCGATCCCCACGCGGTCGAGGGCGATCCCGCAGGAGTCGAGGCGGTCGGGCACTGCGGCCTGTACCATCCGCGAGGCCCACATACCCACCGCGGGGGATGCGCTGCCAGCCGCGGCCATTAGCGCCGCCAGCCAGCCCGGCTCCGGTACCGCGTCGTTGTTGAGCGTCGCCACGAACGGCGTGGCCGTGGCCCGGATCCCCACATTGGTGGCGGCGCCGAAGCCCAGGTTGCGCGGCAGGGCGATCGTATGGACCTCGGGATAGCGCGCCAGCACGGCCCGCGAGGCATCGCGCGAGCCGTTGTCCACGACAACTACCACGTGGTCGCGGTAGGTCTGCCGCCGGAGCGCGTCCAGGCAGGCGGGCAGCAGCGCGGCTCCGTTCCAGTTGGGGATGACGACGGCGACCGTCGCGGCCTCGGGCTGGGCACGCTCGGCGGATCGCACAGTCGCGCTACCCCGCGCCCTCAGCGCCGCCGCTCAGAAAGGCGCGCACGACACGGGCGAGCACGGCAGGGCGCTCCTCGTGGAGGTTGTGGCCGGTGCCCGGGATTGCCGCCACACGGCAGTCGGCCACCAGCGCCTGCATGCGCGCCGCGCCCTCCGCCGTCAGCAGGCCCCGCTCGGCCCCGCGCACCACCAGAGTCGGACAGCCGAGCGCTCGCAGGTCGGCGCGGAACGCCTCGGGCGGGGGCGGCTGCCCGCGCACGCGCTGGTCCCACTTCCACTGCCAGCCGCCCGCGGGGGCCCGGCGTACGCTATGGGCAGCCAGCCGGCGCAGATAAGTGGCACTGACGGTCGGGTAGCGCGGCCGCAGCGCGGCCACGACCTCGGCCAGCTCGCGAAACCGCCGGGGCGGCCGCGCGGCCAGCGTGGGATCGAACGGCCGAAACACGACGTCCGGGCCGATGTCGATTACCACCAGCCGGCGCACGCGCTCGGGGTGTCGGGCCGCGTACGCCACGGCGACGCGCCCGCCCGCCGAGTGCCCGATGAGGTCGACCCGAGCCAGCTCCTGCACGTCGAGCCAGGCGGCCAGATCCGCCAGGTAGGCGGCCGTGCCGTACCCGTCCTCGCTCCAGTCGCTCTCGCCGTGGCCGCGGAAGTCGAGCGCGAGCAGTTGGAACGGCGGCGCGAGGGACGGCGCGAGGCGCTCCCAGCAGTACGCGTGTGCGCGCAGGCCGTGGAGGAGCACTACCACGGGACCGCTCGCGGGCCCCCAGCGGAGATGGTGCAGGCGGAGGCGCTCGATCGTCGTGTAATGGCTACTGGGTCGAGTCTGGGCGCGCGCGCCCGCCACCGTCGCTCCTCCCGCGCTGTAATCC
>JADGHJ010000064.1 GCA_019686175.1 Chloroflexota bacterium | reverse complement strand
CCCCATCGCCGACGCTCCCGCCCACCCTCACGGCCAGTGAGTTCGAAACGGCGTACCAGGACCTGCTCCAGCGCATCAACTTCACGGACGCCCAGTACCGCGCCTACACCGAGGCGATCCTCCAGAAGGAGAAGCTCCGCGCGGCGTTGGCGGCCGATATCCCTACGGTGCAGGAGCACGTCCACGTGCGGCGGCTCACGGTGGGGACGCAAGAGGAGGCCACGGCGGCCCTCGCCCAGATCCGCTCGGGCGAGAAGACGCTCGAAGAACTAGCGCGCGAGAAGTCGCTCGACCTGACCAGCCGCAACGCCGGCGGCGACCTCGGCTGGCTGCCGCGCGGGTTGGAGTCGCCGCAGTTCGACGAGGCCGCCTTCCGACTGCAGGTCGGCGAGATCAGCGAGCCGGTAGTGACGCCGCAGGGTTTCGAGATCCTGCAGGTCCTCGGCAAGGAGACGCGGCCCGTCGCGCCGGACCAGTTCGACCGGCTCAGCCTGCGCCGGATGGAGCAGTGGCTGCGCCAGGCGCGCGAGGACGCCGGCGTCCGCCGCGAGCTGACGGGCGATCGCCGCGAGTGGGTGATGCGCCAGGCGGGGATCGTCGGCCGCGGCCAGCCCGCCCCGCTCGGCAGCATGCCGCGCGGCTTCTAAGCGCGACCTCCAGACTTCCCACACGGCGGACTCACAGGCGGGCGAGTCCGCCGTGCACAACGCCGCTAGCCTCGATGGGCCCCGGCTGCCGTCCCACCGCACCGCACAACTGCACCCCTCTTGCATAGAACGCTTGTTCGAATGAAACGCCTCTGTAACGCGCCGCGCCTTGGGAGCGCCCCGCCCACTTCGTAGACTGTAAGAGTCGAACAAATGCGCTACTCGCGTTGCCCAGGCGGTGCGTGGGGAGGCGCGTGGAGGTACTGGTCATGACGTACGCGCTGTGGATCGCCCAGATACTGCTCGCACTCGTCTTCTTATTCGCAGGGGGGGTGAAGCTGGTCCTCCCGATCGACGAGCTGGCCGCCCAGGCACCGGTACCCGGCTGGTTCTTGCGCTTCGTGGGCGCTGCGGAGGTGCTGGGCGCGCTGGGCCTGATCCTGCCCGGGCTCCTGCGCATGTGGCCGGTGCTGACGCCGCTGGCCGCCGCTGGCCTGGTGGTCCTCATGGTCGGTGCGGTGGTGACCACGGTAGCTACTTTTGGCCTGGTGCCGGCGCTGTTCCCGCTGGTGGTGGGGCTGCTCGCAGCCTTCGTCGCCTACGGTCGCTGGCAGCTGGCGCCGTTCCGGCCTGTCGCGCGTCAGTCCCGGCCCCGCCCAGCCGGCTGATATCCCTGCTCTTTGCTCCACGCCTGGCTCAGGCACGACTCAGCACCGCGCGGGCGGCTGCAGCTCGCGCGACCCAGAGAGAGGAGACCCTGCGATGACCGACGCGACCGAGCACACTCCGCACCCGCCGGCGCAGCCGCAGCCGCAGCACCAATGGCTCCAGCAGCTCGTGGGCGAGTGGACCTTCGCTGGGCAGGCCGCCGCCGCTCCTGGAGAATCGCCCGCCCCGTTCCAGGGGACGGAGCGTGTGCGCGCGCTCGGCGGCCTGTGGGTGCTGGTCGAGGGCGAGATGCCGGCCGCCGATACCCTGGTGCAGTGGCTGATGACGCTCGGCTACGACCCCCAGCAGCAGCGCTACGTTGGTACGTGGCTCGGATCGATGGAGACGCATCTGTGGGTGTACGATGGCGCGCTGGATGCCGCGCAACGGGTGCTGACCCTGGAGACGGAGGGCCCGCGCATGACCGACGGCCAGCTAGCCCGGTTCCGCGACGTGATCGAGATCCAGAGCGCCGACCGACGGACCCTGACCTCCCACATGCTGGGCGACGATGGGCAGTGGCACCAGATCGTGAGCGTCACCTACCGGCGGCAGGGCGGAGTCGATCGATGAGCCGTGTACGCGTCCTAGTCGGCACGCGCAAGGGCGCCTTCATCCTTACGGCGGACGGCACCCGCCAGCACTGGCAAGTGACCGGCCCCCTGTTCGCGGGCTGGGCGATCTACCACCTGGCCGGCTCCTCCGCCGACCCGAACCGCCTGTACGCTTCACAGTCCGGCGGATGGTTCGGTCAGCTTATCCAGCGCTCCGACGACGGGGGAACGACCTGGCGGCCGGTGGGCAACCGGTTCGTGTACGAGGGCGAGACCGGGCCCCACCAGTGGTACGACGGCACCCCGCACCCCTGGGAGTTCGCGCGCGTGTGGCACCTCGAGCCGTCGCTGACCGATCCCGACACCGTCTACGCCGGGGTGGAGGATGCGGCCCTGTTCCGCTCCACGGACGGCGGGCAGAGCTGGCACGAGCTTCCCGGCTTGCGGCGGCACGGCTCGGGGCCATTCTGGCAGCCGGGAGCTGGCGGGCTGTGCCTGCACACGATACTACTCGCCCCGACCGATCCTCAGCGTCTCATCGTCGCCATCTCGGCCGCCGGCACGTTCCGCAGCGATGATGGAGGGCAGCACTGGCGCGCGATCAACCGCGGCTTGCGGTCCGAAGGGATCCCCAACCCCACCGCGGAGGTCGGGCACTGCGTGCATCGCCTCGCGATGCACCCGTCGCGGCCGAATGTCCTCTTCATGCAGAAGCACTGGGATGTGATGCGCAGCGACGACGGGGGCGAGTCGTGGTACGAGATCAGCGGCAACTTGCCCGCCGATTTTGGGTTTCCGATCGCCGTCCACGCCCACGAGCCCGAGACGATCTACGTCGTCCCCCTCCAGAGCGATGCCGAGCGATTCCCCCTTGATGGCCGGCTGGCCGTCTATCGTAGCCGGACGGGCGGTCACGAGTGGGAGCCGCTCACCAACGGCTTGCCCCAACGCGACTGCTACGTGAACGTGCTGCGCGCCGCCATGGCGGTCGACGCGCTCGACCCGTGCGGCGTGTACTTTGGCACCACGGGAGGCCAGGTGTACGTCTCGGCCGACGCCGGCGAGAGCTGGATGCCGATCGTCCGCGACCTGCCGGCTGTCCTTTCCGTCACGGTACAGACGCTACCATGATCCGCGTCGTGTTGCCTGCTCCGCTCCGGGCCCTGGCGGCCGTCCAGGGCGAGGTGGTCCTCGCTCTCGACGGCCCAGCCACCCAGCGCGCGCTCCTCGATGCCCTCGAGGCTCGCTACCCGGCCTTGCACGGGACGCTCCGCGATCCCCACACGCAGCGCCGGCGCGCCCTCGTCCGCTTCTATGCCGCCGGCCAGGACCTCTCGCACGAGTCCCCCGACGCCCCGCTGCCTGCGACGGTGGCCAGCGGCGCCGAGCCGTTCCTCATCGTGGGTGCCATGGCCGGCGGCTAGCCGCCGGCTCAACGCGATTGACCGTTGGCGGGCGGGGGCGTCGCCTCACCGCCCGCCTGGTTCACAATCAGCGTGATGTCGCTCGGCCGGCCGCCGCTGATGGGGTTCAGGTCCATGGGACAGGCGCTGACTGCTACCAGCACCGGCCGGCGCGCCTCCAGCGTCACATAGTCGCCGGCCTTCGCGAGCGACGTGCAGAACTCCACGCGCCCGTCTTCGTGGTAGCACATGTGCTGGAATAGGTTGACGGGCGGCGGGAGCTGGTGCCGCGCGAAGCGGTATGGCGCCAGGACCTCCAGGAAGTTGTCCGAGCAGGAGCGGTGGTCGCTGACGCCGAAGTCATAGCGATACCGCCACGGATCGCAGGCCGCAATGATCAAGTCGTGGCGCCCCACGGTATCCGCCACCAGCGTCAACAGTGGCCGGCGGCAGTTGGACAGCAGGTGGTCGCCCACGCGCGGCCACAGGCGCCCCGTGGACGCGATCGTGTGGCTGGGACTGACAAATTCCGTGGCGTCGTCTTCCCGGAAGGCGATCAGGTCGACCACCTGGTGCCCGGTAGTCTGCCGGATCGTCAGGCGCGCGCCCTGCAGCAGGGTCAGCGCGTAACCGTGGCCAGCCGGCACGACGATCTCGTCGACCGCGGGGTCGTGCATCGCTCCTCCTCTCCCGATACGCCGCTGCCATGTTATAACTCGGCCCCGAGGAGGTACGACGGTGGCCGAGAGCGGCCAGCGTGTAGCGCTGGTGGTCGGCGTGGGCGGCTTGGGTAGCGCCATTGCGCGGCGTCTGGCGCGGGATGGCTTCGCGGTGGCCTGCGCCGATGCGCGCGCCGAGGCCGCCGATGAGGTGAGCGCCCAGATCGGCGCCGCCGGTGGGCAGGCCTCCGCGCACACCGTCGAGGTCACGGACCAAACCAGCGTCGAGGCGCTGATCGCCGCGGTGCTGGCCGCCTGGGGCGTCCTCGACGTCGTGATCTACGCGGTGGGCATCTCTCCGCGCCGCCCCTGGGGCGCCCCACGGCTCGGCGACACCGACCGCGCCGAGTGGGAGCGCGTCCTGGCTGTCAACCTCACCGGCGCGTTCCTCCTTACCAAGGCGGCTGCCGACGCGCTCGTACAGCGGCATGGCTGCGTCGTCTATCTCGCGTCGGGCCAGGGCCGCATGCCCGCCGGCAACAACACCTCGGGCGCACACTACGTCGCCTCCAAAGCTGGCCTCATCGGCCTCACCAAGGCGCTGGCCGGCGAGCTGGCGCCCCAGGGCGTACGGGTCAACGCCGTGGCGCCCGGCTTCGTGCCCACGCCGCTTACCGCCAACATGCCGCCCGACTCGGTCGCCCGCGTGCGCGCCAGCATCCCGCTGGGCCGCACTGCCACCCCTGAGGATATCGCCGGCGCCGTGGCCTTCCTCGTTTCCCCCGATGCCGCGTTCATCACCGGCGCCACGCTCGATGTCAACGGCGGCCGGCTGATGGTCTAGCCCGGGGCGGCCGCCCCTGACCGACCACCGCCCTCGTTGAGATCGCGCCGGACGCCATAGTAGCATGGGAGCAGCGACGACTACGGCGCACGCGCGCCAGCGGGGGAGTCTCTCGGATGGAGCAGCAGCGGTGGGAGCTACGGCCCGTGGGCGTGGTGCGCTCGCCGATCGCCGACCCGCGCGCCATGCCCGTGAACGGGGTACCAGCCAGTGTGGAAGTGTTCCCCGAGTTCGCCCCGGCGCTGACGCAGATCGACAGCAACACCCACGTGTGGGTGATCACCTGGCTGCACGAGGCCGATCGCACCACGCTCCAGACGCGCGGCCGCCACGCGCGACCCGGTGGCGTCGAGCGCGGCGTGTTCAGCCTGCGGCACGCCAGCCGCCCCAATCCCCTCGGCCTGATGGCCGCGCGGCTCCTGCGCGTCGAGGGCCGGCACCTCTATCTCGACCGCCTCGACTTCGTGGACGGCACCCCGGTCGTCGACCTCAAGCGCTACTCGCCCGGCTGGGACGCCATCTTCGCCGCCCGTACCTACTACGAGACGCTGCCCCGCGACGACCCGCCCGAGCAGATCGCCGCCGACCTCTACCTCGAGGCGGTGCACTTCCTGGGGGAGCCCTGCGTCGAGGCCGCCCTGGCCGCGCGCCTGCTCACGCACATCATGGCGGCCTGGGCGATCCCGGCCAAGGACCCGGCCCTCCGCATCGGCGTGGCGCCTACCCGCTTGGCCGACGCGCTCCAAGCCGTCAGCGGCGCCACGCTCGGGAGCGGCCGGCTGCACGTGACAGCGGGCACCGCGGTGCAGTTCCAGCATGGCTGGCAGTGCGCGGAGGTGCACCCGCGCCCCCAGTTGCCGTTGGAGCCCGAGGCGGTGCTGGGGGCGCCGGAGAGCGCGCTGTTCGGCGTTCGCTACAGCACCCTCGCCGATACCGTCTGACGCGCGTTCAGCGGCTCATCGCCCGCACGCGGTCGAAGCACGGGCTGCAGTACACGGGCTTGTCGCCGCGTGGCAGGAACGGGACCAGCGTCTGTGCGCCGCACTCGGCGCAGATGGTGGGGTGCATCTCGCGGCGGCGCGGCTCCAGCTCGTCGAGCCCAGCACTCGCGCGGGCGGCCTTGCGCGCCGCGCGGCAGGTGGGGCAGCGCCCGGGCTCGTTCAGCAGCCCCTTGAGCTGGTAGAACTGCTGCTCCCCCGCGGTGAAGATGAACTCCTGCCCACAGCCGCGACACACCAGCGTCTTGTCCACGAACATCCTGGGGTACCTCCCGCTGAACACCGTCCCGAACAGGGTATGGCCATGCTGACTGGTCCTGAGGCTGGTGCCGATCCTCGCGCTCGGTCCCCGGATAGTCGCGCAGACATGCTGGTCAGCCCGGACGCCAAGCGAGCCGCGCCCAATATAGCGGCTCGCTCGACAGTTTGCAAGCGGTCGCACGGCGGCGCCCAGGGCCCCGGCCGCACGCCCCAGCGCCTTAGCGCTCTTCGCGCGCTACGGCCTCCTCGGCGCGCTCCACGACCATCTGCTGGTCCAGGGCGCGCGTGCGGCGCGGCAGCCGCAGGCGGAGCCGCAGTACCCGCTCGCGGCGGCGCTCCGCCTCCAGGTTCTGTCGTCGCGCCTTCAGCAGGTCGTTCAGCGAGATCATCCCCACCAGCTTCCGCCGATCGCCGCGCTCCACCACCGGGAAGCGTGTGAGGCCCGTCTCGGCCATCCGGTACACCACGGCCCGCAGCGGCTCATCGGGATAGGCGACCACCGGGTCGGGCCGGACCAGCTCCGCCAGCGGCCGCCCCGCGCGGCCAGCGACTTGGCCATCGCCCGCGGCGCGCTCCAGGGCGTGCAGGTCTTGGGCCGTCACCACGCCCAGCAAGTGGCCCTCCGCGTCGACGACGGGGAACAAGCGCTGCCCGCGTCGCGGGCCTCCCGCGCGCAGGCGCTGGGCTAGCTCGGCCGGGGAGATGTCCGCGGGCAGGGCGAGAATGTTGGTCCGCATCGCCTCGCGCACGAACAGGATCTCCAGCGGGTCGATCGCGTACTCGCGCGTCAGGTGGTACCCGCGCCGGCTCACCTTCTCCGTCAGGATGGAGCGCCGCAACATCAGCACCGTGAACCCGTGAGCCACCGTCACGGCCACCAGCAGGGGCAGCAAGAGGTTCAGGTCGTGGGTCAGCTCGATGGCGAAGATGATGCCGGTGAACGGCGAACGCATGGTCCCACCCAGGATCGCTCCCATACTGATGAGCGGCCAGAAGCCGGGCCCCTCGTGCGGCAGGATGAAGCTCTCCAGGCCGCCCAGCGCGCCGCCCATCAGCAGCAGCGGCGCCAGCACCCCGCCCGAGGTGCCCGACCCGAGCGCCACCGTCCAGATCACCGACTTCACGAGCAGCACGCCCAGCAGCATCTGCGGAGCGCCATCGCCCCGTGCCAACGCTTCGATCAGGTCGTAGCCGACGCCGAGCGCCTGCGGATAGATCAGGCCGCCGAGGCCCACGGCCAACCCGCCCAGCGCAGGCCACCACATCCAATGCAGGGGCAGCAGCCGGAAGGCGTCTTCCGCCGCGTACACCGCCACGGTCAGCAGGCCGGACAGCGCACCGGCCGCGAGGCCGGCCACCACGCAGGCCAGCAGCCCCGGCGGGCCGATGAACGCCGGGTGGGGCGGCGTAGGGAACAGAGGCCCGGGGCCGAGCAGGTAGTAACGCAGCCCTGCGGCGGTGGCACTGGCCAGCGCCACCGGCACGAAGCTGCGCGGCTTCCACTCGAAGAGCAGCAACTCCACCGCCAGCGCCACCGCCGCGACCGGAGTCATGAAGGTCGCCGACATCCCGCCCGCGGCGCCCGCCACCAGGAGCGTGCGCCGCTCGGCGCTGGTCAAGTGCAGGAACTGGGCGACCATCGAGCCGAAAGCGCCGCCCGTCATGACGATCGGTCCCTCGGCGCCGAAGGGGCCACCGCTGCCGATGGAGATCGCCGACGACAGCGGCTTGAGGAAGGCCACGCGTGGCTCGACGCGGCTGCCATTGATCAGGATCGCCTCGATCGCCTCGGGAATCCCGTGGCCGCGGATCCGCTCCGACCCATAGCGCGCCATGACGCCGATGATCAGCCCGCCCAGGACGGGCACCAGCGCGGCCAGCAGCCCCAGGCTGTTCCCCGCTGGCGAGACCAGGGCCGTATCCCAGCGCTGATAGTAGAAGAGATTGGTGAACAGGCCGATCAACCGCAGCAGCGCCAGCGAGACGAACGCGCTCAGCGCCCCGATCGCGACGGCGAGCGCGGCGATCGGCAGCAAGCGGTGCGTGGCGGTGAAGTCGCCCAGGCGGCCAGACGCCTCGTCGTAGCCGGGACGCGGCAGGCGACGCGCCAACATGGCAAACGGTGGAACGCTCACGGTCGTGTTTCCTATCCCTCTTTCCTCGGTATCGGGCCCGGCCTGCCCGCACGCCGGCCGGATCCGGCTCGCCGTCCGGCGACCGTCAGGGGCGTCGAGGGCGAGGCGCGGCTAGTCGAGCGCGGCGCGGCAGCGCCCTGTCCGCGGCCTACGAGTCCGTGGTAGCGAGGAAATCGAGCGCCTGGGCGCGCATCTCATCGGTGAGCGTGTGCCCCACTCCCGGGAAGACGGTGAGCTGCGCCCGCGCGCCCAGCTCGCCCAGCCGGCGCACGAAGGCCTGCGCCCGCGCCAGCCGGTTATTCCCCAGGAGCGGGTCCCACTGGCGTGGGACTTCCCGCGGGTCGTTGTCGTTCGCGCCCACGCCCACCCAGAACAGCACGCGCCGCAGGGCACCCTCGTTCAACTCGCGCCCGAAGCGCTCGCGCAGGTCCCCCGCCCCGAAGGGGTACGGCAGCACGCTGCGCTGCCCATCGGTCACGACCTCGCGCTGGGGCAGGGTCCAGACCCCTCCGGCCATCAGCGCCAGCGCCCGGGTCCGCTCGGGATACACGAGGGCGAAGCGGTGCGCGAGCTGCGCCCCGCGGGACGCGCCGAAGATCACCACCCGAGGGGCGAGATCGAGCCCAGTCCGCCCCGGCAGCTCGTTGAGGAAGGCGTACAGGCGCGGGATGAAGCCACTGCACTCCTCACGGATCAGCTGTGCCGGGTCCTGCCAGTCCCCATACTCGAAGGTGGGCGCCACCAGCAGCCAGCCCTCCCGATCGGCCCGCGCGATCAGCGGCCGGGCGAACGCCGGACCATTGCCCTCCATGCCATGCAGCGCCACGAGCACCTGAAGCTGCCCGTCCGTCGAGGGCGGCACATGGACGAAGAACTCGTCGAGGGTCAGGTCGCTCCCCGGTGCCACCTGGGGCGCGGGCGTCGCCGTCGGTGCGGTGACCGTCGGTGGCTGCCGCTCCGTCGACAGGAGCCGCGCGCTCGCCGCCGGCTCGCCGTCCAGTGCGGGGCGGGTAGGTGGTGGCCGCACGGGCGTTGGGTCGGGCGCGACCGAGGCCGGTGCCGTGCAGGCGCTGGCCAGCAGCCATGCTGCCAACACGAGTAACGCTGCGGTCCATCGCCACCGGCGAGCCCGGCCTCGGCCCAGCGCCACCCTACAGCCTTCGCCCGCCGGCATGCGCCCTCCCTCGCACCATGGTCCAGCAACGATAATAGGTCTCTTATCTTCATCGAAGCAAGGGCCTGGCGAGCAGAGGGCGAGCGCCGCCCGGTTAGCAGGCTTGCCGGGCTGTGCGGGGTTGCCTATACTGGCGGCGCCTGGCGACACCGACCAACGCCCGGAGGTGGGCCATGCTCTGGCCGCGCGCTGACTACTCGCCGATCTTCGACCGGCCCCCCCTGCGCCTCCCCGGCGGTGCGCGCGTCGCGGTGTGGGTCGCGGTCAACGTCGAGGAGTGGGACATCCAGCAGCCGATGGCGCGCACCGTGATCCCCGCGCCGCAGGGCGCCCAGATCGTGCCGGATATCCCCAACTACGGCTGGTACGAGTACGGGCTGCGGGTCGGTATCTGGCGGATCAAGCGCGTGCTCGATCGCCACGGCATCCGCGCGGGCCTCAGCCTCAACGCCTCGGTCTGCGAGAGCTACCCCGCGATCGTCGAGGCCTGCGTGCGCGCCGGCTGGGAGATCATCGGCCACGGGTTCAAGCAGCGCGCGCTGCCCCTGGAGCCCGACGAACGCGCGGTGATCGCCCGGACTCTCCAGACGATCCACGAGCGCACGGGCCAGCGCGTGCGCGGTTGGATGGGACCCGGGCTGCACGAGACCCTGCAGACGCTGGACATCCTCGCCGAGCACGGCATCGAGTACGTCTGCGACTGGTGCCACGACGACCAGCCGTATCCCCTGCGCGTGCAGGCTGGCCAGATGTACAGCATCCCGTACACCGTCGAGCTGAACGACATCGTCGTGTACCTGGTGCAGCACCACCCCTCGCCCGAGCTGCTCCACCGCACCCGCTACGCCTTCGAGACCCTCCATGCCGAGGGCGCCGAGTCGGCGCGCGTGCTGTGCGTGTCCGTCCACCCCTATATCACCGGCGCGGCGCACCGCATCGGGTTTTTCGACCAGCTCTGCGCCTACTTGAAGAGCCAGCCCGACACAGCGTTCATGCTGCCCGGGGAGATCCTCGACTGGTACCGGGAGGCGACAGGGGCTACAGCGCGCGGCTGAGGTTGCGCAGGCCCAGCGCGATGACCACTGCCATCAGCGCCTCCGACAGCACCACCGCGGGGGTCAGCAGCTCGGCGCCGAACCACAGATAGAGGAACAAGGCGGGGTACACGACCAGGTACGACTTGATCGCCCACGGCACGGGGACGCCGCGCAGGTTGGCCAGGTACACGGTGAGGTTGAGCCCTGTGTAGATCAGCCCGTACAACACGGCCGGCAGCACCGCTAGCGCCCCGAACAGGGCCATCCCGCCAACCACTGTCACCTCGCGGACGTGGTCGCTGTACTGGTCGATCAGGGCGCCAAACGCCGACGCCTGACCCGTGGCGCGGGCCAGTGCGCCGTCGAGCCCGTCGAGCAGCAACAGGGCCAAGAACAGCACGAACGCCCAGCGCGGGTGCTCGGGCACCAGCGCCAACACGATGAAGCCGCCCGGGATCTGGCTCAGCGACAGCGCGTTGGGCGACACACCCGCCCGCGCGAGCCCACTCACGACGGGCCGTGTGAGCGCGAGCAGGGCCTGGCGGAACGGTCCGAGGAAGCGTCGCTCCAGGGCGGAGTAGGAGTCGGCCGCGACCGACGATGGCTCCATGCGCCCCCTCCACGCTCGCTTCCCCTCCCCCACCGTGCGCGGCGCTAGGCGGTGAGTAGCTCCCCGACCAGCAGCGCGCGCGTGCGCGTCCCGGCGGGCAGCACACCCTGGCCGGGCGGGACGTGCAGCAGCGCGTTGGCCCCCACCATCGACAGCAGCCGGCTCGATGCCTGGGAGCCGGTGGTGCGAGCGCGCAACGTTCCATCAGGATGGTAGGTCACGATCGCCCGCTGGTACTCCGTGCGGTCAGGCGTCTTGCGCACGTCGTGCTCCAGCACGACCTCGACCGTGGGCCGGTGCAGCCGCGCGTGGCCCTGCAGCTTGCGTAGCGCCGGCCGCACGAACACCTCGAAGCTCACCAGCGACGACACGGGGTTGCCCGGCAGCCCGAACGCCAGGCGCTCTCCCACGCGGGCAAAGGTGAGCGGCTTGCCGGGCTTGAGCGCCACCTGGCCGATGTACACCGTGCCGAGCTCCTCTAGCAGCGGCTTGATCAGGTCGCGCGTGCCGACCGACACCCCGCCCGAGGTAAGCAGCACGTCGGCCTGCTCGAGGCCCTGACGGATGAGCCGCCGCTGGACGTCCTCGTCGTCCCGGGCGATGCCCAGCGACAGGGGCTCGCCCCCAGCCTCGCGCACCGCCGCCATCAGTGATGGCCGGTTGCTGTCGCGGATGGCGCCGTACGGCACCTCCTGCTCGGCCTCCACGATCTCGTCGCCCGTCGAGAGCACCGCCACGCGCGGGCGCCGATACACCTCGACCTCGGTGACGCCCAGTGAGGCCAGCAGCCCCAGCTCGGCCGGGCCGAGCGGCGTGCCGGGCGTGAGCACCACCTGGCCCTCGGCGATGTCCGCGCCGCGTGGGTTGACGTTCTCCCCGGCGCGCACCGCGCGCTGCAGCACCACCGTGCCGTCCTCCTGCCGGGTGTACTCCTGCATGATCACGGCGTCGGCGCCCGGGGGGAGTGGCCCGCCGGTCATGATGCGCACCGCGGTGCCAGCAGCCACCGGCGTGGCGACCGGCCGCCCGGCGGTGATTACCGCCAGCACCTGCCGGCGCGGGCTGCTGTCGGTGGAGAGCACGGCGTAGCCATCGACCGTGGAGGCATCGAACGGCGGCATGGGAATGGGCGCTCGCAGCTCACGGGCCAGCACGCGGCCGTACGCCTCGC
Source organism: Chloroflexota bacterium (assembly GCA_019686175.1). Taxonomy (GTDB): domain Bacteria; phylum Chloroflexota; class UBA6077; order UBA6077; family JAJPHF01; genus JADGHJ01. The sequence continues at coordinate 6,294 of JADGHJ010000064.1, read as the reverse complement.
TGGCGCGTACGCGCTCGGTGCCCAGCGGCGCCGTGTGCTGGAGGATCAGCGCCGCCGCTTCCTCGACGGGCAGCAACGGGTACGTCTTCGCGGCCATACAGCCCCTCCCGGCCTCAGCGCAGGTCTCGCACCGCGTGGTGCGGGCCAGCTATTCCTGTCCTGCACTATTGTAGGGCGAGAAGGAAGCGCCCGGCGGCGCGGGGGCGTCAGCCGTACAGCGGCAGGCGTTGCTCGCGGATCGCCTCGCCGGCCAGCTTGCGGATGGCCGCCCACGCCTCGCCGTCCCACTCTGCCACGAAGGTGATCGCCTTGCCCGGCCGGCCGGCGCGTGCCGTGCGGCCGATGCGGTGCACGTACGTCTCGGCGTCCTCGGGGATGTCGTAGTTGATCACGTGCGACACCGCCGGGATGTCGAGCCCGCGGGCGGCCACGTTGGTCGCCACCAGCAGCGGCAGCTTGCCCGTGCGGAAGTCGTGCAGGATCCGCTCGCGCTGGCTCTGGCGCAGGTTGCCGTGCAACGCCTCGGCCTGATAGCCGCGCCGCACCAGCGCGCGGTGCACGCGGTCCACCGTGACCTGCATATGGCAGAAGATGATGGCCTGCTGCGGTTGCTCCGTGTCCAGCACGTAGCACAGCCCGTCGAGCTTGTCGCGCTCGGCCACCTCGTAGTACACCTGCTCGACCGTCTCGACGGTCGGCTCCTCCGGGCGCACCGCGACGTGCTCCGGCGCCCGCATATAGCGTAGCGCCAGGCGCTTGATGATCAGCGGCACGGTCGCGGAGAACAGCGCGGTCTGGCGGTCGCGCGGCAGCCGACGCAGGATGCGCTCGACGTCCGGCATGAACCCCATGTCCAGCATGCGGTCGGCCTCGTCCAGCACCAGCAGGCGCACCCGCGACAGGTCGAGCGTCCCGCGGCCCAGGTGGTCGAGGATGCGGCCCGGAGTGCCGACTACCACTTGAGCGCCCCGTGCCAGCGCATCGAGCTGCGCGCGCATGCTGCTGCCGCCGTAGATCGTGGCGATCGCGAGTGGGCGGAACTGCGCCAGCGCGCGCAGCTCCTGCGTGATCTGGACGGCCAGCTCGCGCGTGGGGGCCAGGACCAGCGCCTGTACCTCCGCGCGCTCGGGATCGCTGCGCTCGACGATGGGGATCCCGAACGCCGCGGTCTTGCCCGTGCCGGTCTGCGCCTGCCCGATCACGTCGCGGTCGGCGAGCAGCAGCGGGATGACGCGCTCCTGGATCTCGGTGGGCCGCTCGTAGCCCATGGCGTCGAGGGCCCGCAGCAGCGCCGGGGAGAGGCCCAGCGCTTCAAAGGGGGAGACTACAGCCTTGACCAAGAACTCGATCCTCCTTGCAGACGGGCCACCTCCTAACCGGCGCGAATCGGCCATTCACAAAGAACGGGGCGCGAACCCGATGGTTCACGCCCCGCGTCGCCTGGCCCGAAACTGCATCAAATCCATCTTACCCCAGAGTATACACTACTTGTTGACACACTGTCCACCATAGTGACCCAAAAACCCACCGAGCGGCGGCTTTCGGGGCGTGCCCGGGGCGCCGGCCGCGTGCGCGAGGGCTGCCGCCGTCGTGGCCACGGACAGCGGATGAACCGCGGCACCGGACCGCCCGACGTGAAGCTATAGATGCTATCGTCTATAACCTCTTGGGGATCCGGTTCCTGGCGTCTGGCGTGCTCGGCAGCCGACCGACTACCGAGCCCAGGCTGGGCCATGGGCCGGGCGCGGCGTGGGGGGCTCCGCGCGGCCGCGCGGGCGCCGTGAAGCGCAGCCCGTGAACTCCCAGGGGATGGTTAGTGGCCCACGAGACCGCGCTGATCGCGAACATCACCCTCGCCTTCCTGCTGGCCTTCTTCTTCGGCTTCCTCGCGAGTCGCCTGCACCTCCCGCCGCTCATCGGCTACCTCCTGGCCGGGGTCGCGATCGGCCCCTTCACGCCGGGCTTTGTCGCGGATGTCAACCTCGCCGGGCAGTTGGCCGAGATCGGGGTCATCCTCCTGATGTTCGGCGTGGGCATCCACTTCTCGCTCCGCGACCTGCTGGCCGTACGAGCGATCGCCATCGCGGGTGCCGTCGGTCAGAGCGCGGTCGCGACGGCGCTGGGCACCTTGCTGACCCTGGCCTGGGGGTGGTCGGTGAGCGCCGGGGTGGTCTTCGGCCTCGCCCTGTCCGTCGCCAGCACGGTGGTGTTGCTGCGCGCCCTCATGGACCGGCATGCGCTCGAATCCGTGCATGGCAAGGTGGCCGTCGGCTGGCTGATCGTCGAGGACCTCTTCACCGTGATCGCGTTGGTCATCCTGCCCGCGCTGGCCGCAGGGGCCGGCGGGCAGACGGCCAGTACGCTCGCCACTGAGTGGTTCGGCGACAACGTCGCGCTCGCGTTGCTGTTCACGCTCGGCAAGGTGGCGGTGTTCGCCCTGTTGATGTTGTTCGTCGGCGCACGCCTGGTGCCCTGGCTACTCGTGCAGGTGGCACGGACCGGCTCCCGAGAGCTATTCACCCTCGGTGTGCTCGCCGTGGCGCTTGGCGTGGCGTTCGGCGCGGCCACCGTGTTCGGTGTCTCGCTGGCCCTGGGCGCCTTCATCGCAGGGGTGGTGGTCGGGGAGTCGGACCTGAGCCACCAGGCGGCGGCGGATGCCCTCCCGTTGCGCGACGCGTTCTCGGTCCTGTTCTTCGTCTCGGTTGGCATGCTGTTCGACCCGTCGTTCGTGCTATCGTCTCCCGGCCAGGCGCTCGCGGTGCTCCTGGTGATCCTCGTCGCCAAGCCGCTGGTCGCGTTCTTGATCGTGTTCGCGTTCGGCTACCCGATCCGAACCGGCCTCACCGTGGCTGCAGGGCTGGCCCAGATCGGCGAGTTCTCGTTCATCCTAGCGGCACTCGGTCTCCAGCTCGCTCTCTTGCCGCGCGAGGGGTACGACCTGATCATCTCGGGCGCGCTCTTCTCGATCGTGCTCAATCCGCTGCTGTTCAATGCCATCGAGCCGGTCGAGGCATGGTTGCGTCAGCAGCCGTGGCTCGCGGCGTTCCTCGATCGGCGCGCCGGCAAGCTGGCGAAGCTGCCGCCCGATGCGGATGAGCAGCAGCTTCGCGGGCATGCGGTAATTTGTGGGTACGGGCGCGTGGGGAGTGTCATTGGCCAAGCCCTGGAGCGGCGAGGCTTCCGCTACGTCGTGGTCGAGCAGAACCGACAGTTGGTCGAACACCTTCGCCAACGCGGCATTCTGGCGTTGTGGGGTGATGCCAGCAACTCGGTACTCCTCGAGCGCCTCAACTTACCCCGGGCGCGTATCCTGCTCGTGGCGATTCCGGACCCCGCGGCCACGCGACAAATCGTCGACTACGCGCGTCAGACCGCCCCACGGCTCGATATCATCGCGCGCACCCACAGCGAGCAGGAATGGACCTATCTCCAGCGCCATGTGCGCGAAGCGTTGCTAGGGGAGCGCGAGCTGGCCATCGAGATGGCGGGCTACGCGCTCCGGCGCTTCGGGGTCAGTGCCATGGAGACCCTGGCGATCATGCAAGGCTTGCGCAGGCAGGGCCGCGGCAGCCTACCGGCACCCGCCTCGCACGTCGGCGAGTCATAGCAGGAGCTAAACGAGGGATCCGGCAGGTGGGCGTCTCGGGCGGGTGAGCGGCGACACACCAGCTGCCCCCAACTTCCATGAGGACGCGACTGGATGGTGAGATGAGCGTGTCGAAACAGCCAGCGCCCACGAATCCGCTGGACGAGGTGCTTACACTCGCCGAGGCCGCACGCCTCAGCGGCCTCTCGCCCCATACCCTCGTACAACAGGCGGAGCGGGGTAAGCTGCGGGCCCGAAAGGCGGGACGCACCTGGATCACGACCCGAGAGGGGCTCAACGAGTATCTTGCCCTGCACTCACGGCGGAGGAACAAGCGGGATGGTCTGAACGGGAGGCGCCAGAGCGCGCAGGTCGGCGCCCTGGCGGCCGCACGCGGCGGGTCCGCGCCCACGGGCAACGCCCGGTTGCGCTAGCTGTGGGAGCCAATTGCCATCAGGACCGTCGAGATGAGGAGATCGTGAACGTGCGTCCGGAGCCCCTCTCGATCCTCCCCGCCACGCGCGACCCGGCGCAGCAGGCCGCCGCCGTGGCCCACCTGCGCGTGGCGGACCCGGTGCTGGCGCGGCTCATCGCGCGGATAGGCCCCCCGACCATCCGCCACGAGCCCGACTACTTCGCCGCGCTGGTCGGCACCATCGTCGGCCAGCAAATCTCCGTGCGGGCAGCGGCCAGCGTGCGCGCGCGGCTGGCGGCCTGCTTCCAGCCGGCGCCGCTGACGCCGGCGGGGGTGCTGGCGCTGGGCGAGCCGGGGCTGCGCGCCTGTGGCCTGTCGCAAGCGAAGGCGCGCTACGTGCTCGACCTCGCGGCGCGTGTGCACGGCGGCCAGCTCGACCTGGCGGCGCTCGACGCGCTCGACGATGAGGCCGTGATCCAGCGGCTCACGGTCGTCAAGGGCATCGGGCGCTGGAGCGCGGAGATGCTGCTCATCTTCGGACTGGGCCGGCCGGACGTGCTGCCCGTGGACGACCTGGGGTTCCGCGCCGCGGTGCGCCGCGAGTACGGTCTGGAGACCCTGCCGCGGGCGGCGGTGCTGCGCGCGCTGGCCGAGCCGTGGCGGCCGTGGCGCACCTTCGCCACCTGGTACCTCTGGCGCAGCGCGGCGCAGGACCCGACCATCGCCGTCCCGCCCGCATCGGACGGGACGGCGCGCATCCGTGATGGGGCGCCCCGCTCCTCCTAAGGGCTGCTCTCGACCGCGCTGCTCAGCGGCGTCGCTGAGCACGGGGCCGGAGCTGCTATCCTCAAGAGCGGGCATCGCCAGCACGCCCGGCGGGGCGAGACTGCGAGGGAGCGATGGCATATTTGGTGCTGGTGCGACACGGGCAGTCGGAGTGGAACGCGCAGGGGCTCTGGACGGGCTGGAGAGATGTGCCGCTGTCGTCCGAGGGCTTCGCCGAGGCCCGGCGTGCGGGCGAGGCGCTGCGCGACATCCCACTGGACCTCGGCTACACCTCGGCGCTCACGCGCGCGCAGCAGACGCTCGACGAGATCAAACGGACGCTCGGGCGGGAGGACCTGCCGGTGATCGCCGACCCGGCGCTCAACGAGCGCGACTACGGCGACCTCACGGGCAAGAACAAGTGGAAGATCCTGGAAGAGTACGGCGAGGAGCAGTTCCTGAAGTGGCGCCGCAGCTGGGACTACCCGGTGCCGGGCGGCGAGACGCTCAAGGATGTGTACGCGCGCGTCGTGCCGTACTACGAGCGCGAGATCCTGCCCCAGCTGCGCGAGGGCCGCAACGTGATCATCGCGGCGCACGGCAACAGCCTGCGCGCACTAGTCAAATACCTCGAGAACATCAGCGACGCGGACATCCCCAAGCTGGAGATCGGCACCGGCGAGGTGTACATCTACCAGGTCGATCCCCAGGGCCGCATCGTGGGCAAGGAGATCCGGGCGGTGAACGAGGCCCGCGGCCGCCAGTAAGGCGGCCCACTGGGCGTCGTCGACGCCCCCAGGCCTTTGCGGCAGCGCGTTGGCCTGGTATCGTGAACAGCAGCGCCCGCGTACCGGACGACGCGGGCGCCTGGCAGCAACGCTCACTCAGTGTGGAGGAGGGCAGCATGGCAACCGCAGCGAAAGTACGCATGTCCAAGGGCAAGTTTGCGGGTATCGAGGCCTGCGCGAACGAGCGCGGCGTGATCGCCGCCGCCGCGATGGACCAGCGCGGCTCGCTGCGCAAGGCCATCGCCACCGCGCGCGGGGAGGGCGGCAAGGCCGACGCTCACGACCTGCGCGAGTTCAAGACGGCTGTCGCCGAGATCCTCACGCGCTACGCCAGCGCCATCCTGCTCGACCCCGAGTACGGCCTCGAGGCGCTCCAGCGCCGCGCGCCGGGCACCGGCGTGCTGCTGGCTTACGAGAAGACGGGCTACGACGCCAGCGTGAAGGGCCGGCTGCCCGACCTGCTCGATGAGTGGAGCGTGCGGCGGCTGGTCGAGGCGGGCGCCAATGCCATCAAGATCCTGATGTACTACAACCCGTTCGACGAGGAGCGGATCAACACCATCAAGCACGCCTTCATCGAGCGGGTGGGTGCCGAGTGCGCCGCCCTCGATGTGCCGTTCTTCCTTGAGCCGGTCTGCTATGACGACGAGTACGACGAGAAGAGCTTCGAGTTCGCCAAGCGGAAGCCGCGCTACGTCACGCGCTACATGGAGGAGTTCTCCAAGCCGCGCTACGGCGTC
>JADGHJ010000352.1 GCA_019686175.1 Chloroflexota bacterium | reverse complement strand
CAGGCGTGCGCGCAGCCGGCATAGGGGTTGAGCGACCAGCGGAACGGCATGCCCCGCACGCGGTTCAGCGCCGTCTGGCAGTCGATCTCGATGCAGGTGACGCGCGCCATGGCCCCAGCGTAGTACATCTGTTCGGTGGCGTCAAGCGGGCGCCGTGGCGCGCGTCGCCCTCAGCCGGCGACGACCGGGTTCTCCAGCCGGCCGATGCGCTCGATCTCGATAGTCACGCGGTCGCCGGGCTGCAGGAAGCGACCCTTCGGTCGCCCCACGCCGGCCCCGGTCCCCGTGGAAACGACATCGCCGGGCTGCAGCGGTGCCACGCGCGAGAGCCAGGCGATCTGCTCGGCGGTGGTGTGGATCATGTCGTCGGTGTTGAAGTCCTGCTCCAGCCGGTCGTTGACCCAGAGACGCACTTGGAGCTTCTGGGGGTCGGGCACGAATTCGGCGGGCACCAGCCAGGGACCAATGGGCCCGAAGGTGCGCCAGCCCTTCATCAAGATCCAGTCCATGCCGAACGGCTGGTCGGTGCGGCGCCCGAAGTTGCGGCAGGAGACGTCGTTCATGATGGTGTACGCCGCCACGTAGTCCAGCGCCTCGGCCGGCGTCACGTTCGCGGCCGGGCGGCCGATCACCGCGACCAACTCGGCCTCCCAGTCGGTCTGCGTCACGGGCGGCGGGATCACGATCTGCTCGCCGGGGCCGATCACGCTGCTGAGCAGCTTGCAGAAGAAGTACGGCTGCTGCTCGCTCTTGTTGGGGCGCGCCCCGCCCATCTCGACGGCATGGCCGTAGTAGTTGGCGCCCGCGGCGAAGATCTGCCGGGGCATGAACGGGAGGCGCAGCGCGCCCGGGTCGGCGGGCAGCCGCAGGGTGGCCGGCAGTTCGCCACGGGGGGCCTGCTCCGCCAGGCTGCGGAGCCAGGGCAGCCAGCGATCCCAAGCCTGCAGCAGCGCGAGCAGGCTGCCCGCTCCGGCCGGCAGGCTCGTCGGCGCGCCGAGGCGTTGGTCCGCGGTGGCCGCGGTCAGATCGAGCCAGATGTCCTCCACGAGGAGCGCGGGGCGCGGCTGCCCTTGATGTTCGACGGTCGCCAGACGGAACGGCGTAGCCATCGCATGCCCCCTTCAGTGGTCAGCGTCCCTGGGTTCGAGCCGAGCGTTCAGAGGGTGCGCCGGGCGGGAAGTGCGTCCGGCACGCTCCGACCGTGATGTGCCAGCCGGCCCGATACGTCAACGTTTCCCTCAGCGGCTGGCAGGCGCCCGGATGGTAGGACTGCGCGCACTGTGTCGTCAAGCCCGCCCTGCGGCAGTAGCTCCCAACGTACCCTTTGGGAGCGCGGCGCGACGCCTAGTGACGGCTACTGGCGGTGAGCAGCTGCTGACGGCTTCTCAGGTTGGCAGGCTGCTGGCTGGCCCGTACAATCCCGGCAGAGGGCGGGCTCATGCGGCGCTGCACCCGGTAGGCGCCCGTTGGTACGCAGAGGAGTGAGTGAGTGAGTTGGTCACCCCGGAGCGGCGCCGCCAGGCGCCGCCCGCCCCTCGCTCGCCGCCAGGCGCGGTGCGGTGGATGGCCGGCAGGAGCGCGCGGGGCAGGCCTGGCGCTCCTGGCCCTGCTCGCCGCCTGGGTGATCGCCGGCCTCGTGCCCGCGTGCCCGGTCGCCGCGCAAACGGGTGTGGTCGCCGAGGAGTACGCTATCGACCTGGCGGTGCAGCCCGATGGCGCGCTGGCGGTCACCGAGCGGCAGACGTTCTACCTAGGCGGTGGACCGTACCGGCGCGGCGAGACGTCGATCGAGACGGCGCGCGTGGAAGCGATCCGCGACCTGGTCGTCGGCGAAGCGGGCCGCGACTACCGCCGGGTCAACTCGCCCACCGAGGAACCGTACACCTACTATGTGCAGCCAGAGGGCAACCGCCTGAAAGTCTTCTGGTGGTTCCCTGCGGTGAGAGACGAGCGTCGCACGTTCGAGATCCGCTATCTGGCGCAGGGCGCGCTCCGCATCTACCCCGGTGGGGACCAGGTGTACTGGCCGGCGATCGAGCCGGACCGCCGGTTCCCCGTGCGCGAGGCGCGCGTACGGGTCCAGCTTCCAGCCGAGGTAGCGCCCGATGGTCTGCGCGCCGCGACCTACCCGGAGCGCCTGAACGCCCGGTTCGCGGTCCTGGACGGGCGCACCGTCGAGTGGGTCGTCACCGACCTGCCCCCCGGCGAGCCCTTGGTGGTGCGATTGCAGTTCCCGCACGGGCTGGTGAATGCGGCGCCCCCGGCCTGGCAAGCAGCAGCCGACCGCGAGGACTGGCTGCAGCAGAACCTGCGGCCCGCGCTCGATTTCCTCATGCTAGTGTTCGGGCTGCTGGTCCTGGCGGTGGGGCTGGGATGGATCGCGCTGCGCTGGGCCGCCGGCGGGCGGGATCCGACGGTCGGCGCGGTTCCCCCGTTGCTGCGCGAGCCCCCGGACGCCCTGCCGGCGCCGCTCGTCGGCGTGCTGCTGGACGAGCGCGCCGACAGTCAGGATGTGGTCGCCGCGCTGATCGATCTCGCCAACCGTGGTGTCATCCGTATCACGCCGATCGCCGAAGGCGGCGAGCGAGATTACCTGCTGGAGCGCTTGACCGCCGACACGCGCGACCTGCGCCCCTACGAGCGTCAGCTCGTGATCGCCCTGTTCGGCGAGGGGACACAGGCCCGCATGTCGCAGGCGTGGCAGACGTTTGCCGGCACTTGGCCCGTGCTGAAGCAGGCGCTGTACGAGGAGGCTGTGCGGGCGGGGCTGTTCCCGCACAATCCGGAAGCGGTGCGGCGCCGATATCAAGTGTGGGGCGTGGCCTTGTGCGTGCTTGCGATCATGGGCTGGGTGGTCGGCAATGCGCTCCTGGGTCGCTACACGGGCTTGGCCTGGCTACCGGCGGTCGCCCTGCTGCTCGTGGGCGGCGTCCTGCTACTGACGGCTCCCCACATGCCCCGGCGGACACGGGCCGGAGCGCTGGCGGCGCGGCGCTGGCAGGCGTTCCGGCGCTATCTGGCCGAGGCCGCTGACGGGCACGCAGCCCGCGAGCGTGAGCAGTTCGAGAAGTACCTGCCGTACGCGATTGCCTTTGGACTGGATCGCTCGTGGATCCAGCAGTTCGCGGCCACGACGACGCCCGCACCGAGTTGGTACGGTGGCTACGCCTATGGCGGCTACCCTGGGCCGGTGATCATCGTAGGAGCCCCCCCCTGGGGCGGTCCCGTGGGGGGGGCCGGGCACTCCCACGGCGGCCCGGCTGGCGAGCCTGGGCCGGCAGGGGGGCCGGAGGTACCC
>JADGHJ010000351.1 GCA_019686175.1 Chloroflexota bacterium | reverse complement strand
CCGGCCGGGCGGGGGGCCCCCGGCGGGGCGGGGGCCCGTAGGGGGCGGGCGCAGCCGCCCGCTCCGTGCACGCGCTATTCCGACTCCGGTACGCGGATGTAGAAGCGCAGGGTCGGCCCCTCCTGGCGCTGCGCCAACAGCTCGTAGCCGTGGCGGGGCGCCTCGAGCGGGATGCTGTTCACCGACTGCGGGCAGTCAGTGATCACCTCCAGGACCGCTCCCGGCGGTAGTTCGGCCAGCGCATCCAGCGCGGCGACAGCCGGGTACGGTCAAGGCTCGCCCTGCACGTCGAGGCGGTGCGTTGGGACGATCGGCTCGGGCTCAGCGGCCATGCGCCACTCCCTTGCGGAGCTGCGGCGCCGGCGTGGGGGCTGGTTGGAGCCCGTGATAGGTCGTGCGGGCTTCCCACCAGACCAGGAACAGGTACGCGGCCAGCAGCAGGCCGTAGGTGATCAGCAGGCCGCCCAGCCAGCCGAACTGGTCGACCAGGTACACCTTCGGCCAGGGGGCGACCAGCGCGGCGTACAGTCCCAGGGCGTCCCAGGCCCAGGCGAGCAGCGTGGCGCCGAGGATGTTGCCCACGCCGACCACCCAGAAGTGCACCTGTCCCTCCATTGAGCGGTACATCCAGCCCGTCTCGCAGCCGCCCGCGATGACGATGCCCAGGCCGAACAGCAGGCCGCCGATGGCCGCGCCGGGGCCCAGCCAGTACACCTTCGGCGCCACGCCGAGCTGCATGAACGCGGCGGTGCCGATGGCGCTGGCGGCCATGCCCAGCACCAGGGCCTTGGCCATGGTGGCGCGCCCCGTTACCCACAGGTCCCGGAACGCCGACGTGAAGCAGATCTGGCCGCGCTCGATCAGCACGCCGAACGCGAGCCCGAACAGGCCGGCGATGCCCAGCTTCGGCTGCCCCAGCGCTACCAGGAGCGCCACCAGGGCGAACCCCACCCCGACTACCACGCCGAGTCGCGGCTGCCAGACCCGCGAGCGCGGGCGCGTCTCCTCGGTCGTGACCGCGGTCGCCCGCACGCGCTCGGCCCGCGCGTCGCCGCGCAGCCAGGGGTGGAGCACCAGCTTCACCCCAAGGTAGGTGCCGAGCGCGGTACCGATGGTGAAGGCCCAGGCATGGAGCGAGAACTGGGGGATGCCCGTGAAGAAGGCAGCGAGGTTGCAGCCCATGGCGAGCCGCGCCCCGAAGCCAGCTAGCATGCCGCCGACCAGCGCTTGTGCGAGGCGGCGTCCGTGGCGCACGCGGCGCAGCTTCACGTTCTCGGCCAGCAGCGCCGCTGCCAGCGCCCCGGCGAACATGCCGAAGATGACCCAGCCGTCCACGCGGTCCCACGGCGTGCCCTGCAGGCCGATCACCTGGAAGTAGCCCCAGGTCTCGGGATGCAGGCCTGCGAGTTGGAGCAGGTGGCCACCCCAGCGGGTGAACTCACCCGTTACCGCCCAGAACGTGCCTGTAAGGCCAAAGTAGTAGGCGCTCAACACGCCGGCCGCCACGACGGCGGGCATCGGCGGCCAGAAGCGGACCAACACCTGCTGACGCCACTGTTCCCACATCGGCGCACGCCCCCTCCTCCTAGAATTGCTCATAGCAGGTATAGCACAGAGCCAGGAGGTGCGGACGAGGGGGCTAGCCGCGGGTCAGTCCACGGTCAGGTACTCGCGCACCCGCTCGTAGGTGGCGCGGGGGAGCAAGCGCGCGTCGCGGAGCTGCTCCACGGCGGCGAACGGGCCGTGTTGTTCGCGATAGTCGAGGATGCGGCGGGCCAGCACCGGGCCGATGCCGGGCAACGCGTCGAGGTCGGCCGCCGTGGCGGTGTTGAGGTTCACGCGGCCGGGGGGCGCGGCCGCGGAGCGTGGGCGATGGCTGGCCGCGGTGGGAGCCGCAGCGCCCTCGCCCACCTGGGGCACCCGTACTCGCTGGCCGTCGGAGAGCCGCGCGGCGAGATTTAGCGCCGCCAGGTCGGCGTCCTCCGCCGCGCCGGCCGCCTCGACCGCGTCGGCCACGCGGCTGCCCGCCGGCAGCGCGTACACCCCGGGCTGGCGCACGGCGCCCACGACGTGGACTTGTACGGTGGCCGGCGCGGTGCTGCTGGCCACCAGTTGCACCGGCGGCGCGGCCGGGCGCTGGAGCAGCGGCGCGGCCAGCGCCACCGCGGCGCCCAGTGCGGCCACCAGCAGGACGCCCGCCAGCCAGTTGCGGCCGCGTTCGATCAGTTCGTCCACAGCGCTGCTCGCTGGTGTCGCCGCGTGGGCCGCACGCTCGCCTACTCGTAGGGGCCGAGCAGGGCGGCAGCGTACTCGGCGAAGCTGGAGTCCACCACGCTGTCCACGGTCTGGGCGCCGGTGTAGTAGCCGCGCTGGCGGAAGTAGTCCAGCTCGATCTGCATGCTGGCCCGCTGGAGACGACCATCCGGGTCCAGTCCGGCCATGTTCATCTGGTCGTACACGGCTGGGTCCCTGATCGGTGTCTCCTGGGTCAGCACGCGGATCACGTCGGCGCGGCCGATGCCCTTGACGAAGGCGTCGTTGTACACGCGCACGCCCTGGAGGTAGGCGACCATGAAGCGGCGCGCGAGGTCGGTCTGGGCCGCGAAGCGGTCGGAGAAGTACAGCACCCCGGCCTGGTAGGGACCGTTGAACGCCACGCTCGTGAACCCGGGCTCCCACATGGCCACCAGGCCACGGCTGACCGCCGCGCTGAGCGTCGGCTCGATGAGCACGCCGCCGTCGATCGCCCCATTGGCTAGCGCCGTCAGCATGTCGGGATAGCTCAGCACCGTCAGGTCGACGTCATCGACCGTCAGGCCGCCCTGGAGCAGCACTCGGGCGGCGATTACCTCGGCGCCCGCTCGCAGTGAGGCCACGCCTAGCCGCCGGCCGCGCAGGTCAGCCGGGGTGCGCACCGCGCCGCTCTCGATCAAGTCGCGGCGCACCGGAAGCTGCGAGAACTCGAACCCCGGTCGCGACTGCCCCTTGTCGGCGACGATCTTGATGCCCACGCCGCGGTCCACGGCGTTGAGCACGGCCAGGTTGAAGTTGCCGCCGCCCACCTCCAGCTCGCCGCTCCCCAGCGGCGCGATCACGTTCGGGCCGCTGTCGAAGGGGATCGTCTCTACCTCGATACCCTGTGCCTGGAAGAACCCGCGCTCGCGCCCGAGAAACACCCCCGCGTCGGAGACGGCCTGGGGCGAGCCGAAGCGCACGCGCGTCAACTGTGGAGCGGGGGCCTCGGCCGCCGCGGCCGGCCGCGGCGGGTGCGGTGGGGGCGCGGCGGGCCGGCCCCCCCCCCCCCCCGGGGCCCCCCCCCC
>JADGHJ010000350.1 GCA_019686175.1 Chloroflexota bacterium | reverse complement strand
CCGCATCGCAGCGCATCGGCCACGGGCCGAGGGCCTGCCGCGCGGCCACGGGTGGGGGGGCGTCCTCCCCACCCAGCCGGCGGTGGAGCATCACCGCCGGCGCGTGCTTGCAGAGGCTGCCCCCGGCGGCGTCGGGGCACGCGCAGTCGATCGCCACGCCGCGCGCCGTGGCCGTCACGGTCACCAGGTACTCGTCGCCCGTGCGCTGGCTGCGCACCCAGTAGGTGCCGCGGGCCAGCCCTGGCCGCACGGCGCCCTGGCGCACGAGGGCAAACGCGCGCTCCAGCCGCCGCAGGGTGGCGGGGGTGAGCTGGGCCAGGGCCTGGAGCTGGTCGGCGGCGTGCAGCCGGTTGCCGACCCCGTACGCCGCCGTGGTAGCCTGGGCCGTGGGAGTGAGCGCCATGGTCGCTTGCTCCTTTCCCGCCCCCTGGCTGGGCCTAGCAGCCAGGGGGCTTGCTGTTGCCTTACACCCACATACTAGCCCATATCGTGTGGACAGTCAAGCGGTTCAGTCATCAGTTTTTGCCCATTGCCGGTGCCTAAGGCATAGAGTCTGCCTATGACCGCCCCCTCCACGCGCGCCCCTCGCGTGTGGTAGACTCCAGGTATGAGCCTCTCGTCCGAGCTTTCGCCAGAAGCGCGCGCGTTTTTCGCGGCAGCGGCCCGCCGGCGTCGGCGCCGCTCGGCCACGTGCGCGCAGTGCGGCCGCGCGTTCGAGGCCTGGGGCGTGCAGCGCTACTGCTCGCCCACCTGCCGCTGGCGCGCCTACTACTACCGCCGCCTGGCGCCAGGCCGCCGGTCCGCCGATGCCTAGCCGCGGCGGCGCGCCAGCAGCAGCGCCGTCGGCCCCCAGGCCAGCCGGACTTGCGCGGGAATCTGCCGCGCGGTATCGTCGCCGTGGAGGTCGAGCGATGACTAGCCCCCGCGCCGCACACCCCGCCCAGCCGTGGGAGCGCCGGCTGTACCTGCCGGCCTACCGCTATGCCGAGGCCGCTCGACTGGCCCAGACCACGCCCCAGACCATCAGTCGCTGGCTGCGGGGGGCGGCGACGCCCGGCCGTCGCATGCGCCCCGTGCTGCCCGCCCGCGCGCCGGGGCTGCTGTCGTACCTGCAGCTCATCGAGGTGGCGTTCGTGGCCGACTTTCGGCGGCTGGGCGTGCCGCTCGACAACCTCCGGCGCGCGCACGCCTACCTGCGCAAGGCCTTCGCCGTCGAGTTCCCGTTTGCCCAACTCGAAGTGAAGACCGACGGCGCGTCCGTGCTGGTGGAGTACATCGAGCACGAGGGTGGGCAGGCGCTGCGCCGGCTGGTCGCCGCCGATCGCGGGGGCCAGCTAGCCTGGCCGGAACTCATTCAGGCGCGGTTCGAGCAGCTCGACTACGAGGGCCATCGGGCCGTGCGCTGGTACCCGCGCGGCCGCTCTGTCCCGATCGTGGTGGACCCCCGCATCGCCTTCGGCGCGCCGCTCGTCGAGCGCGCGGGCGTGGCCACCTGGGTGCTCCGCGAGCGCTACGAGGCTGGCGAGTCGCTGAGCGACCTCGAGGCGGAGTTCGGCGTGACGCGCGAGCAGCTGGCCGCCGCGCTCGCCTTCGAAGGCCTCGCGTTGCAAGCGGCGTGACCTACTTCTTCGACCGCAACCTGGGCCGGCGCGTTCCCGACGCTCTCAAGCTGCTCGGCGCGGACGTGGTGAAGCACGACGATCTGTTCGACCCCACGACGCCCGACGACGAGTGGCTGGCGGTCGCCGCGCAGCGGGGGTGGATCATCATCACGAGGGACAAGCGGCTGCGCTTCAACGAAGCGGAGCGCCAGGCGATCGTGCAGGCGCGGCTGGGCTGCTTCGTCCTGCTCAGCCCGAAGCTGACGCGCTGGGCGATGGCGCGGCTGCTGCTCCAAGTGTGGGACAAGCTCGAGGCGATCGTGGCGCAAGAACCGAGGCCGTTCATCTACGGCGTGCACGCCGATGGCACGGTGCGGCCCCTGCAGCTTGCGCCCTCCAAAGGGCAGCCCCGCGGGCCCACGTAGAGAGCGGCAGGCCCCGCCGGCCGGCAGGGCACACTGGGCGAGCCGTCGCGCTAGGCTCGGCGATCCGTGAGGCGCGCGGCAACCAGGCAGCGCCGAGCACGAACCGCGGCCAGGACCGCGCGGCGCCCCAGCTGCCACGCCTACCTCGCGCTATTGCCAGCCAGCGGGTGGGTCGGCGGGCGGCACGGCCCCGCGGCCGCGAGCCGCGCGAGGGCCAGCTGCGGCGGCGAAGGGGGAGCCGGCGAGGCGACGGACGGGCGGCCCTCGGCGCCGCGCTTGCGCCTGGGCGGTGCGGGCAGTCAGCCGCCACGGGGAGCGCCTTTCGTCGGGGCAGGCGGCACGGCCGCGGGGGCCGGCGCGTAGCGCTCGTCGCGCTGGCGCGGGGCGAGGCCCAGGCGGTCCCAGGCCGCCAGCACCAGCCGCTGCGTGCGGTACTCGCCGTAGCGTTTCAGTTCGTTCTGCTTGAGCACGCGGAACGTCTCGCCGGGGAAGTCCGCGCCGTACACGTCGGTCGGGTCGAGGAGGTAGCGCAGCTCGTCGCGCGTCAGGCCGTAGAGGGCGGCGTAGTAGGCGTCCAGCTCGGCGCGGAGCTGCGCGCGGCGGGCCTCGTCCCAGGCGAACGGCGGGCCGTCGTAGCCGCAGTCGCGGGCGAACGGCTGCAGGTCCCAGGCGGTGTAGGTCAGCTCCACCACCCGCGGCACGATGAACGCCAGATCGTCCGCCGTGTACGCCTCTGGCGGCAGCACGGGGAACTGCTTGATATGGTGTTGATCGAGATGCACGCCGCCGACCTTGTGTCGCGCGCAGTAGTCCACCACGAGCGAGTCCAAACAGGCAAGTAGAGCAGCGGCAAGGCGCCCTCGGTGCTCGACACCGATCAGCAGCAAGGCCCCGCCGTCGTTCACCCCCACGCAAGGTAGCACGCTAGCGATGAGGGTTCGCTCGTCGGTGGCCCGCGCAATCCGCCGCCAGGCGAGCAGCCAGGCGCGGTCCCATTTGCCGGCCAGGCGCTGCTCGACCTCCGCGCGCGCCACCCAGTAGCGGGGCGTGGGCTGCCAGCGCGGGTCGGCGTGCTCGGCGGCGGTCGCCTCGCGCGTGCGCTCCCCGCCCACGTAGGTGGCGAAGCGATGGTCGAACTGGTGGAATAGCTTCGCCTCGTACAGCGACACGCGGTCCGGCGCGGGCTCGGAGTGGAACAGGTGGCTGTCGTTGGACATGTCGAACATGCGGAGGAACTGCACGCCCCAGGGGTTGGCGCCCGCGCGCTCGTCCACCAGCGCCGGAACGCGGCGGTAGATGGCCCGCGTCAGCT
>JADGHJ010000063.1 GCA_019686175.1 Chloroflexota bacterium | reverse complement strand
TTGCGCAGCGTGCCCAGCAGCTCCACCGTCGCCTCGATCACGTCGCCCGGGCGCAGGTACCAGGCGTCGTCGGGGCGCCCGGCGGCCACACCCGACGGAGTGCCGCTGGTGATGATGTCGCCCGGGTACAGCGTCATGCGCGACCAGTAGGCGATCAGCGCCGGGAAGCTGTGTAGCATCTGGCGCGTGTTGCCGCGCTGCCGCGGCTCGCCGTTCACGCGCAGCTCCATCTCCAGCTGGCCCGGGTCGGGGATCTCGTCGGCGGTGACCAGGTACGGGCCGAGCGGCCCAGCGGTGTCGAAGTTCTTGCCCAGCAGGTGGTTGCCGCGCCGCCGCTCGTCGGCCACCACGTCGCGCGCTGTCAGGTCGTTGAAGATCGTGTAGCCGGCCACGTGGCGCAGCGCCTCCTCGGGCGCCACGTTCTTCGCTCGCCGGCCGATGACCGCGGCGATCTCGATCTCGTAGTCGAGCTGGCGGGTGAACGACGGATAGATCACGCCGGCGTTGTGCCCGACCAACGCCGAGGCGACCTTGATGAACCCCGACGGCGCCTCTTCGGGGAGCACGCCCGCGATCTCGGCCGCGTGGTCGGCGAAGTTGCGGCCGGCGGCGATGATCTTGCCCGGCTGGGGCACCGGTGGCAGCAGCTCGACGCGCTCCGTCGCGTACACCAGCGGCATCCCGGCCTCGCCGCGCAGCTCGCGGCCGTTCGACAGCTCCTCCTCGGCGCGCTCGACCAGCCGGTAGGCGAGCGCGAACGCTTCCTCACCATGCTCCAGGAAGGCGGCCGCGTGGCGCAGCACGCGCGATGCCTCGTAGCGGTCGGGTAGGCTGTACTCGGGTAGCAGCAGGAGCGCGGCGGGCCGCAGGGCCAGCAAGCGGCCATCGCTGAGCAGCGCGCCGAACTGCGGCCCGGGCGCTTCGCGGGCGCGGAAAGTGGCGAGTCGCATGGGGCCTCCGGACAGTTGCTCGTCCTCATCGTACTGCCATCGGAACGCCCGTGCCAGCACGCCCCGCCCCCTCCGTATAATCGGCGCAGGCACCCCATAGCGTTCCAGGCGCCAGGGCGCGCCGAGGGGAGGCGACACGATGAAGGCGTGGCAGATCACGGCGTTCGGTGGACCCGAGCAACTCGCCCTCCGCGACCTCCCACAACCCGAGCCGCAGGCCGGCGAGGCGCTCGTACGGGTGACGCATTGCGGCGTGAACCCTATCGACCGCAGCGTGATCGGCGGGCGCTTCTCCTGGCTCCCGCTGCCGCACACGCCCGGGGCCGAGATCGTCGGCGTGGTCGAGGCGCTGGGGCCCGGCACCGACGGTGCGCCGCCGCCCGGCACGCCGGCGGCGCTGGCGTTCCGGCTGTTCTGCGGGCGCTGCCGCCACTGCCTGGTCGGCCGCGAGGAAGCCTGCCTCGCCGATCCGCGCGGTCGCAGCGCGCCCGTCTCGCTCGGGGTGACCGCCCCGGGCGGCTTCGCCGAGTACGTGGTGGCGCCCGCCCAGAACTGCCTGCCGCTGCCAGCAGGGCTGGCGCCCGCCGAGGCCTGTACGGCCGTCGTCGACGGCACGACCGCCTGGCACATGCTCGACCGCGCGCGGGTCACCAGCGGCGATCAGGTGCTGGTCGTCGGGGCCACGGGCGGCGTGGGGCTGTACGCGGTGCAGATGGCGCGGCTGCGCGGCGCGCGGGTGGCAGCGCTGGGTGGCGGCGCGGACAAGGCGCGCCAGTTGCGTGACTGGGGCGCCGAGCTGGCGATCGATTACCGGACCGACGACGTGCTGGCGCGCGTGCGCGAGTGGACCGATGGTCGCGGCGTCGACGTGGTGGTCGATCCGCTGGGCGCAGGCACCTGGGCCACCAGCATCGCGGCGCTGGCCCCGTTCGGGCGCTACGTCACCTGCGGGATCCTGACGGGCGCCGAGGTGACGCTCAACCTGGCGCCGTTCTACGCGCAGCAGCAGGAGGTACTCGGCTCGACGGGCGGGTCGCGCGCCGACCTGGCCCGGGTACTGGCCGAGCTAGGCGCCGGGCGCCTGCGCGCGGCGATCTGGCGTCAGTTCCCCTTCGCCGAGGCGCCGGCTGCCCTGACGGCGCTGGACGACCGCGCCCGCGTGGGCAAGATCGTCCTGCAAGTGACGGGCTAGCCGGGCCTCAGTTCGCGCGCCCGAGGCGCGAGCGCGCCCAGGCCAGGCCTACCAGCGTCACCGAGTCGCTCAGCGCGCCGGCGCACGCGCGTGTCCACGCCTCGTCCAGCGGCATCCACGCCACTTGCAGCCGCTCGGTCGGCTCGGGACGCGCCGGCCCGTGGTGGAGCCCCGTGGCCAGGAACAGGTAGCTAGCCTGTGGCGTCAGACCCTGGCTGAGGTGGAAGCAACCCAGCGCTTCCCAGCGGGTGGCCGTGAGGCCGGTCTCCTCGCGCAGCTCGCGCTGGGCCGCTACCAGCGGCTCCTCGTCCGGGTGCAAGGCCCCCGAAGGAACCGCCCAGCCGTAGGCACCCAGGGGGTAGATCCACTCGCCCACGAGGCACACTCGCCCCTGGTCGTCGAGGGCCACCACGGCCGCGTTGTCGCTCGTCTCCACCACGTACCAGTCGCCAGCGTTCCCATCGGGGCGCCGCACACGATCGTGCCGGACGCGGAACCAGGGGTTGCGGTGGACGACTTCGCTGGCCAGCAGGCGCCAGGGATTGGTGGCCACCTCCTCGCCAGGCCCCCGGTACTCAGTCATCGGACTGGAGCCAGCGGAGCGCCTCGCGCCGCCGTTCCTCGGGCGACGGTGGGGCGAACGGGTTGCGCTGGGACGGCTGGGAGCGCTCGGCCAGGAAGGGATTGGCTTTCGGCGGCGGCTCGCGGCGCGGCGGGCCGGGCGCGAAGGGGTTGTCGCGCACGGCCTCGGCGCTTGGGCGCTCGGGCGGCGCCTCGCCCGCGGGCAGGCTGGCGAGCCAGCGGACCAGCTCGACGCGCGGCACCGTGGCTGTGGGCCGGTCGTCGAAGGTGCTCACGAACTCACGCGCCGGCGTGTCCAGGGCCACGGGGGGCGGGGCTTGATCGAGCGCCGGGCCGTACTGCCGCACGTACAAGCGGTGGCCGCCGTGCGCCAGCTCCAGCTCGATGTGCTCGAACCCGTGGAAGTCCACCGCGTCGCGCCGCACGCGGGCGCGGTGCCCGCGCAGGAAGCTCATGGTCAGGCGATCGAGCCCCGTCTGCAGGTGCTGCGCCAGCTCGTCATAATCCCAATCGAGCAGCCCCATGGCCGTCTCCCTTGCCGAGCGACAGCGCGGGCGGCCGCCGCTCCGCCCACACCGGTACTCTGCCACAGTTGCCGTGCCGCGGCCAAGCGTACGTGTGGCCTTCCAACAGCACTGACAGAAGGGCGTCAAATCCCCAGAGCCGGCCACCTGGCGTGCTACAACGTGGGCGGGCCGCTGGCTGACCACCGGCCAGCAGGTACCGCCGGCGCCGAGGGGCGGGGGCACGGCGTGTGGCCCAGCGACCGCCCCCTGGCAGATGGAGAGGAGCAGCTATGGACCCGCATGGGGGCGCCGGACCGTCCGGTCAAGAGCTCGTGCGCCGGGCCAACGCCACGGCTCGCGGTGAGGCAGCCAGCATCGCCCGCGAGCTGCGGGCAGGGGGCGAGGCCGCCTGGAGTGCGCCGACGGCCTGCGCCGGCTGGACGGCGCGCGACGTGGTGGCGCACCTGATTTTGGGGGCCGAGGTGTTCGTCACCTACACGCAGGCGCAGCTGGAGGGCCGTTCCAGCCCGCCGGTCACGCCCGCCGCCCGCGCCGAGCGGCAGGCGGCGCTCCGCGCGCGCCCCGACGAGGCGCTGCTGGACGACCTGGAGCGCCTGACCGACGAGTTCGCGCGCCTGCTCGAAGCCCAGCCGGCGGCGGTGCTCGAGCGTCCCGTGCCCCTGCCATTCGGCCAGTTCCCGCTCGCCTGGATGAGCTTCGGGCGGGTGAACGAGCTGGCACTGCACCACTGGGACCTGCGCGCGCCGCGCGAGCCGGACGCGCGCGTGTCCGCCGCCGCGCTGCCGTTCATCGTGCCAGCCAACTTCCAGGCGGTGTCGCTACTGGCCCAGGGCGAGCGCCAGGACGGGGTGTGGCAGTTGGAGATACCGGACGTGGCGACGGAGCCGCAGAGCTTGCGCGTCGCGGGCGGACAGGTGTCCGTCGCGCCAGGCGCCTCGGCGGACGCGACGTGTACGCTCCGTCTCGACGGGGATGCGCTCGTGCGCCTGCTCTGGGGCCGCCTTGACCTGGCGCGCGCCATCGACACAGGCCGTGTGCAGGTCGTGGGCGACCGCGCCCACGCGCTGGCGCTCCAGCGCCTGTTCCCGGGCATCTGAAGCCCCATGATCTGTGGAGCGAGCGGTGGAGCGCGGAGGCTCGCCTCTAGGACTAGCGCTGCCCTCGGTAGGGCACGTCCAGAACATCAGGATGGGCGGTCCGCTTCCTCCAGGAAAGCGAGGATGTGCTCGACGGCGCGCTCGCACCAGTAGCGGAAGTTGCCGGCGGAGGGCCAGCCGATGTGCGGCGTGAGCACCACGTTGGCGAGCTGTCGCAGCGGGTGGTCGGCCGGCAGCGGCTCCTGCTGATACACGTCGAGCGCGGCGCCGGCCAGTCGCCCCTCGCGGAGCAGCTCGACCAGGGCGGCCTCGTCCACGATCGCCCCGCGCGCCGTGTTGATCAGGTACGCGCCGGGCTTGAGGAGCCGCAGGCGCTCGCGAGAGAGCAGCCCGCGGTTCTCAGGCGTCAGGCGCAGGTGGATGGTCACCACGTCGGCCGCGCGCAGCACGTCGTCCAGCTCCAGGCGGGTGGCGCCGTTGGCCGCCGCGCGCTCGGGCGTGAGCGTCGGCCCCCAGGCGACCACGCGCATGCCCAGCGCCTGGGCGATGCGCGCCACATTGCTGCCGATCTTGCCGAAGCCCAGCACACCGAGCGTCTTCCCAGAGCAGTCGTCGCCCACGTAGATGGGCCAACCGCCGGCGCGCATCTGCCGGTCGGCCCAGGGGATGCGGCGCAGCAACCCGATAAGCAGGCCGATGGTCAGCTCGGCGACCGGGTAATCCGGTCCGCCGGTGGTGACGACGCGCACGCCGTGGGCCGCCGCCGCGGCCTGATCGACGTGGTGGAGGCCGCTGCCGGTCTGTACGAGCAGGCGCAGGTCGGATGCGGCGGCGAACAGCGCCGCGTCGAACGGCGTGCGCTCGCGCATGGCGACCACGGCGACCGCCCCTGCCAGCCGACGGGCGCGCTCCTCGAAGGTGGGTGCGGGGTCGGTATAGCGGCGGATCTCGGCACGTTCCGCCAGCCGTTCCAGGCTCGGCTGGTGCGCGAACGCATCTTGCCAGTCGTCGAGGATCACCACCAGGGGCCGGGCCATACGCGCGCCACCTCCTCTCCCAAACGGGTGCCGGTGCACGAGGACGCCTGGCGCAGTGTAGGCACCCGCGGCAGCCGCGAGCAACTGCACCGTCCCACCTGGCGAGTAGCGGCGCTGACCGGAGGAAGCGGCCGATTGCCGCAAGCGGGTAGAATGCGAGGCAAGCAGGATGGACCACGAGAGGAGGGCGAGCGGCCGCGATGGCTGAGGGCACGGGCACTAGGTGCGTGGGCGCGCTCCTGCTGCTCGTGCTGGTAGCTGCCCTGGCTTGTGCGCCCGCCACGGGCGCTCCGCCGACCCGGCCGCGGGTCGGCTACGACCGCTTGCAAGAGGCGTACAACGTCTGGCAGCTCCTGGATCGCGCCCGCGACACCACGGCGCGCCTGGACTACTGGCGCGAGCTGGATGTCGAGACCGGGAGCTGGTGGGAGTACAGCAGCCCCAACCGCGTGCACTATCAGTTCGTCGGGGGCGACGGGCAGATTCTGGAAGGGTACGAGAGCGAGGAGACGGCATGCTGGCGCCGTGCCGATGGGCAGTGGGACCGCCGCGCCATCAGCCGCCGGCCACCCGCGGCCCCGGCCCTGGCCGATGACCTGTTCACCAACATCGCGCAGATCATCCCCGAGGGCCAAACCGAGCTGGATGGCGTGCCGGTCCAGGTCGTCCGGCTCCTGCAGCGCGCGGGCGAGCGGCGCTGGTCCACGCTGGCCTCGGACCGGGAGCTGCGGATCTGGGTCGGGCTCGACGACGCCCTCCCGCGCCGTATCGAGATCGCACGGCCCAATTTCCGCAATCCGGAGTACCACAACGTGCGGATCCTCAGTGACTTCAACGAGCCGCGGGCCATCGAGCCGCCCTGCTCGTAGACGCTCGCGGGAGCAGCGCGATGCTGGTGGAGTGCGTACCCAACTTCAGCGAGGGGCGCGATCCGGCGACGATCGCCGCGCTCCAGGCTGCCGCGGCCGTGCCGGGCGTCCGGCTGCTGGACACCCACAGCGACCCGGACCACCACCGTACCGTGCTGACCCTCGCCGGGCCGCCGGACCCGGTTGCGGAAGCCGCGTTTCGCACGGTGCGCGTGGCGGCGGAGCGGATCGACCTGCGCCGCCACCGCGGCGTGCATCCGCGCATCGGCGCCGCGGACGTGGTGCCGTTCGTGCCGCTCGGCGACACCCCGATGGCGGTCTGCGTGGCGCTCGCCGAGCGCCTGGGCGCGCGGATCGGGCGCGAGCTGGGGCTCCCCGTGTATCTCTACGGCGAGGCGGCGCGCCGCCCGGAGCGGCGGGCGCTGCCGGACATCCGGCGCGGGGAGTATGAGGGACTCGTCGAGGCGATCGGCCGCGATCCGACGCGCACGCCCGACTTCGGGCCCGCGGTCCTCGGCCCCGCCGGCGCGGTGGCAGTGGGCGCGCGCCGGCCGTTGATCGCGTTCAACATCCTGCTGGGCACCGAGGACCTGGCGATCGCCCGGGCCGTGGCGCGGGCGGTGCGCGCGTCGAGCGGCGGGCTGCCGGCGGTCCAGGCGCTCGGGGTACCGGTCTCGCGTCCGGGCGTGGTGCAAGTCACGCTGAATGTCCTCGATACGCGGCAGACGGACTTACTGACGGTGGTGACGGCCGTACGGGAGGCGGCGGCGCGCCATGGGGTCGCCGTCGTGGAGAGCGAGCTGGTGGGGCTGGCACCGGCCGACGCCCTACTGCCCGCGGCGGCGGCCGCGCTGCACCTGCCGGGGCTGCGCCTCCGGCAAGTGCTCGAGCTGGCTTGGGCGCTGGCCGAGACCCCGCCGACCGCTGCGTCCTAGCGGCCGTTCAGCCGTGCGGAGCCGAGCGCCCGCCCTCCGCTAGCGCGAGCTGCACGAGCTGCCGGACCTGGTCGATCCGATACGGCTTGCTCAAGATATAGCGAGCACCCGACGCCTCGCGCTCATCCGGATCGATCGTGTTGCCCCAGCCCGTGATCAGCGCGACGGGCAGCTCGGGCAGCCGGCGCGTCAGCTCGCGGGCCAGCTCGAGCCCCGTCATGCCCGGCATGCCGACGTCGGTGAGCACCAGCGAGTAGGACCGGGCGGCGACGGCCGCGAGCGCCTCCGCGCCGCTGAAGCAGACGTCGACCTCGTAGCCGTCGAGGGCGAGGATCTGCTGCAGCATGGCCGCTAGCTTGGGATCGTCGTCGACGACCAGCAAGCGGCCGGCGCGGCGCGCTAATCCATTCTTGGGGGCGGCGGGCGACGACATGGCGGTGACCTCGGACTCGACCGTGGGGGCGCTGGGCAGCCACAGGCGCATAGTGGTGCCGCGACCGGGCTCGCTCTCGACGCGCAGCGTCCCGCCGTGGCTAGCCACGATGCCGTACGACACGGCCAGCCCCAGCCCGGTCCCCTCTGTGCCTTTGGTCGTGAAGAACGGCTCGAAGATGTGCTGCTGGACCTCGGGCGGCATGCCCACACCGTTGTCGCGCACCCACAGCTCGACCCGGTCGCCCTGCGGACGGCAACCCACCTCGATGCAGCCCCCGTGGGGCAGAGCATCAGCCGCATTATTGATGAGGTTGACGAGCACCTCGCGCAGCTCGCCGGGGTCGCCGAACACCACGGGGGTGCCGAGCACGTCCAAGTGCATGCTGACCGTGGCGCCGCGGCGCTGCGCCGCATTACGCCAACGCGGCTCGCTCACCGCGATGGCATCGCGCAGCAGCTCCTCGGCCTCGATCGCCACCCGCAGGCCCGTATGAGCCCGCTGGGCAAACGCCTGGATGCGCCGGATCATCGCCGCGCCGTCCTCAGCGGCCCGTAGGATGTAGTCCACCGCTTCGGCCACCTGGGGGTGCGGCACCTCGGCGGCCAGCAGCTCGCTGCGGCTCATGATCGCTGCCAGCATGTTGTTGAAATTGTGGGCCACGCCCGCCGCCAGCTCGCCCAGGGCTCGCAGCTTGTCGGCTTGGGTGAGCTGATGCTCCAGCGCGCGGCGCGTGGTCACGTCGCGCACCACCGCCACCGCCCCGGTCACCACGCCGTGCTGCAGCACCGGCGCCGCGCTGACGCTCACCAGGCGCTCGGTATCGCCCGGACGGAACAGGTACTCGCGCTCAGCCGTGATGCTGCCATGGCGGGCCGCGCGCTCGAGCACGCGCTCGCCACTGGGCCGCATGGTGGTCGGGTCCACCAGGAGGTCGTCCAGGGCACTGCGGCGGTCCATCAGGGCCGCGCGCTCGCTCCCGAGCAGCGCCTCCGCCGCGCGGTTGACGCGGATCATCCGCAAGTCGCGATCGACCACGATCACAGCGTCCGCCATCTGCTCGAGGACGGCTTCGAGCTGCGAGGCGCGCGCCTCCGCCAGCGTGGCCAGGGTCTCCATCCGCACGCGCAGCTCCTCGGCCTGGCGGGCGCGCTGCTCCTGCGCCGCGAGGAGGCGCGCCCGCTCGATGGCGAGCACGCCATGACTGGCCAGGAGTCCCAGCGCCTCGACGTCGTGGCGGTCGTACCGCCGCGCTGCCGAGCGCGATGCGACGATCAGGCAGCCCAGGACCTGGGCCCCCAGCCGCAAAGGCACCGCCACCGCAGTGCGCAGCCCGGAGCGCAGTGCGTGCTCGGGGACCCCGGGCACCTGGGACAAGTCGTCGAGGATCAACGGCTGGCCATCGACCAGCACCCGCCCGGCGACACCCTCGCCGAGCCGGATGTTGCGAGGGTCGGGCGCCACGTGGCCGGACTGGGCGGCGATCACCGGGGGCTCATCCGGAGTCTCGCGCAGCACCAGCGCCGTGGCATCGCCACCGACCAACTCCCGCGCCTGCGAGAGAATGGCTTCGAACACCTGCTGCCGGTCGGTCTGGCCGGCCAGAGCGAGCGCGACCTCGGTCACGGCCGCGCGGGCCCGCTCGGCACGCTGACGCGCGCGCTCCGCCTCGGCCATCCGGGCGCTGGCGATGGCCGCCGCCGCGTGGTGTGCGAACTGCCGTGCCGCCTCGAGGTCGAGCGGGCCGAAGCGCTCGGGCCCAGCCCGATCCACCAGGATCAGCGCGCCGAACACCTCGCCTTGCTGCAGCAGCGGCGCGATCAGGGCGACGGCGGCGTCGCCGTCCACCGACTCATCGGCAATGGTGAGCAGCGTCCGCTCGGCGAGACTCCGGGCGACGGCAGCATCCAGCGTTGCCCGGCTGAGCCGAGGAGCGGCGTGCGTGGGGCTCGTGTCCACTTCTCCGTACTCGGTGGCCTGCTCGTCACCGAGGCGGAGGTAACACGCGGCGACCGCGAACAGCGCCCGTGCCTCCCGGCAGAAGCGGACTAGCAGCGTCTCCAGCGGTTCGGGCCGCTCGGCGGCCGTCGTCAGACGGAGGAGGGTCTCGGCGACGCGCGCCCGTCGGTGCTCACCCAGCGTGATGGCCTGTGCGCGCAGTAGTGCGTCGACACGGGCAAGGAACACCTCGACGTCGAACGGTTTGGGCAGGAAGTCATCGGCCCCGTTGGCCAACGCCGTGATCTGATCGGCCCGCTCGCTGCGCGCGGTCAGCATCAGCACCTTGAGCTGGCTGCCCTCGGGATGCGCTCGCAGCTCGCGGCACAGCGCCAGGCCGTCCTTTCCAGGCAGCGCCCAGTCGATCACCGCCAGATCGAAGCGGGCCAGGAGCTCACCGACATCCAGCGACTCGGCATTGCGCGCCACCGCCACCTGGTAGCCCGCCTCCGCGAGCACATCCTCCAGTAGCGGCGCCAGAAGGTCATCGTCCTCGACGACCAGAACTCGCGCTCCCGTCATCGCAGCTCCCGCGCGCTCTCTAAGCACGATACAGCGCGGCTACGAACCCGCTCGCCTCCAGACGCTGGAGGATGGAGGTATCCACCAGCCGCTCGAGATCGACGGACACGGCAGCGGGCAGGGCCGCGGCGACATCGGCGGCGGTCACATACGGCACCGGGCCGGCCGCGATGAGCTGGGTCTGCACCACCGGCTCGCTGGCCTGCGCGGCCGTCGGCCCCACCCGCTGGGCCAGCACGGCACGCGCCGAGTCCGGCTGGTTCTTGATCACGGCGATGCCCTCAAGGGTGGCACGGAGGAAGCGCTCGAGGATGAACTCGCGCAGGGTCAGCAGCCGCCGGTTCGCCACGATGGCCAGCTCGCGCGATCCTCCGACGATCACGAAGTCGTCGGGAGCGGCCTGCTCCACCAGCGCCGCCGTGATGGGGGTCAGGTAGGCCTCGACCTCGCCAGCGGCCAGCCGGCGATAGGCGGCCGCCGGATCACGCTCCTCGGTCAGCTCCACGCGCAGTCCATTGCGCGCGAACAGCTCGCGTTCCTGCGCCACCCAGTACGGCAGCAGCAAGGGCGAGGATTGACTGTACAGCACGCGCACCGGCTCCAACGGGGCGGCGAGCTGCTGGGGGGTGGGCGCAGCCCCGCTCGACCCGCCTCCGCCGCACGCAGCGAGCAGCCACACCAGGGCCAGCAGGAGCGAGAGCGGCGCCACCGTGGGCGCGGCGAGCCAGCGGCGCATCACCGTCGCTGCCCCTCCGAGCGCGCATCCGTGGAGCCGCCCAGGATGATGGCTCGCTCCTCGGGGGTCAACTCGTACTCGGCCAGCGCCTCATCCGGCGCGGTGCGGAGCAGCAGGCGGAATGCCTCGTCCCGCAGGGCGCGCGCCATCACGCGCTCTAGCTCTTGCAGGGACATATGGCCTCCATCCCAGATGCCACGGCGCTGTTCGAGGCCAGTATAGCGCGCGGGGATGCTATGTAAAGCGTACTCGAACGCCGCCAGAAACGTGTCCGTGCCATCGATGCCCCATCGTGCGGCTAGCTATAGTATGCGGGGTGCCGCTAGCATCTTGCCGGGGCCGGCCGCTCCGCGCAAGGGAGTGAGCAGCCCAAGTCGCTCACCGTTTGGGGCCGCGTGAGCCACGAGGTACCCAGGCCCGCTCGGATAGCACCATGAAGACACCCAGCCGGATCGGCCTGATCGCCCTTTCCCGCCGTGGGGCGGCGATGGCCGCGCGACTCGCCGCGGCCTGGCCGCACGCCGACACCTTCGTGACCGCGCGGTGGCGCCAACATGCTGGCCCCAGGGCCGAGGTGCTGACCGAGGACCTGGCGAGCGTGGTGCCCAGCCTGCTCCTGCGGCACGACGGCCTGGTGTTCTTCTGTGCGGTCGGCATCGCAGTGCGGCTCGTGGCTCCCCATCTGCAGGGCAAGTGGGCCGATCCCGCGGTGGTTGCGGTCGATGATGCCGGCCGCTGGGCGGTGAGTGTGCTTGGCGGCCACGCCGGGGGGGGCAACGCGCTGGCGACAGCCGTCGCCGACGTGCTGGGCGCCCAGGCCGTGATCACCACCGCCTCGGAGGCGCATGGGCTCACCCCGATCGAGACCCTGGCTGCCGAGCGCGGTTGGCGGCTCGCGCGGCCGGCTCCCATGGCGCGGGTCGCTGGCGCGCTGGTCAACGGCGAGCGGCTGGGGTGGGTCGTGGACGCGCCGCTGGCCCCCGCCGCGCGCGAGCCTCCCTGGCCCTGCGACCGATTCTCCGACCCGGCGGCGCTCGCAGCAGCAGGCTGCCCCGGGCTGGTGGTCACCGACCGCCTGCTCCCGTCCGCGCTGGCGGCGCGAGCCCGCACCTGCTGGGTACTGCTGCGGCCGCCTACGCTGGTGCTGGGCGTGGGGGCCAGCACCGGGGCCGCCGCGGCCGAGATCGCGGCGTTGGCGCGCGCGGCGGTCGGCGACGCCGGCTTCGCCTGGGAGAGCGTGGCGGCGGTTGCCACGCTGGACCGCAAGCTGAGCGAGCCCGGGCTCGCGGCGTTCGCGGCGCGCGAGGGCTTGCTGCTCCAGGGCTTTCCCGCGGCGGCGCTGGCGAGCGTGGCGGTCCCACATCCCTCGTCCGCCGTCCGCACCGCGGTGGGAACGCCCTCGGTCGCCGAGGCCGCTGCGCTGCTCGCCTCGGGTGGACGGCTGGTCGCTGCCAAGCGGAAGAGCGGCCGGGCGACGGTCGCGGTCGCCCGGCGTGAGGCGATGTAATGGGACGGCTGTTCGTAGTGGGCTTGGGGCCCGGCGCGCCCGAGCTGCTCACTCTGGAAGCTCGCGCCGCGCTGGAGCGAGCCGAGGTGATCGTCGGCTACCATGCCTACGTCGACCAGGTCCGCTGCTGGCGGCCGGGCGTCGCGATACGGGCCACGCCAATCGGCGCCGAGCGCGAGCGCGCGCAGGAGGCCGTGCAGCTGGCCGCGATGGGGCGGACCGTGGCCTTGGTGTCTAGCGGCGATGCCGGCGTCTATGGGATGGCGGGGCTGGCGCTGGAAGAGTGGGAGCGGGTGCCCGCCGCCCAGCGCCCCGCGCTGACCGTGGTGCCGGGTGTAACGGCGTTGCTGGCGGCCGCGGCGCTGCTCGGCGCCCCGCTGGGCACCGATTTCGCGGCCATCAGCCTCAGCGACCTGCTGGTGCCCTGGCCCAGCATCGTACGACGGCTCGAGGCCGCCGCCGCGGCCGACTTCGTGCTCGGCCTGTACAATCCCGCGAGCGCGACGCGCCACTGGCAGCTCGGCGCCGCCGTGGGCATCCTCCTCCAGCACCGGTCGCCCGACACGCCAGTCGGCGTGGTGCGGGCGGCGTACCGCGACGGCCAGCGGACCGCGATCGTCGCGCTGGGCGAGGTGCCCGCGCAGCCCGTTGACATGCTCACGATCCTCATCGTGGGCAACAGTCACACCCGGCGCTGCCACGACTGGCTGCTCACGCCGCGCGGCTATCGGAGCCGCCCTGATGAAGCAGCTAGCTGGGTCCCGGGGTAGCGCCAGCATCGGGAGTGGGAAGCGCAGGGGACTGTGGGGATGGCTGCCCGGCGGGCTGCGACGACACGGCATCGGCCAGGGGGATCACAACCGGCGCCTCGCCGGGTTGCCGCTCGTACAGTAGCGCCACCGGGGGCGTGCCCTTGCGCACGGCGTAAACGATAGTGCCGACGATTTGGCCAGCGAGGCGGTTGCCATCCAACGACCCCCAGAGCAACTCGTCGGGGAGCTGCAGCGGGGTCGGGGGCTGGAGCGTCTCGTCGGCCGAGCGCAGGCGGAACTGAAACGCGTCATAGCGGATCGGTTCCCCACCGAGATTCTCCAGGCGCAGCCGGACGAGCAGATACTCCCACGCTGGGTCGGCCGGCGCGCCGCGGGCCGTGTACGGACGCTGCAGATCGAGCACGGTGATCCGCAAGTTGCCTCGGGTGACTTGCGCCGGCTCCGGCCGCCGCGCCTCCCCGGAGTCGCCGCCCGCGCGCTGGGCCAGGGCCGCCAGCGCGTCCTGTGTGGCGCGCAGCTCGGCCGACCAGTCGCCCGTGGGCGGCTCGGCCGCGGCGATCGCCCCTAGCAGCCGTCGGCGGACGCGGTCGGCGGCATCGAGCGTCTGGAGTAGCTGGGCGTGCAACGCGGCCGCCTCGGGCGGAGGACGCTGGTCGCGCGCCTCCTGCACGAGTTGGCCCCAGGCGTCGAGCGCCAGCACGGCGTCGCGCCGCCACGCGGGATTGCCCAGGTCGAGCGTCGTGGGAACCGCGCGTAGCGCGGCTCGTTGTCGGGCCAGGTGCTGGACGAGCCACTCTCCGTAGGCGCCGTCCCTCGCTGGGGGACTCTGCGCCGCAAGGGGCGGTGCGCTGCCCCACCCCGCTAGCAGTGCCAGCAGCAGCACGACCCCACCCGTGAGCCAACGGCGGTGACGGTTCACCCAGACCTCCCACACTTCGACAGTGGTGGCGCGTGGGGCGGGGCGGACCACCAGCGCGCTTCGGGCTATTGTACGCCGGCCGTGGTCGGGATCGTGCTGCGCCCGCGGCCCATCGTGTATGCTGGTAGATCAGACGTGTCGGGAGGATCACGACGCGGCCCCACCGGGGGTCCAGCGCCGATGCGATGACAGCCACTCGGATCGTCCGGGTAGTGGGCCCCGCGGTCGCGGCGGCGATGGTGCTGGGGGGACTACAGGCCGGCGCGGCTCAGGAGGTCCGCAACCCGATCCCACCCAGCCCGGACTCCCTGGCGATCGGGCGGACCATCTACGCCGAGCACTGCGCCGTCTGTCATGGGGTGAATGGGAGAGGCGATGGGCCACTGGCGCGAACCATGGTGCCACGGCCCGCGGACTTCCGGGTGCACCTGGCGGAAGGGCACAGCGACGCGCAGCTATTCGAATGGGTCAGCAACGGGGTGCCCGATACGGGCATGACGGGGTTTGCCGACGTACTGAGCGACGAAGAGCGGTGGCACGTGATCAATTACATCCTGACTTTCCTACCGGTCGAGCGCTGAGCGCCGGCGCTATCATGCGGTTCGGCCTGGTCGCGCTGGCCCTGCTCGCACTCGGGGCGGTCACTTGCCAGTTCGCCCCGGGCACTTCCCCGACCTCCACGGCTCCTCTACCGGCCGACGTACAAGGGACGCTCACCTACCAGCGGGACGGCAATATCTACGTGCTCCCGTTAGCCACCAAGGCCGAGCGCAAGCTGACGGACTTCCCGCGCTCGTCACCGGCGGTGTTCAGCGCCCGGTCGCCGGACGGCAGTCGGCTCGCCTACGTGCGAACGGAGGGCATGGGCTCGGTGCTGTATCTGGCGAACGCCGACGGGAGCGATCCCCGCAAGTGGCTCGACGTAAGCGCCGAAGGGGCCACGATCGAGTGGCCACGCTGGACCCCCGGCGGTGACGCGCTGATCTACACCTACCACGGCTTCTTGATGGAAGGGACGCGCATCCTGGGCGAGTTGTTCCGTGTGGAGCGCCTCGCCCCAGACGCAGGCGCAACGCCGACGGTGCTCATTGAGGAGGCTGAGGCGCCGACGGCCGCCCCGACGGGGGCCCTAGCCTTCATCCGTACCACCCGCACGGGACAGCAACTCGTGGTCCGCGATCCGAGCGGCAACGAGCGCGTGCTGCTCCCGGAGCGCTCGTTCGTGAGCATCGCGGCTCCGCGCTTCGCTCACGACGGCCAGCGCATCGCCTTCGTCGCGGTCGGGGAGGGCCCGCAGGTCGGCGAGAGGATGCCCACGCTGGCCCTGGATCCCCGACGCTGGCTGCTGGCGCTGGGCGCGGCAGTCGGCCCGCGCACTGCGGAGGCGCATGGCGAGCCCTGGGACATCTGGCTGGCGGAGATCGGTGGCGGGGTACGCCGCGTGAACAAGCTGGCCGAGGACGAGCCAACCGTGGCCTGGAGCGCCGACGACCGTTATCTGGCGGTCTCCGGCGGCACGGGCGTGTATATCATCGACGTCGCCAGCGGGCAGGCCACGCAGTTGACCAAGGCTGGCGGTTTCGGTGGTATCGACTGGACGCCATAGGGAGGGGCATGGACCTTCAGCAGCTACTGCACCCGGATCTCGTGCAAATCATCACCGCCATCGGCTACGTGGGTGTGTTCGCCATCGTCTTCGCCGAGTCCGGACTCTTTTTCGGCTTCTTCCTGCCCGGCGATAGCCTCCTGTTCACCGCGGGGCTGCTCGCGTCGCGCAACCTCGTCCATCCCGAGGCCGACCCGATCTTCGACCTGCGCGTGCTGGCGATCGGCTGCTTCATCGCCGCGGTCCTGGGCGACCAGGTCGGCTACACTTTCGGGCGCCGTGTAGGCCGGCCACTGTTCAACCGCGAGGACTCGCTGTTCTTCCACAAGAAGCACCTGGAGCGCGCGGAGGCGTTCTACGCCAAGCATGGGGGCAAGGCGATCGTGCTGGCGCGTTTCATGCCCGTGGTGCGTACCTTCGCCCCGATCGTGGCCGGCGTGGGCCAGATGTATTACCCGCGCTTCCTGTTCTTCAACATCCTGGGGGGCGTTCTCTGGGGCAGTGGGCTCACCACCGCTGGCTACTTCCTGGGCAACCTGATCCCGCCCAAGGACGTGGACAAGTACTTGCTCCCCATCATCGCACTGATCATCCTGGCGTCGGTGCTGCCGCCGACCCTCCACGTCTTACGCGACCCCGAGCAACGGGCCGGCGTGCTGCGGGCCGTCAGGCGCTCACACCGATCCAGCCCGACGGCAGGAGGGTCCGGGGCGCCGGAGCGCAGGGGCGTGCCCGTCATCGCGGGTGGGGAAGTAGATGGCCATCTGCCCATCGCGGAAACGGATCGCGCGGGCACTTCTCGGCCTCGCGACCAGCGGTAGCTTGCTAGTCGCGGCGCTCGTCAGCGCGCAAACGGTCCCGCCCGAGGTGCCGACGGGCTTCGCTGCGGTGCAGTTCGTGGACGCGCAGCACGGCTGGCTGGCCGGCGCGGGGGGTGTCTGGGCGACTGCCGACGGTGGGGCGAGCTGGCACCAGCAGGCGGCGGCGGACGAGGCCTACTATCAGGTGGCTGCGCTCGATGCGCAGCACGTCTGGGTCGGAGGGGAGCACGGGCTGTTGCACACGGCCGACGGCGGCGCCCACTGGGAGCGCACGCTCGCCGACCAGGGCGCGACCCTGCGCTTGAGCATCGTCGCCCCCGGACAGGGCTACGTCGTGGTGGCGGACAGCGCAGGGGCCCGCGCCGGGCGACTGCTGACCACCGAGGACGCCGGCGCGACCTGGCACGCCCGCCCCACTCCCACGCCCGTGCAGGCGCTCTGCTTCGAGTCGCGAGCGCGCGGCTGGATCAGCGAGGGCACCGCGGTTTGGCGGACGGATGATGGTGGGGCGAGTTGGACCACCGTCTTCACCATGCCTACAGCGGCCGCTGCCGGCGGAGGGCCAGCGCCCGGCTTCCGCGCGGAGCTCGCCTGTGGCGGCGACGGCGTGGTGTGGGCGCTGTTCGAGACCCCCGGCGGAATGTCGCAGGTGGGCTGGGCCCTGTACCGTACCCCCGATGCTGGCGCCACCTGGACGCCGCTGGCCGCGTCGGCCCAGTTCTTCCCCGCCACCGGCGTGCCACGCACACACGGCGGCTGGAGCCGGGTGGGCCTGGCGGCGGTCGACCAGGCCACCGCCTATGTGCTCGGTGTCTGCGCTGCCTGCAGCCTGCCGGGTACGCAAGAGCTCGGCACGGTCTCGCTCGCCGTGAGTCGCGACGCCGGCGCGGACTGGGAGGTGCTGCCCCCTGTGCCCGACCTGTCCGGGCCGGCGGCGCTGCAGACCCTCCCTCAGGCGAGCTTCATCGGACTCGACAACGGCTGGCTGGTCGCCGCGAGTGCTGACCGGCGGCTCTGGACCACGCGCGATGGCGGCCGGTCGTGGCAGGTCCAGACGCCATGAGCCGGCGGCGCTAGTGCGGCCTGGTTACGAAACCGATACGATCGAGCGACGACCGGGCGGGCGGCAGCGATCGCTGACCACCAGCCGCACCACGGCGACCGCCGGGACGCTCTCCCGTGGCAAGCGGCCAGGGAGCGACGTTGCCGTGGCGGCCGCGATCGTGCTACTCTCGCTGGCGTTGCGCCGACCGCAGCGCAGACCGTTTCCGAGGCCTGATACAGGAATGGGGGGTTCCGAACCTTGAACTGGCGACGTACGATCGTGATCGGATGGAGCGTGGTGAGCCTGCTGGCCGGCAGCGGCGCCGTCGCCCTGGCGCAGACGCCGGTGCCGGCGCCGACCGCGATGACGTTCAGCCAGGCGCTGCGCTCGCAGGGCTACAGTCTCTCCGACGCCGAAGTGGCCTTCCTTGACGCGGACGAGCAGATCCAGGCCGCGTAT
Source organism: Chloroflexota bacterium (assembly GCA_019686175.1). GTDB lineage: Bacteria > Chloroflexota > UBA6077 > UBA6077 > JAJPHF01 > JADGHJ01. The sequence continues at coordinate 705 of JADGHJ010000063.1, read as the reverse complement.
GTCCAGGCGCTGATCAGCATCGATCTGCTCTCGCAGGTGGACGCCGAGCGCCGCAACGACGACTGGCGCCAGGCAGTGCAGACCGAGCTGCAGCGGATCCTGGCGCAGGATCCTGCGGCCGCGCCGAGCGCTCCGCAGAGCCTCCAGCACTTCCGCGAGCTGGCGATCGCCTTCCGCCGCGACGTGGCCGCAGCGGCCACCAAGTGGCTGGAGGCGCTGCAGGCCAACGATCCCGAGTGGCTCCAGCGGGGGCTGGCCGACTACAGCAGCGCTCGCCGGCGACTGGCCGACATGCAGCAAGAGCTGTACACGCTGTATCCGCCGCCTCCATCGTCCTCGCAGCCCTGAGCGAGGCGACGCAGGCTATGAGGGGGAAGCGGGGCCACTGCCAGTGGGGATTGGCGTTCGGCACGGGTGTGCTGCTGCTGAGTCTCGGCTGCCGGATCGCGGCTTCGCCCGCCAGCACTGGCCCGAACGCATCCCCCACGCCGCGCGCCACCAGCCCCATTAGTGGCGCCGGATCGTCACCAGCCCTCCCGCCACCCACGCCGCGCGGCCTGACACCGACCCTACAGATCGTGAGCACGATGGGGCCCACTCCGACACGGCCCGCGGCGCCGCCCACCTCTGCCGTCGTTCGGCCCGCCGTCAGCCCCACGATAGCCGTGCCGAGCCCACGAGACACTCGCTAATCTCGTATGCCGT
>JADGHJ010000349.1 GCA_019686175.1 Chloroflexota bacterium | reverse complement strand
GGGCCACCGACCCGGCCCGAGCCGCGCGTAGCGCCCCATGGCCACCACGTCGCGCACCGTGACCGGGAACTCGAGATCCAGCGCGCTGCTCTGCGGCAGGTAGCCGAAGCGCAGCACCCCCTTGCCATCCGCGACTTCGATCCGCCCGGTCTGAAGCGGCAACAGGCCGAGCAGCGCCTGGAACAGGGTCGACTTGCCAGCACCGTTCGGCCCAATCAGCGCGGTCAGGCTGCCCGCGGGCAGGTCGAAGCTCACGCCATCCAGCGCCAGCACGCCCCGGTAGCCCGCGCGCAGGTCGCGCACTCGGAGCGCGAACGGCTTGGCGCTGGGAGCGCGCTGCTGCTCGGGGAGAGAGCTGGTGGACACGGTCTCGCCTCGGGTCCCTAGGCTGGCCACCGTGCGTACCATAGCTGAGATAGCGTCTCACTGCAAGCGGCAACGTGCCAGCGCGCTGGGGCTGGGGCGGACGGGGTGACCGAGGAGCGGGTAGAATGAGCAGCGAGAACGATGAACGGAGCTGGGACACGAGCCGTGGCGGGAACGCAGATCGCGACGCGTCAGCCTGCGGAGGTCCGCAAGAGCACGATCTTGCGGCGTCTGGCGGAGCACGGCTACCGGCTCACTGCCACACGCGCCGCTATTGCGGAGGCCATTGCCGCGCGGCCGGCCCAGTTCACCGCCCGCGAGCTGGTGGAAGAGCTGGAGCCGCATCGCATCGGGCGCGCCACGGTGTTTCGGGCGCTCGATCTGTTGGTCCAGATCGGCCTGCTGGAGCGGCTCCACGGCGACCTGAGCTGCCACAGCTACACCTACTGCGCGCCGGAGCATCACCATCACCTGGTCTGCACGGGCTGCGGGCTTGTGACGTCCGTGGTGGCGGGCACGGTAGAGCGCGAGATTCGCAACCTCGCCCGCCAGGCGAATTTCCGGCCCGAGACGCACCACGTCGAGATCTACGGGCGCTGTCAGGCGTGCCAACACGCCGACTGAGCGGCTTGACGAGTGGCCCGGCGGGGGGAAGCCGCGCGATGCGGGTGGCGAGCGGTGCTAAAGGCCGGCGGGTGGCCCTGGTGCTCGCGCTGGCCGTGAGCGTGCTGGTCGCGCCCGCGATGGCGCGGGAGCCCGTGGCCGCTCGCGCCACGGAGGACCCGCGCCCCTCGGGCCGCATCGTCGTTCCCCGCGGCCAGGACATCGTCGCGATCGACGTGGGCGCCGGAGCAGAGCAAGTCTTGTTCGCGGCGCGCCCGACCGAGCTGATCCTCGATGTGGGCCTGGGCGCCGATGGCCGCCAGGTCGTGTTCTCGCGGCTGACCCTGGCGCGCCGCGACGATCCGGGCGGCGCTGATCTCTACCGGCTGCCGGTGGGGAGCGCGGAGCCGGTGCTAGTGGCCGCCCATGCGCAGCCGGGCGATATCATCAGTGGGCCGCTGCCGGTGCCCGGGGGCACGAGCGTCGTCTACACCTACGCGCCGTACGGCCTGGCCGCCAGTGGCCTCGACCCGGCGCCACGTATCGAGCGGGTGGATCTCGGCGGGGGCGCGCCGAGCCTCGTGGTGCAGGAGGCCGAGACGCCAGCCCCCATGCCGGATGGCACAGGGCTGGTGTTCGTACGCCGCACCGCGCGCGGCGACGCGCTCTGGCTCGTGAATCTCGATGGCAGCGGGGCTCGCGAGATCCTGCCGCCCGATCGGTTCCTGAGCCTGGCGTATCCTCGGGTCTCACCGGACGGCACACGAATCGCGGTGGCGGCTACGCTGGAGGGATCCGGTCTGCCGATCCCCCTAGGGCCCGATGTGTCCGGGGGCGCGCCCAGGCTCGGCGCCACGCGCCCTGCCCTGCGACTCCGGCCTCGGTGGCAGCCGGCGCGACCGCCCGCGCATGGGCTGCCCTGGGACCTGTGGCTCGTGCCGGTCGCCGGTGGGGAGCCGCAACGCCTGACCTACTGGTACGAAGACGACCCCTCGCTCGCCTGGTCACCCGATGGTCGCTGGCTGGCTGTACAGGGGGGCAGCGGCCTGCGCGTGCTCGACGTGGACAGCGGGTACACGCTCTGGCTACGCCGCGAGCCCGCGTTCGGCGCGATCGACTGGGGGCGGAACTAGCGGCCGGGCCCGTGGACGTTAGAGCGAGTCGGCCTCGTCGGACAGGTCTTCCAGCAGCCGCCAGCCGTGCCGCTTGATCTCCGCGAGGATCTCCTCTCGCGCGTCAGGGCTGAAGTCGTCGAGGCCGTATAGCAGCGGATAGGCGCAGGCGAAGCAGAACAGCGAGGCGTAGCCGAGGGCGTCGACGACCAGCGTCTCCCCCTCGCTGTGGCGGTCGAAGAACAGCCCGCAGCGCCCGCAGCGGACGCTGGCCTGATTGCCGAAGCAGGCGGGGCACAGCACCTGATAGCCCAGGTCGGTGTACACGTACACGTGCTCACCGGCCGCTCCCGGGTGCCAGGCGCCGTCGGGCTCGGCATCCTCATGCTCGGCGCAGCAGTCGCACCAGTAGCGCTCGCCGGTGTCGTCGCGGCGACTGTGACTGGCGACGTAGGCCAGGAATTCGCGCGCCTCATCGGGCGGCAAGTTGGCGAGCAGATCGCGGGCCAGCTCACCGAGCCGCACCTGCTCGGGCGCCGGCCGGCGCCGCCGCCGCGGCCGCTCGATCGCGGGCGCTGGCAGCGCGCGGAACGCCAGCTGGGCGTCCTCGATCGCCGGCCGCTCCCCGGGCACTGCGACCTGGCCGCAGCTATCGGGCGTGAGGTGCAAGGCACAGCGCACGCTCCCATCCGGCCCTTCGGCACGCCAGTAGCAGTTCTGGCAGGGATGCTGGGCGGGCCGCGGCGCGGTCGCGGCGAGCAGCCCCGCTAGCCGCTCGAAGCGGCGGGCGAGGTCGGGCCAGGAGCAGGGGTGGTCGGGACCTGTCACGTGCTTGAGCTGGTGCCGGACGAGCATCTGCCGGAACAGGGCGGCGAGGTCCTCGTGATGTTGGGGCCCAACGCCGCGCGCGCGGCAGGTGCCGCAGCCGTGGCGCGTGAACAGGCCTTCCTCGCGCGCCTCCACTAGCTCGATCTTGCCGCAGTAGAGACACTCCAACTCGCGGCGCGGATGGCCCCGGCCGCGCCCCTGCCGCTGAAACAGCCGCTTCATTGCTCTCCTGTCCTGGTCGGAGCGTCGCCCTGCGCCAGATTATACCCTGGCTGCGGTGGCGCCGGACGGCCGGCAGGGCGCTCCCAGCCGTCCGGCGTGCTCGGGCCGGCGGCGGCCGGAAAACTGTGGCTGCGGGGAAACAGCGGTGTACCATACGGCTACGTTGGGGGAGGGGCGAGCGGGTGTTCTCCGAGCCAGCGGCGGGCGCGCGGTGAACGGG
>JADGHJ010000348.1 GCA_019686175.1 Chloroflexota bacterium | reverse complement strand
ATACCCTGTGCCTGGAAGAACCCGCGCTCGCGCCCGAGAAACACCCCCGCGGCGGAGACGGCCTGGGGCGAGCCGAAGCGCACGCGCGTCAACTGTGGAGCGGGGGCCTCGGCCGCCGCGGCCGGCCGCGGCTGGTGCGGTGGGGGCGCGGCGGCCGTGACGCCCAGCGCCACGGTGGCCAGCGCGAGCGCGCGGACTAGACGACCCGGCGAACCGATTGCCCGACTGATCATGCTGCCCTCCTGTTCGTATCGGAGAGAACCCGAGCATCGGATAGCCATCGCTCGACAAGAGCCGGGGGCACTGCCGTGACGCGATTGTAGCACGGCCGCCCGGACCAGGGCGCCCGCGCTATGATTAGGGACACACCACCCGCCATGTACGGGGTGTGTCCCTGCGGGAGCTGGCTGGGGAGGAGCGCCAGACCGATGCGCGAGACGCCCGGCGATCCGCAAGCGAACGACAACAAGGTGGAAGCAGCGCCGCTCACGCCTGAGCTGCGCGCGTTGTACGAGCGCTGGGAGGCGGCCGCAACGCTCCGGGAGCGCCAGGAGGCGTGGGACCGCATCGTCGCCTACCTGCGGGAGCGCGAGGTACGGGTGGGTAGCGAGGCGGAAGCGCGCCGCCAGCAGGTGCTCCGCGAGCACGCACGACGCCAACGGCGCCGGTGGTTCTTCTAGCCACACTGTGAGCGAGCCCACTTGCTCTCACGCCCGCTCGCCTGTTACAAGGGAGCCATGATGATGTGCCGTCTGACCATCGTTTGGCGCTGGTGGTGGCCGCCTAAGGGGGCGGCTCGGGACGGCACGCGCTAGCGCGGAACGCGATCCACCCGGAAGCCGCCTCGGTGAGAGGCGGCTTTTCGTGTGGACGGCCCGCCGCCTCGGCCGACGCGGCGCTCCCGGGATGCAACGCGAGAGGAGCTTGCTATGGTCGGCAATGCGGCGTTCTCTTCCACCACGGACCAGTACACGACCGCGGGCGGTGTCCGGGTGTGGCGCACCGTCGAGGAGCTGCCAGTCGCGGGCGCCATCGATCCACTCATCGGTGCGCTCGACAGCCAGCGCGGCGTCCTGCTCGCCTCCAGCTACGAGTACCCCGGCCGCTACACGCGCTGGGACATGGGCTTCGTCAACCCGCCGCTGAGCCTCACGGCGCACGGCCGCCAGTTCGCGCTAGCCGCGCTCAACGCCCGCGGCGCGGCGCTGCTGCCCGGCCTGGCCGCCTGCCTGGAGCGTGTGCCGGCGGTCGCCGCCCTCACGGTTGGAGAGGGCGTGCTCGCTGGTACGGTCGCGCCGCCTGATCGCACGTTCACCGAGGAGGAGCGCAGTCGCCAGCCGTCGATCTTCTCGGTACTGCGGGCGCTGGTGGCCCTGTTCTACAGCTCCGAGGACCCGCACCTGGGGCTGTACGGGGCCTTCGGCTACGATCTGGCGTTCCAGTTCGAACCTATCCGTCTGCGGTTGCCACGGCCCGCCACGCAGCGCGACCTGGTGCTGTACCTGCCCGACGAGCTGATCGTGGTGGACCATCGGCGCGAGCGTGCCATGCGCCGTCGCTACGAGTTCGTGCTGGGCGGCCACTCCACCGCGGGCCTGCCGCGCGACGGCGAGGTGACGCCGTTTGTCCCCGACCCCGAGGCGGTTGCGGGCGGGGACCACGCGCCCGGCGAGTACGCCGCGACCGTGCGCCGCGCCCGCGAGGCGTTCGCCCGGGGCGACCTGTTCGAAGTGGTGCCCAGCCAGACCTTCTTCGAGCCCTGCCCCGCGCCGCCCTCGGCGCTGTTCCGCCGCCTGCGCGAGCGCAACCCGGCGCCGTACGGGTTCCTGATCAACCTCGGCCAGCGCGAGTATCTCGTCGGCGCCTCGCCCGAGATGTACGTGCGGGTCGAGGGCACGCGCGTGGAGACCTGCCCCATCAGCGGTACGATCGCGCGGGGCCGCGACCCGATCGCCGACGCGGCGCAGATCCTCGCCCTGCTCAACTCGGAGAAGGACGCCGCCGAGCTGACCATGTGCACCGACGTGGACCGCAACGACAAGTCGCGCGTCTGCCGGCCCGGCAGCGTGCGCGTGATCGGCCGTCGCCAGATCGAGCTGTACTCGCGGCTCATCCACACGGTGGACCACGTGGAGGGCCACCTGCGCGAGGGGTTCGACGCGCTCGACGCTTTCCTCGCCCACACATGGGCCGTGACCGTGACCGGCGCGCCGAAGACCTGGGCCATGCAGTTCATCGAGGACCACGAGCGCAGCCCACGGGCCTGGTACGGCGGCGCTGTGGGCTTGGTCGCCTTCAACGGCAACTTGAACACGGGGCTCACCCTGCGCACCATCCGCGTGCGCGACGGCCGCGCCGAGGTGCGCGTGGGCGCCACGCTGCTGTACGACTCGGATCCCGAGGAGGAGGAGCGCGAGACGCGCCTGAAGGCGTCGGCCTTCCTCGATGCGCTGCGCCGTCCCAGCGCCGCGCCGCCGGCTGCGTCCGCGGTCGCCGACCAGCCCGGCGCCGGGCGCCGCATCCTGCTCGTCGACCACCAGGACTCGTTCGTGCACACGCTGGCCAACTACCTGCGCCAGACCGGTGCGGAAGTGGTCACCCTGCGCGCTGGCTTCCCGGCGGAGGCGTTCGACCGCCTGCGGCCGGACCTGGTGGTGCTGTCGCCCGGCCCGGGCACGCCCGCCGATTTCCGCGTCGCCGAGACGCTGGCCGCCGCCGTGGCGCGCGCGTTGCCGGTGTTCGGCGTCTGCCTAGGGCTGCAGGGCCTCGTCGAGTACTGCGGCGGCAGCCTGGCCACGCTACCGTACCCGATGCACGGCAAGGCCTCGCGTATCCGGGTGCTGGGCGGCCGGCTGTTCACCGGGCTGCCGCGCGCATTCCAGGCCGCGCGCTATCACTCGCTGTACGCGGTGCGTGAGACGCTGCCACCCGTACTAGAGGTGACGGCGGAGAGCGACGACGGGGTGGTGATGGCGGTCGAGCATCGGGCGCTGCCCCTGGCCGCCGTGCAGTTCCACCCCGAGTCGATCCTCACGCTCGAGGACGACTGCGGCCTGCGGCTGATCCGCAACGTGGTGGCGCTCCTCGCGCGCCAGCCCGCGGGCGCCACCCCGGCTGCGAGAGCCTAGGGCCGCCGCGCGCCCGGGGGAGGCGACTGGCCATCGCGACGCCTCACGGCGCCTCGTTGACCAGTGGAGGCGCGCTAGCCGGCTCCGGTGTGGGTGGTGGGGTGCGCGCGACGGTCGGCAGCGGCGAGGGCTCGGCGGAGAGGGTGGCGCTCGGGCTGGCTGTCGGCGTGGCCGTCGGTTGGCCGAGCGGGAACAGGGCGGGGGACGGCGCGGGGATCAGGCTGGGCAGCAGTGGCACGGTGGGCACG
>JADGHJ010000347.1 GCA_019686175.1 Chloroflexota bacterium | reverse complement strand
CCGGGCTCGGGCGCCACGCTCGCCCTGTTCGAGACGTTCCGCCGCTTCGGCATCGAGCCGACGCGCGACCTGGAGATCGTCTACCTGCGCGAGCTGCCGGGCGTGCTCGCCGGGCTGACCAGCGGCGCGGTGCGCGGCGGCGTTCTCTCGAGCCCGTTCGTCGAGCAGGGGCTGGCGCACGGCCTCGTCTCGCTGGTGGACATGCGCGACCTGAACATCGCCTCGCTGGCCATCAACATGACCACCACCCGCACCCAGCTCGCGCGCGACCGCGACCTGGTCCGCCGCTTCGTGATGGGGTACATCGAGGGCATCCAGTACGCGCGCGACCACCCGGAGCAGGCCATCGACGCCATCCTGCGCGGTAGCCGCAGCGACAACCGCGCCGACGCGGCCACGGCCTACGAGCTGTACCGCACAGTATGGGACCCGTGGCCGTCAGAGGCCGCGATCCAGACCGTGCTGGACAATATGGACCCGCCCGCGCCCCACGTCCAGCCGGCCGACATGATCGACCTGAGCATCCTACGGGAGCTGGAGCAGAGCGGCTGGTTGGCCCAGCACTATCGCCCGCTGTAGCGGCCGTCACTCGTCCAGCCGCGGGCCGAGCACGCGGTAAGCGACCACGGGCTCACGACGCCCCTTCACCGCCAGCGGCCCCAGCCGCTCCACGGCGAAGGCCTGGCCCACCTGCTGGTAGGTCGCCTCGCTGATTAGCACCTCGCCAGGGCCCGCGTGCGCTTGCAGCCGCGCCGCCACGTTGACGGCATCGCCGATCGCCGTGTAGCTGAGGATCTCGGCGGTGCCGATGTTGCCCGCCACGGCCTCGCCCGTGTTGACACCAATGCCGCAATACACCGCGCGGCCCGTGTCGCGGCGCAAGCGCTCCATCATCCCCTGCAGTGTCACCGCCGCCCACACGGCATACTCGGGATGCTGCGGCTGGTCGGTCGGCGCGTTGAACAGCGCCACTACGGCATCGCCGATGTACTTATCTACGGTGCCGTCGCAGGCGCGGATGGCGGCGGTGGCCAACTCGAGATACTGGTTGAGTAGCCCCACCACCTCCTCAGGTGGCATCTGCTCGCTGATGGTGGTGTAGCCCCGGATGTCGGCGAACAGCACGGAGATCTCCTTGCGCACGCCGCCCAGGCGCACCGCCTCCGGGTTGCGCTTGATCACCTCGCGCACCTTCGGCGCGAAGAAGCGGCTGTAGGCGTCGGCGCGTGCCTCTTCGGCGGCCGCGCGCTTCTCCAGGGCGCGCTGCTCGGTGCGGTCCTCCAGCGCCACGACCAGCCCGGCCACCTGGCCGTCGCCGCCGCGCAGCGGGCTGACTCGCACGCTCAGGTACACACGGCCGCGCCGCGGCAGCTCGCACACCACCTCGTGGCTCAGGCCAGTAGGGTCGTCGGCCCCGGGCAGGTGCTGCCGGTAGGCGTGCAGGAACTGCGTCATGTCGGGGCCGAGCACCTCGGCGTACGTGGCACCGCGCGCCGTGGCGGCCGAGATGTCGAGGATGCGCGCCGCGGCGGGATTGAGCGTGGTGATGCGCCCGTCGCGGTCCAGCGCGATTACGCCGCTGGCCACGCTGCGCAGCACGTTGTCCTGGTACGCCTGCAAGTCGGCGATCTGGCGCAGGCGCTCCTCCAGGCCGCGGTACAGGCGCGCGTTGTCGATGGCGATGGCCGCCTGGTCGGCGAACGCCTCCAGCAGCTCGAGGTCGGCGCGGTGGAACAGCCCGACGTGCATGCGGCTGTCGGCGTACACCACGCCGATAACCTGGCCCTTGACGCGCAGCGGCGCACACACCACGGAGCGGAGTCGCTGCGCGACCACGCTCTGGAACTGGCCCAGGGCCGGATCGGCCAGCGCGTCGTTCACTAGCGCTGGGGCACCGGCCGTGAGCACGCGCTGCATGATGCCGCGGCTGGGCGCGAACTGCGGGGAGCTGAGCGCGGCAGGATCGAGGTTGCGGGCGACCTGCACCGCCAGTTGGCCCGTCTGCGGGTCGAGGAGCATCAGGAACCCGCGCTCGGCGCCCAGCACGCGCAGCAGGGTGTCCATGACACGGTCGAGCACCTCGCCGAGGTCGAGCGACGAGTTGATGTAGCGCCCCACCTCGTGCAGCACCGCGAACTTGTCGCGCGCTCTCGGCCGCACGTCGCGCGCCCCTTTCTGCGCGCCGCTAGTACTCCGTGACCTCTCCTTGGGCCGGCTCCGCCCGGCGAGCGGCGGGCCCGCCCGTTCTCGGGCAGCCCCCTCACGGCACATAGGTCGCAGAGTGCTAGCGGCCGTGTACCCGGCATTGTACGGGATCGTGCGGGCATAGGCGCTGAGCGAGGTGCTACACTCCAGGCCAGCACGCGAGCGGCGTCCCCGCCCGCGTACCCACGAGGAGGGCAGCCGATGGCGGTCAGCACCTACCAGACGGTCAAGATCGAGCGGGACAGCGGCGTCACGTTCCTGTACTTCAACCGGCCCGAGAAGCGCAACGCGATGAGCCCGCAGCTCTGCGCGGAGATGGTCGCCGCGCTCAGCGAGCTGGAAGTCGATGACAGCACCGACGTGCTGGTGCTCACCGGCGCGGGCGAGGCGTTCTCGGCGGGCATGGACCTCAAGGAGTACTTCCGCGGGCTGGACAACGACCCTGCCGGGCGGCTCAAGGCGAGCTGGGACGCGCGGCTGTTCCACTACTACAAGTTGCGCCAGTTCCCCAAGGCCACCATCGCGATGGTCAACGGCTGGTGCTTCGGCGGCGCGTTCAGCCCGCTCACCTCGTGCGACTTCGCCATCGCCGCCGAGGACGCCATCTTCGGGCTCAGCGAGGTCAACTGGGGCATCGTGCCGGGCGGTTTCGTCAGCCGCGACGTGGTGCTGACGCTACGCTACCGCGACGCGCTGTGGTACGCCCTCACCGGCGAGCCGTTCGACGGCAAGCGGGCGGCAGAGATCGGCCTGGTCAACCAGGCGGTGCCGCGCGCGCAGCTCCGCGACACGGTGATGGCGCTAGCCCGCAAGCTGCAAGCGATCAGTCCGGCGGTCATCAAGGCCACCAAGGAGGCCATCCGCAACTGTATGGGCCTCAGCTACGACCAGGCCTGGGACTACCTCGCGGCCAAGAACGACCAGCTCCGGCTCCGCGACCCGGAGCAGAGCCGCGACCGCGGCATCAAACAGTTCATCGACGAGAAGGTGTTCCGGCCGGGGCTCGGCCCGCAGCCGCGCTCCCAGTAAAGCGATCGCCGGTGTGGGGTCTCCTCCCCCGCGCCGTCTTCCCTCACCCCCGGCCTCTCTCCGAGGGGGCGGGGGTGAGGGACTCCCCTCCGCCAGGGGGCCGATGCGTTCGGGGCAGGGGCAAATGGGCCGTAACCAGCGGTAA
>JADGHJ010000346.1 GCA_019686175.1 Chloroflexota bacterium | reverse complement strand
GGCTAGGATGTGTTTTTAAGCGCCAGGGGCGCGACGACGTTCGGACCGGGCGTCTGGTTCGGCGCGGGTGGGGGGATCTGCGGCTCGGCCGTGGGACTGGCCTGCGCGACCACCGCGCCAGCCCCGCTCCTGCCTAGCGCCGTGCTCAGCACCGTGCTGTCAGGCGCGACGCCGGCCCCCGCCGCGGTGCAGCCCATGGCTGCCACCAGCGCTAGCGCGAGCACTCCGATCCTGCAATGCCCCATCGATCTCTTCCCCTCGGCTACCGCGCGGCGCGCTCCCCGACGTCACCGCGGCGACGTGGCGAGCAGCGGTCCGCGACTCACACCAACGGGCAATTGTACGGGAGCAGCTCCCCTCGGCCCAACTCCGCGTCCACCCGCTCCCGTCCGTGGGGTCACCGCGGGTCTTCCTGCCGTCGGTCTGTCAGCAGTGTCGCGTAGAGCGCGCGGTGGGCGGCGGCGATGCGCGGCCAACTCAGCGCGGCCACCAGCACGGGGCCCCCTGCTGCCAGGCGCGCCCGCAGCGTCCCGTCGGTGGCTACCCGGTCGATGAGGGCAGCCAACGCCGCCGGGTCGCCCGCGGGCACTCGCACGATGTTCTCGCCCTCGTGCAGGCCGACTCCATTCGACGTAACATCGGAGCGGGAGCCGGGCGGCCAGGTGGAGACGGTGGGCAGGCCGTGGGCAAGCGCGGCCAGCAGGCTGCCGCGGCGGAGCGAGGCGCCATCGGTGAACGGGAACACCGCGAGGTCCGCCGCCAGCAAGCAAGCCGACACCTCGGCCGATGGCAGCACGGGCAATCGGACCACCACCTCGGCCAGCCCCGGCGTCCGAAGGCGAGCCTCGACCTCACGCGCGTAGGCCGCGTTCGCCGCATCGCTGGCACCGGCCTCGGCACCGACCAGCGCCAGCCGCACCCGGCGTCCCTGACGCTGGAGGCGGGGCAGCGCCGCGAACAGCGTCTCCAGCCCCTTGGAGCGGTTCAGGAAGCCCAGGTGGACTAGCAGCAGCGTGGCGTCGTCGGCGCCGAGGCGGGCGCGCCAGGCGCGGCGGTCGTAGGCGGGTGGCGGGGTGGGGGTCAGGTTGGTGCCGATCGGGATCCAGTGGCGGCCGCCCGGCCGTACCGCGCGCGCCGCCGCCCAGTCGGCCAGCTCGGTGAACACCGCCGCGTCGACCCCGCGGAGTAAGCGGTCGCGCGCCGCCGCGCGCAAGCGTCCGGCCTTCGGCCACAGGTACGGCACGCGCAGATCATGGAAGGTCGCGACCGTGCGCACCCTCGGCAGGCGTCGCCGCAGCCAGCCGGGCAGCCAGCAGATCGCACCCTCCAGGGCAAAGGCGGCGGGCTGATACTGCACGTGGACGATGTTCGCCCGGGCCGCTAGTGTAGCGACCCGCACCACGGGCGCGCAGCGCCAGTCCCAGCGGGCGACCCACCGCCACACCCGGGGCGCCGCGGGCTCTCGCGCGACAGGCACCGCGGTCTCGACGGCCGCCCGGGGAACAGCCGGCCCTGCGGACAACACGGCAGCCGGGCTAGCGGAGGCCCCACCCAGTGTGACGGCGGAGCCTCGCGTGGCGAGGACGGTGACCGGCACGCCCTGCGCAGCCAGCGTGGCGGCCAGCAGCGCCGTGTAGTCGCCCACACCACCGGGTTGCGGCGGGTACTCGCCGGCCAGGAATAGGACGGACAGAGGCATGGGTGGCGACCAGGCGCCTCAGCCGCGCAGCGCCGGGAACAGCGCGCGCGCGGTGCCGCCAGCGATGGCGGCGCGCCAGCCCTCCGGCAGATCGGCCCGGGGCGGCGGGAGCTGCGCGACCATCTCCACCAGTTCGCGCATCGTCTCGCCCGAGCTGGATTCGAGCGGGAAGTCGGAGCCGAACAGCAGCCGCTCGGGGCCCACCTCAGCGACCGCCATTGCCACCGCGGGCGCCCAGCCGCCCGTGCCGGCTGTGTCGAAGTAGAACGTGCGCCAGGCCGTCTCGAACGCGGCGTCGAGACCGAGCGCGGCCTGCTCGCGCACGGTCTTGGCCAGGCCGCGCTTCTCGGGCGGCACGGGCACGTCGGCCGGCTCGTAGAGCATGCGCAGGCGCCCTTTCAAGAAGATGGCCGTGCCCCCCAGGTGCGGCAGCACGAAGCGCAGGGTGGGGAAGCGCGGGAACACCGCGTGCATGATCCGCACTGCGGCCATCGTCGTGTCGAACGGGCGGGCACACGAGCGCTCCAGATGGTACTCGGTCGGCGCGCCGGTTGGCCGCAGCGCGGGATGGAGGATGATCGGGGCGTCGAGCGCCGCGATCGCCTCCCACAGCGGGGTGAGCGACGGCGCGTCGAGCGTGATGGGCCCGGCCGAGGTGGGCAGCGCCACGGCCACCAGGCCCAGCTCGCGCAGCCCGCGCTCCAGCTCACGCGGCGCCGCCGCGGGCTGCTGGAGCGGCACGTGCACCGCGCCGTAGAGGCGCCCGGGATACGCCGCTTGCACGGCGGCCAGTTCGTCGTTGAGCTGCTGGCAGATGCCCATGCCCAGGATACTGACGCCCGAGTAGGTCAGGATGGCGGTATCGACTCCCGCCGTGTCCATCGCCGCCAGGTGGCGGTCCACCTGGTAGAGATCGTCGCTGAGGGTCAGGCTGATCTGGTCGTTGACCAGCCGGCGCGCCCCGCCGGCCTGCGCGCGGAGCGTGGCGAACACACCCTCGGGCAGGAAATGATGGTGCACATCAATCACAGGACTGCCCTCGATCATGCTCTCCTCCCCGTGCGCACTATACCGGAGGGTGGCTCTGGTGGCGAGAGGGCGCGTGCCTATTCGGCGTCGAGGTAGACCCGCGCCGTCATGCCGGCACGGAGCGCTGTGGGCTGGCTATCGAGTGCGATGATTGCAGGGTAGTGATCGTCGCCGGCGGCGTTGCGCTCGGGCTGGAGGGCCACGCTCTGCACGTATCCCGTCAGCTCTACGCCCTCCAGCGCATCGATAGTAACCCGCACGCGTTGGCCAGGCCGCACGGCGTTGACAAGAAACTCATCGAGGTCTGTCGTCTCCACGCGCAGCACCCGTAGATCACCTAGATGCACCAGAGGCGTACCGGCCACGACCGTGTCTCCCAGCCGCACCGGTACATTGGTTACGGTACCGGTCCACGGCGCCACGATGATCTCAAGGCTGCCGTCGCCCGTGCGCACACGCGCCACCTCGCCATCGCGGTACACCAGATCGCCTACCGCCACGGGTAAGCCGATAACGGTGCCCCCGAGTAGCGTGCCGACCCGTGCGTAGTTGACCGGGCGCACCTGTCCACGGACCATGGGCGAAGACGCAGCGGGGGCCGGCGGGGGTGGGGGCGGTTGAGCCACCTGCCCGAGGGCGAGGGCCACGCCCAGTACG
>JADGHJ010000062.1 GCA_019686175.1 Chloroflexota bacterium | reverse complement strand
CCGATGGGCAGCGGGCCCGTGGTGTTCGCCATTCCAGCTTCCTCCCAGCGCGGGAGTATACTCCCCCGGCGAACGTCCGCGCCGGCGGGTCCCCGCCGGGGAGAGAAGAGGCGCGCGTGGAGCCGCTCGCGGGAGGCAGTCCCTCACGGCAGGCGTGGCTGGCCGTCGCCATCGCTGGCTTCACGACCACCGCCGCGCTGGGCACGCGTGGAGCTTTTGGGGTGCTACTGGTCCCGGTCGCCGAGGCGTTCGGCTGGCCGCGGGGGCTCGTGGCCGGGGCGATCGCGGTGAACGCGCTGCTATGGGCCGCCAGTGCCGCGCCGTGGGGCGTGCTACTCGACCGCTGCGGCCCGCGGTGGGCGTTCGGCCTCGCGGCGGCGCTGGCGGCGGCCGGCCTGCTGGTCGCGGCGCACACCACCGCGCCCTGGGAGCTGTATCTGGGCATGGGCGTGCTGGTGGGCATCGGGCTCGCACCGCTGCAGGTGAACAGCCAGGGCGTGGTGGTGGCCCACTGGTTCGCGCGGCGTCGCGGGGTCGCGCTGGGGCTCGTCGCCGCGGGCGCCGGGCTGGGCGTGCTGACGTTCGCGCCGCTGACCCAGGCAGTGCTCGACGCCGCCGGCTGGCGCACCGCGTTCGGCGTGCTGGCCGCCGTGTTCCTCGTCGCCGTGCTGCCGCTCAACGCCCTCGCCCAGCGCCGCGCGCCGAGCCCGGCGCCGATGGCAGCCCCAACGGCCCCGGAAGCCCGCGAGCACGCGCCGGCGCGCCGTCCGTTAGCCACGGGGGTGCCGCCCACGCCCTCGCTCGCCGCTGGCCCAACGGTGCGGCTGGCACTGCGACACCCGCGTTTCTGGTTGCTGGCGGCCGGCTATCTGATCGGCGCGGTGCCGGTGGCGCTGCTGCTGGCGCACGGTGTCGCCTGCCTGCTCGACGCGGGCTTCGCTCCCTCGGTAGCGGCCGGGGCGTTTGGGCTGAGTGGCGGCTGCGCCGTGGTCGCCATGCTGGGGCTGGGCTGGCTGGCTGACCGCTGCAGCGGCGAGTGGGCGTACACCGTGGGAAGCGCGGCGATCGTCCTCGGCTGCGCCGTGCTACTGGCTGCTGCGCCCGGCCGCGACGGGCTGGTCATGCTGTACGCGCTGCTGTTCGCGGTCGGCTGGGCGTCGCGGCAGGGACTCCACGCCTTCATGGGCGCCGCGATCGGGCACGGGCGGTCGCTCGGCGCGCTGATGGGCCTGCTGGCAGCACACATCGCCGCCGGCAGCGCCCTCGGGCCAGCGCTGGGGGGCTGGGCCTTCGACGCCACCGGCAGCTACCGGCTGGCGCTGCTCCTGGGCGCGGCGTGCGCGGCGGTGGCCACGGGGTGCATCTGGCTGGCCGCCCCGCGACGGGGCGTGATGGTCGCCGCGCTGCCGCCCGCTCCGTCCACCGGCTGCCGTCGCGCCACCAGCCGTCCCGACGCCCTCGGAGAACGCTAGTGGCCATGGGCCCCTCCTGCGGCGCGCCGAGGGGATAACCTGCCGCGCCACCCCCAGGCGGTGTACGCTCCTCTCCTCCTTGACACGCTCCCCGCACGGAGATATCCTGAAGTATCCGGACATTCGGATAAATTGTTATGAGGACGTGTCATGAGTCCCGCTCGCCCTGTCGTCTCCGCTAGCGCCCGCCAGCGCGCCACGCTGCTGGCCCGCTTCTTCCGCGGCCTCGACGAGCCGCTGCGCGTGCTCCTGCTGGAGCTGCTGCTCGATGGCGAGAAGAGCGTCACCGAACTGGTAGAGGCCACCGGCAGCTCCCAGGGCCGCGTGTCCACGCATCTCGGCTGCTTGCGCTGGTGTGGCTACGTGACCGCCCGCCGCGAGGGGCGCAAGGTCTACTACCGCCTGGCCGATGACCGCGTACGGGCCCTGCTGCGGATCGCCCAGGACCTGATGGCCGACCATGCCCAGCAGTTGCTGGCCTGCGGCGTGGTGAGCCCCGACGTGCCGGGCGCCACCCTGCACGCGGCCGAGGGGCTAGAGGAGGCGCCGCCGGAGGAGCCAGCCACGGGCGCTTCGGCCGAGGAGACCGGCACCTGACCGGCGTGCTCTCCGGAAGACAGAGCCCTACCTTCTGGAATGGAGAGACCGATGTCGGAACCACTGCGGACCCTCACGGGCTGGGCGCTGGTCGCCACCGCGGCGCTGGTCTGCCCCTGCCACGCGCTGCTCACCCTGCCGTTGCTGGCAGGCCTGCTCGCCGGCACGGCCGCTGGCACGGCGCTGAGTGTGCATCCCATGCTCGTACTAGCGGGCGCCACGTTCTACTTTGCCGTCGCCCTGCTGCTGGCCTGGCGGCTGCTCGGCCGGCGGCCCAGGGCGCCAGGAGTGGCCGCGGGCCCGGCGCACGCGGCGTGCTGCCCCGCTGCGCGGGAAGGAGCGCGCTAGATGGCGGAGCCGTTCGACCTGGTGATCCTCGGCTCGGGCTCGACCGCCTTCGCCGCGGCCCTACGCGCGGCCGAGCTGGGCCGCACCGCAGCGCTGACCGAGGAGCGCATCCTTGGCGGCACCTGTGTGAACCGTGGCTGCCTGCCCAGCAAGAACCTCATCGAGGCCGCCCGTCTGTACTGGGAGGCGCAGCACCCGCGCTTCCCGGGGCTCCAGCCCGCCCGCCTGGGGCTCGACTTCCGCGCGCTGGTCGCCCAGAAGGACGCGGTGATCCACCACTACCGCGAACGCAAGTACACTGCGCTGGTCGCGGGCGCGGAGCGCATCCAGGTGTATCGGGGCCACGCCGCGCTCGTCGATGAACGAACGGTCGCGGTGGATGGCCAGGTGCTCGCGGGGCGCCAGGTGCTGATCGCCACAGGCACCCGCCCGGCGCTGCCGCCCATCGAGGGCCTCGACCAGGTGCCGTACCTGACCTCGGACCTGTTGACCGCCGACGAGCCGCAGGAGCTGTTCGACCTGCCCCGCTCGCTGGTGATCGTGGGCGCGGGATACATCGGGCTCGAGCTGGGGCAGCTGTTCCACCGCTTCGGCAGCGCGGTGACCATCCTGCAGCGCGGGGAGCGCCTGCTGCCGGAGTACGAGCCGGAGGTGGGCACCACGCTGGCGGCGATCCTGCGCGAGGAGGGGCTGCACCTGGTGCTCGGCGCGCGGCCGCGCCGGGTGTTCGAGGACCGCGCGGGCGTGGCCGTGGTGGCCGAGCAGGGCGGCGCCGAGCGGCATTACCGCGCCGAGCGCCTGCTAGTGGCCACGGGGCGTGTGCCCAATACCGACGCTATCGGGATCGAACGGGCCGGCGTTGGACTCGACGCGCGCGGCTTCGTGCGGGTGGACGCCACGCTGCGGACCAACGTGCCGCACATTTGGGCCGCGGGCGACGTCATCGGGCGGCACACTGGCAGCCAGCTCGCCACCCCGGTGGGCGCCCACGACGGCGCGATCGCGGCGGTGAACGCCCTCACGGGCGCCGGGCGCACCGTCGACCACACGGTGATCCCGCGCACGATCTTCACCGACCCGCAGGTGGCCGTGGTCGGACTCACCGAGGCCGAGGCGCTCGCGCGGGGGCACCGCTGCTGGTGCAACACCATCCCCGTCGAACTGGTCCCGCGCGCCGGGGCGATCCGCGACCCACGGGGCATCGTGAAGATGGTCGCCGACGCCGACAGCGGGCGCGTGCTGGGCGTGGCGCTGGTGATGCGCGACGCGGGCGAGGTGATCCACGAGGCAGCGATGGGCCTGCGGCTGGGCGCCACGGTGGACGACTTCATCGACTTGCTGCACGTGTACCCGACGATGGCGGAAGCGCTCAAGCTGGTCGCCATCTCCCGCTACAAGGACCCGCGCCAACTATCGTGCTGCGCCGAGTGAGGAGGATGTCGATGCGCGCATCGTTGCTCCTATGCGCCGCGTTGGTGCTCGTCGGGGCGGCCTGCCGGCCGGCGGGGCAGAGCGCCGCCAGTGGGGCAGCCTCAGTCGCCCCGTCCGGCCCGGGCGCCGCCGCGGACCGCGCGCCCGACCTGGTGGTCCAGACGCTCGACGGCCAGACGTTCCGCCTCTCCGACCACCGAGGCCAACCGGTAGTGCTCTTCTTCACGGCGTCGTGGTGTGCCTCGTGCGTCCCCGAGATCGGCAACCTCAATCGTCTCTATGAGCTGTACCGTGAGCAGGGCCTCCAAGTGGTGGTGGTGTCGATCGACCCCAGCGACACACCTGCCGACTTCCAGCGCTTCAAGCAGCTCGCCAGGGGCGGCGACTACGTCTGGGCGCTCGACCGGGGCGGCCAGGCGGCGCTGGCGTACCAGGTGAAGTCGCTGGAGACGAAGGTCCTGGTCGGGCGCGACGGCCGCATCGTGGCGCGCCACGTCGGGCGCGAGCCGTTCGAGGCGGCGCGGGCGGCGGTCGAGAGCGCGCTGTAGGAGCCGGGCGGTGAGCGAGCTGGCCCTGGTCTTCGCCTTCTCGGCCGGCCTGCTAGCCACGGTGAACCCCTGCGGCTTCATCATGCTGCCGGCGTTCGTCTCCTACCAGCTGGGCGCGCGGGACGAGCAGTTCGCCATGCGGCCGCTGCCGGCGCGGTTGGTGCGCGCGGGGCTCGTGGCCGCGGTGGTCACCGCCGGTTTCCTCGTCGTGTTCGCCGTCGTGGGGCTCGTGTTCGCCCTGGGCGGGCGCGCCGTGGCGCAGTTCGTGCCCTGGGCGGCGCTCGGCATTGGCCTGGGGCTGATCGCCGTGGGCCTCGCGGGGCTGCTGGGCCACGGCCTGCGACTACCCCTGCCGTCGCTCGCGGCGACGAAGGCCGGCGCGGGGATCGGGGCCATGTTCCTGTTCGGGGTCGGCTACGCCGTGGCGTCGCTGTCGTGCACGCTGCCGGTGTTCCTGGTCGTGATCGGCTCGGCGCTGGCCGCCGGCGGCCTGGTGGGCGCCTTTGCGCTGTTCGTCGCCTACGCCCTGGGGATGGGCGCGGTGCTCGGGGCGGTGGCGCTGGCCACCGCGCTGGCCAAGGAGATCGTGGTGCGATGGCTGCTGGCGGCCACGCCGCACGTGGAGCGGCTGGGTGCGCTGCTGCTGATCGCCGCGGGCGCCTACCTCGTCTACTACCAGCTCAGCGCGGGCTTCCTCGTCCCGGGCGGGTTCTGACCGCGGCCCCCAGATCGCGAACAGGGAGAGCTACCCGTAGTCACGGAGGTGGATAGCATGTCGCGAGTTCTCTGGCGCGTCGCACTCCTGGTCGCCGTGCTGGCCGTGCTCGACCCCGCCAGCGGTGAGGAGCTGGCACGTCTACCCGTGGGCGAGGCGATGCGGTTCAGCCCGGTAGCGGCCGGCGAGGCGGTGTACGTGGTGGCCGACGCGGACGGCGGCAGCGTGCTGACCGCCCTGCATCCGCAGGCCCGCTGAGCGTCGCCACGCAGATCGACCGGGAGAGGGAGGATGGCAAGAGCTCGCCGCTTGCGGCCCGCCGAGAGGGGCGTACTGACGTACCTGCGAACCCGCTGGGACCAGCTGTTCCATCTAACCACGGTCGCGCAGGCGCTAGCCGCGCTGGGCCGGACGGAGGACGACGCCAGCCGCTTGCGGGTCGGCGACTACCTGCTGGCGCACCCGGCGGTGCATCCGGTAGTCGCCCGCTGGGGCGCGCGGACGCTGATCCTCACCGAGGACGAGAAGCTGCTCGGCCGGTATCTCGCGCACCAGGCAGCGAACGGCCACGGGCAGGTGCCCGTAGCTGCCGCCGTGGCGGCGATCCAGCGCGCGCCGGCCGAGGTGGCGCGCGGCCTAGCCGTGCTGCGACACGTGGGGCTGATCGACTACCAGCCGGTTGGCCATGCCATCGCCTACACGCTCGCCCCGAACTGGCGCGAGCTGGCGGGGCCGCTCGGTTTCACCTTCCACACGGTCACGCTCCAGTCGAGCGAGCGGTTCAACGTGCCCTGAGCGATCGACTTCTTGCTGCTGGTCAGCAGCGAGCACGCCGCCGAGCGCGTCGCCATCGCCGATTCCTGCGCGCACTGCACGGATCGGATCCAGGTGGTGATCGACCACGGCCAGATCATCAGCGTGGAGCCGCCAGAGACGTTGGTGTTCCGCGGGGGCGGCTGACGCGACAACACGCTCCTCCGGTCGGAGGCGCACTTGGGCGCGTGGCTGGCCGAACAGCCCCTCCTCGGCGCCGGCCGGGCCGACGAGGCGTGCCGCCAGTGGCTCGCGGAGTTCCCGCAGCTCGCCGCGAGCCGCCTGGGACGCGCCTGGGCCGAACCGGCCGGTGCGGAGTGTGAGCGGACGGGGATGGCTCGCCTCCGGGACTTCTACCAGAGCTGCCTGTACGAGGCACTGGCCTCGCCCTTCCAAGCCCAGCTGGCGGAGCTGCGGGAGCGGTGGCGCGGGGAGTAGCACCACGCGAGCCTGCGCGCTATAGCCACTAGCCGCCGGTGGAGCCGCCGTGCATGATGAGCGCGCCTTGCCAGTTCATCCCGCCCGCCGGCTGCTCTAACCAGACGATCGCGGTTACTGGACGCATCGTCGCCCTGAAAGCGGACCAAGGCCGAGTGCGCCGGGCCGGCCTGCGGCACGGCGACCGGCAGTGCAATCCCACCGTGGCCAGCCGCTCTAAGCGCCGGCCGCGAGCAGCACCTGGCGGAATACCGTCGCCATCTGCGCGGCAGCCGGGCGGCGGCGCTGGAGATCGCGCAGGAGCGCGGCCGCGTCGCCGCCCTCCAAGCGGAGCAGCACATAGGCCGCCACGAACGGGGCACGCGAGCCACCGCCTTGACAGTGAATCAGTACACGCTCGCCGGCCGCGTGCTGCTCGGCCACCCATGCGACCACTGGATCGAGCACCGCCACGCCGCCAGCAGGCAGCGCCCCATCGCGCAGCGGGAACGGCCGGTACACGATCCCCAGCCGTCGGTAGCGTTCGGCCAGCTCGGCCGGCACCTCGGGCCGCAGGTCGAGCACCGCCTGGAAGCGGCCGGCCAACGCCTCGGGCGCGTCGGGCGCGCCGCCCACCGCCAGCCAGGGGCGCACGAAGTCGTAGTTGGTGTAGTCAGGCGTCACCGCACTACTGCACCTCGACACGTGCCCTGCAAGTGCACCGCCGCTCTCTCGGGCGGGCCCGCCGTGCGCGGCGGCAGCGCAACAGCGCAATACAGCGGGACTACTACTGCGCCGCGGGCGGGGCCCCACCCAGGGACGCCGTCGCGGTCGCGCCCGCCGTGGCTGACGGCGCGCGCAGGCGTTCCAGCAACTCGGCTGCCCGCTGGCGCGCCGCCTCGATGTTGCGCTCCTTGATCTGCTCGTAGCCGCGGATCAGATCGGGGAGCGTCGCGAGTTCCACCGCCACGGCGTGGGTGGCGGGGCTGAGCCGCGCCAGCGCCTCGCCCACCAGCCGTGCGTACCAGCCGATCAGCCGCCGCTCAAGGCGCCGGTGCGCCGTGCGGCCGAAGACATCCAGCGGCGTGCCGCGCAGACCCCGCAGGGCGTACAGCAGGTGGAGCGCCGGGTCGAACCACTGCGCGTCGAGCTGGAGCTTGCGCTTCAGGCCGAGCTGACGCAACAGCGGCGGGTGCAGGTGGTACACGCGGCGCAGCGGC
Organism: Chloroflexota bacterium; assembly: GCA_019686175.1. Lineage (GTDB taxonomy): Bacteria > Chloroflexota > UBA6077 > UBA6077 > JAJPHF01 > JADGHJ01. Next base: position 11,366 of record JADGHJ010000062.1, on the reverse strand, counting down.
TGCTCGAACTGCTCGGCGATGCGCTCCTGCAGGCCCGTGTGCAGGTGCAGGCGCGCCACCTCGTACTCGTCCTTGTACGCCATCAGCTTGAAGAGGTAGCGGATCACCGCGTGGGTCAGCGCCGTGCGGCCGGGCGTCGCCTCCTGCTCGCGCGCCGCCACTCGCAGCACGAAATCGACGTAGGCGCCGGCCCAGCGCGCGTCCTGGTAGGCGATCAGCTCGGCCACGCGGATGGCCAGCAGCCGCTGGGCCTCGGGGTCGAGGTGCGCGCAGCGAGCCAGCAGCGCCTCGTAGGCCGCGGCGTCGGCCGGCCGCAGGCGCGCGCGGCGCGTATGCTGCTCCTCGGCGGCGGTGGGCGGCGGCGGCGCTACCAGCCGCTCCACGCGCTCGGGATCGTGGACGGCCAGCCGGCCGTAGCGGAACGCCTGGAGGTTCTCCTCCACCTGCACGCCGTTGAGGCGGATGGCGGCCTCGATGCTCTCGGCGCGCAGCGGCAGCCAGCCGCGCTGGTAGGCCGCGCCGAGCGCGAACGTGTTGGTGAGCATGTGGTCGCCAAACAGTCCCTCGCACAGCCGGTTGGCGTCGAGCAGCAGGTTGTCCGCGGCGCGCGTGTACTTCGCCAGCGTGGCGAGCATGCGGTCGCGCGGGGCGGTGAGGAAGATGTTGCGCACCATCTCGCCGGTGGGGGTGAGCGAGGTATTGACCAGGGCGGCGGTGCGCTCGGCTGTGCAGCGATCGAGGTTCACCGGCGTGACAGCGCCGACCAGGTCGAGCGCGAGGTAGAGGTCCGCCTGGCCCATGCCCACCTTGTTGGCCCACATCCAGCGCTGCGCGCGGCGGCCATCGGGTGCCGGCGCGGTCGCCCCATTGGTCGGGGCCTCCAACGCGGCATGGCCATTGGTCGCCTCGCCGCCAGTGTCCGGCCCGGGGGCGATGATCAGGCTGGAGAGCACCGGCCCGCCCTTCTGCGCCGCGCCGGTCTGGTCGTAGCTCAGCACGTGCTGGCCGTCCATCACCGCGGCGTAGCACAGCAGCGCGTTGAGCGTGAGCACGCCCGTGCCGCCCACGCCCGGGATGTAGATGCGGTACGGCCCCTGCAGCACCACCTTGTCTGCCGGCTCGGAGACGGCATCGGCGGCGAGCGGCGGCGGCAGCGGGCGCGCCAGGCCCGTGCCGGGCGCGGTCTCCACCGTCACGAACGAGGGGCAGTCGCCCTTCAGGCAGGAGTAGTCCTGGTTGCACGACGACTGGTGTACCTGCGTCTTGGGGCCGAACTCGGTCTCGACGCGCTGCAGCGACATGCAGTTGGTCAGCTCGCCGCAGTGCCCGCACGCCTCGCACACCGCCTCGTTGATCACCACGAACTGGTTGGGCGTGGGCAGCTTGCCGCGCTTCTGCTGCCGGCGCCGCTCGTTGGCGCACATGCCGTCGTAGATGAGCACCGTCACGCCGCCCTGCTCGCGCAGGTACTGCTGCGCGGCCGCGATCTCCTCGGCCGGCCACACGCGAGTAGTGGCGCCCAGGGCTACGCCGCGGTAGCGCTCCGGCTCCTTGGTCACCAGCGCGACGTGCTTGACCCCCTCCAGCTCCAGCAGGCGGGTCAACTCCGGGATGTCCTTCTGGCCCGTGGGCGCCTGGGCACCGGTGTTGGCGATGAAGCCGTTGTACAGGATCTTGAGCGTGATGTTCGGGTTCTGGGCGACCAGGAAGCGCAGGTTGAGGTAGCTGGAGTGGAAGAACGAGCCGTCGCCGACGTTCTGGACGATGTGCTCGCGGTCGGTGTACGGTGCGAGGCCGATCCAGGGCAGGCCCTCGCCGCCATACTGGGTCATGGCCATGATCTGCTTGTGCGGCTGCTCCATGATGCTGGCGAACGAGTGGCAGCCGGGGCTGCCCCAGGCCACCTCGCCCTCCAGCAGCCGGGTCGAGGTGTTGTGCGGGCAGCCGGAGCAGTAGTTGGGCGTGCGGTGCAGGAACAGCTCGTACTGGCGCGAGCGGATGGCGCGCAGCTCGGCCAGCCGGCGCATCACCCCCGCATGGGCGCCCAGGTGCGGCAGTAGGCGCTCGCCCAGGCGCTCGGCGAGCAGGTCCTGGTCGTGGCCGCCCTGCACGGGCAGCAGCACCCGGTCGGCCTCATCATGCTTGCCCACCACGCGCACGCCACCCACGCCGCACAGCGCCGCCTTGACCTGCTGCTCCAGGAACGGCCGCTTCTCCTCGACGACGATCACCTCCTGCAGCCCCTGCGCGAACTCCCGCACGAGCTGCTCGTCGAGCGGATAGGTCAGCCCCACGCGCAGCAGGCGAATGCCGCGGCGTCGCAGCTCCGCGTCGTCGAGGCCCAGGTCGCGCAGTGCCTGGCGTGTGTCAGCGTAGCTCTTGCCGCAGGTGACGATGCCGATACGGTCGTCGGGACCGCGCAACTCGATCCGGTTGAGGCCGTTGGCCCGGGTGTAGGCGATCACCGCGCGGTGCTTGTCCTCGAACAGGTGGCGCTCCTGCTCGATATTCTTGCCCGGGAAGAAGGTGAAGTCGGTCTTCTTGACGAACGGGCGGCCGTTGATCTCCAGCTCGGGGAGCACGATCGGCGGGTCGGCGGGGTGCACGTACACCGTCTCGCCACCGTCGGCCAGTGTGTTCACGATCTTGAGGGCGACCCAGCAGCCGCTGTAGCGCGAGAGGGCGATAGCATGCAGGCCGAGGGTCAGGAACTCGCCCACTGAGCCGGGGTACAGTACGGGGATGCCGGCGGTCATGAAGGCGTAGTCGTCCTGGAACGGCATGGTGGACGACTTGGCCTCGTGGTCGTCACCCGACAGGACGATCACGGCGCCGTGCTGGCTGGTGCCGGCGAAATTGCCGTGCTTGAGGGCGTCGCCCGAGCGATCGACCCCGGGGCCCTTGCCGTACCAGATGCCCACCACCCCGTCGTAGCGCGAGTGGGGGTGGTTGTCGAGCATCTGGGTGCCCATGAGAGCAGTGGCCGCTTGCTCCTCGTTGGGGGCCGAGGCCTGGCGGATGTCATACTGGTCGAGCAGCGGCTTGATGCGCTGGAGCGCGAGGTCGTAGCCGCCGAGCGGCGAGCCGGGGTAGCCGGTGATGAACGTGCCGATGCGCAGCCCGGCGCGGCGGTCGCGGCGCGCCTGATCGAGCGGCAAGCGCACCAGGGCGTGCGTGCCGTTGAGATAGACCAGCCCCTCTTCCACCAGGTACCGGTCGTCGAGCGTGACCTCGCGCACCGTCTTCGCCGTCATCGCACCCTCCCGAGCGGACCGCGATCCCCTGCTGGCGGCATGCCCCGTGCAGCGGATGTCGAGTAGCTACAAGGATACCCCAAGCGGCGGCGGGGCGTCTGGCGCGCGCTCACTCGTCGGCGAACACGGCGGCGACGGGCAGGGCGAAGTCGGGCAGCAGCGGCGAGCGGAGGGTGTCGCCCGCGCGCAGCGTCGCCGCCCGCTCCAGCACGTCCCCCGCGCGCCGATAGAGCTCCACCACCTGCCCTTGTCGATCCACGATCCAGTACTCGTCCACGCCGTACACGGCGTACAGCTTGCGCTTGAGTTCGCGGTCACGGCGGGCGTCCTCGGCGCTCGGCGAGAGCACCTCGACGACCAGCTCCGGCGCGCCCACCAGCCGGCCCTCGGCGTCCACGATCCGCGCCCACCGCGCGTGGCTCGCCCACACCAGATCCGGAATCACCGCGTCCGTCGGGCTGAATACGATGCCGATGCCTACATAGAGACGACCCAACCGGTAGGTACGGTTCCACAGGTCCAGAGCCGTGCACAGACGCCGCACGACGTCCTGGTGGTCCGGGTGCGGGGCACGGGACACGAACAGCTCCCCAGCGATGATCTCGCGGCGCACGGTGTCGTCGGGGAACAGCTCCAGGTCGTCCACCGTCCAGATCACGCCCGCCCGGGCGGTCGGTTCCGTCATGTTGCTCACTCCGCGCCGGCCCATGACCACAATGCTGACCGCAGTATACCGCCGCGCTGGTCCCACCAGACGTTGCACTGCGGTACCATGGGCCACGACCTATACCACCACAGTGGACATGCGAGGAGACAGGCCATGAAGGCGGCGGTGCTGCGCGAGTTCGGTCGACTGGACAACTTGAGCTGGGAGGAGGTGCCAGACCCGTCCCCCGGGCCGGGCGAGGTGCTGCTGCGGGTGCGTGCCGCGGCGGTGAACCGCACGCTGGATATCGAGCTGATCGAGGGCACTTCCGGCTGGCAGCCGCCCCTGCCGCACATCCCCGGCTCCGAGCCGGCGGGCGACGTGGTGGCCCTGGGGCCGGGCGTCGAGACGGTGGCCGTGGGCGCACGGGTGGCCGCGATGCCGGCCTTGCACTGCGGCACCTGCTCCGAGTGCCTGCTCGGCTACGCCAACTCCTGTCTCCACGCCGGCGGGCTGGGGCGCTCGCGCCCCGGCGGCTACGCCCAGTTCGTGGCCGTGCCCGCCCGGGCGCTGATCCCCATCCCGCCGGACCTCTCCTACGCCGAGGGCGCGGCCATCCCCCAGTCGTTCACTACGGCCTGGCACCTGCTCGTCACCCGAGCGGAGGTGCAGCCAGAGGACACCGTGCTGATCCTCGGCGCGGCCGGCGGCCTGGGCATCGCGGGCATCCAGATCGCCAAGCTGTACGGCGCTCGCGTGATCGCCGTAGCAGGCAGCGACGAGAAGCTGCGGGTAGCCCGCGAGCTGGGCGCCGACCACACCATCAACCACCGCACGCATGACTTCGCCGAGGAAGCCCTGCGTCTGACCAACGGGCGCGGCGTGGACGTGGTGTACGAGAACGTGGGCGCGGCGACCTGGGAGAAGAGCCTGCGGAGCCTGGCCGTCCGCGGCCGGCTGGTCACCTGCGGCACCCAGGGCGGCGCGCACATCGCGTTCGACTTGCGCGATTTCTACCGCCGCCAGCTCACCCTTCGCGGCTCGGCGGGCGCCACCGAGCGCGACGTAGAGCGCGTGCGCCAGCACGTGGCCGCCGGCCACCTGCGACCGCGCGTGCACGCCGTGTTCCCTCTGGCGCGGCTGCCGGAGGCGGCGGCGGTCATCCTGGAGCGGCAGAACATCGGCAAGGTGATCGTCGAGATCCCACAGGACGACTGAGCCGTCAGCCAGCGGGACGCAGCGCCAACAGCAGGCCAACCGCGATCAGCGCCGCACCCAGCGCCATCCCGGGCGTCAGCGCCTGGCCGAGCAACACTACACCGAGCAGCGTGCCCACCACCGGCTGGGCGAAGAAGCACAGCGAGGCGACGGCAGCATCGACCAGCGCGAACGCGCGGTTCCAGAGCCACATGGCGCCGGCGGTGGACACCACGCCCAGGTAAAGAATGCCGGCCACGATGAGAGCATCGACGCCCGGTCCCCCCACGGGGCCGGTTGGCCGCCAGAACGCCAGGTGCGGCGCCTGCAGCTCGATCGCGGCGGTGGGCAACGCGACCAGTAGGCCGCCCACGAACGCCCAGAGGGTGACGACCAGCGTGTCGTGTGCCGCGCTCACCTTGCGGACCAGCACCGAGTACAGCCCCCAGGTGAGCGCGGCCACGGCCAGGGCCACGTCGCCCTGCCCCGTGGCCGCGTCGAAGTCGGCGCGCGTGGGATCGACGATGGCCAGCACGCCCAGGGTGGCCAGCCCCACCGCGGCGGCGTGGCACCGGGTCAGACGCTCGTGCAGGATGAGCGGCGCGAACAGCACGATACACGCCGGCGAGGCGCTGGTGATCAGCGCGCCGTGGACCGCCGACGCTAGCGCGGTGCCCACGAACTGGGCGCCCACGCTCACCCCGAAGCCAACCACGCCCACGCCGATCAGGCCCACTGCCCTGCTAGGCTCCGGCGGCGGCAGGCGCAGCCACCCGGCCAGCGCCCCCAGCACGAGGAGTCCGAGCAGCAGCCGCAGGCTGAGCAGCGTGAACGGCGGCACGACGCGCAGCACGACATCCGACACGACGTACATGCCGCCCCAGATCGCCGCGGCACTACACCCATACACCACGCCGCGCCAGAGCACCTGTCGAGAGTGCGGCTCCGCACGGGGCGAGGGTTCGCTGCTGGTCTGCGTTGCACCGGCGCTCACGCACCCACCTCCGGCAGCGACAGTCGATGCCCGCGAGGCACCAGCGGGCCCGGTGTTAGGGTAGCAGTCAGCGGCAAGTGCGCCGGGGCTTATTGGTGGCGCCGGACTCCTGCTTCATGAGATACGGATGCCACACCTCGGTATAATGGCCAGCACTCGGGCGGCGCGGAGGGTGTGGAGAGGGGAGGGCAGCCGATGCGGTGGGCAGTCGTGGCACAGCGATGCCTGAGTCTGGTGGTGCTAGGGCTTCTCGCCTGCAGCGCGCCGGCGGCGCCGGGCAAGCCCCCGGCGGGGACGGGGCCGACAGGCGCCGGCCAGCCCCCGGCGCCGAGCGGCGCGAGCGCGCCCGCGGCCAGCCCTTCCCAGCGCGTGTCGCTGGTGGTCGGCCACTTCCCGGCCACCCATACCGGTGGCGTCTACATCGCCCAGGAGCGCGGCTATTTCGCCGAGCAGGGCCTCGAGGTCGAGCTCGTGCCATTCCAGTCGCTCCCCGAGGCGGCGGTGCTCCTCAACTCGGGCCAGATGGACATCTACGCGGGCGGCACCGGCGCCAACCTGTACAACGCCGTGGCCCGCGGGATCGGGCTGCGTGTGGTAGCCGACAAGGCCCACTCGGAACCGGGGGTCAAGTACAAGGCGTTCGTCGCTCGTCGTGACCTGTGGGAGCAGGGGACGATCCGCAGCATTGCCGACCTGAAGGGGCGCCCTGTCACCTCGCTGCCGAGCGGCGGCGGCATCGAGTACCAGATGGAGAAGGTGCTGGCCACGGCCGGGTTGACCATGGCCGACATCGACTTCCGCGGCCTCGGCACGCCCGAACAGCTCACCGCGCTGGGCAACCAGGCCGTCGACGGGGCGTTCCTGTTCCAGCCTGCGCTGTGTACGGCCGAGCGGCAGGGCCTGGCCGTGACGCTGCTGCCGCTGCTCGACGACGTAGCCCCGGGCCTGCAGGGCGGGGTGATCAACTACGGCGAGGTGTTCATCCGCGAGAAGCCCGAGGCCGCGCGCGGCTTCATGGTCGCCTACGTCAAAGCGCTGCGCGACTACAACGACGCGCAACTGTACAACTACAACCGCGCCCAGATCGTCGAGATCCTGCAGAAGTACGTCAAGCTGCCCGACGTGCGCTACTACGACGAGTGCGAGTGGGGCCGGCTCAACCCGGATGGGCGCGTGGATCGCGCCTGGATCGAAGACGAGATGCTCTGGGGCGTACGCACCGGCCTGCTCGACCGCGTCATTCCCGTGGACCAGCTCGTGGACGACACGTACGTCGATTACGCGCTCCAGGTGCTCGGACCGTACCGACCGGCGGGGCGATAAGCGCGTGCGCGACTGGAGGAGGGACACGGTGTCGAGGAATCGCTGGCGGCCAGCCGTCGCCGCCCTGCTCGCCCTCGGGCTCGCTGCCTGCACCGCCACTACCCCACCGGCCGCACCGCGCGGTGAGGCGCCTACAGTGGCACGGACAGAAAACGCCTCGGCAAGCGGTGGTGCCCCGGCCGCCCTGGCGCCGCTACCCGCCCGCGTGAGCCTGCGCACCGGCTACACGACCGCCTCGGCCTCCATGGCCGGGCTGTGGGCGGCGGCCGAGGGCGGCTACTTCACGCAGCACGGCCTGGACGTCGAGGTCACCTTCGTGCGTGCGGGCGCCGAGGTGCTGGCCGCGATCGCCAACGGAGAGTTGCCGCTGGCGGTCGCGGGCGGCTTGAGCCTGGTGGGTGCGGCGCTGGAGGGCGGCGACCATGTGATCCTCGGGGGCATGAACGACCGCCTCGCCCAGGCGCTGTACGCCGCACCCCAGATCCCCGACGTGCCTGCCCTGCGGGGCCAGACGATCGGCGTGTCGCGCTATGGCGCGATTACCCATCTAGCCGCGCTCAAAGTCCTGGAGCACTACGGGCTGCGCGCCGGTGAGGACGTGAACATCGTGCAGACGGGCGGCGTGCCCGAATCGCTGGCCGCCGTGCAGACCGGCGCGGTGCAGGCCGCGATGCTCACCCCGCCGAACACCCTGCACGCGCGCAAGGCCGGCTTGCGCCTGCTGATCGACACCGGGGATCTGAACATCCCCGACCTCGGCACGGCGATCGGCACCACGCGCCGCTACGTGCGCGAGCAGCCGGCGGTCGTCGAGCACTACCTGGCCGCGGTCATCGAGGGGCTGCACCGCTTCCTCACCGATCGCGAGTTCGGCCTGCAGGTGATCGGCAAGTACACGCGGACCGAGGATCGCGAGGCGCTGCTCGACGCCTACGAGTACTACGCGCCGTTCCTGGTACGCGATCTCGAGCCCAGCCTGGCGGGGCTCCAGTCCCAGCTCGACGAACTGGCCGAGTCGAAGCCCGCTGCGCGCACGGCCCAACCCGAGCAGTTCATCGACAAGGGGCCGCTCGAGCGGGTGCGCGCCACCGGGCTGGTGGAGCGCCTCTACGGCGAGGCGCCGCCACGCTAGAGCGACTTGCCGAGAGGCTGAGCCAGCCGCCCTGAGGGTGGGCCCGCCGTTCATGGCGGCAGCCCAACCCGCCCGCAAACGGCCTCAGTCGTAGCGCACCACGACCAGGTGATCGCGGCCGCGCTCGGCGCCCCATACCTGCCCTGGGAGGCCGCCGAGCTGGGCCACGTTCGAGGGCCGCGAGATCTCGACCGTGGTGAACGTCTCGGTGGCGGGATCGAAACGCACCAGGGTATCAGCGCCGGTGTCGCTGAGCCACACCTTGTCCTGGTGGTCGACGTAGACCGCGTAGGCGCGCGGGTTGGGCCCCGGCAGCCGCCACTCGGCCCACTCGCCCGTAGCGGGGTCGTAGCGGCCGAGCTGGCCGACGTTGTACTCGCTCACCCACAGGCGGCCAGCCGAGTCGGGCCACACGCGGCGCACGCCGGCGTTCGGCGTAGGCGGCTCGATCACCGTCACCGCCCCATCGTCGCTGTCGATGCGCCCCAGATAGCTGCCGGCCAGCGACGCGAAGTAGACGGTCCCGTCGGGCGCCGTGGCGATGCCGTACGGCCCCGGGCCACGTGGCGCATCGAACACGCGCACGACCCCTTCGGCCGGGTCCAACCGGCCGAGGTACCCGGTCTGGCCGGTGAACCACAGCACACCGCGGTGATCGAAGGTGGCCGTGTTCAGGTTGGCACGCGGCCCCGGCAGCGGGTACACTTGCACGTCCAGCGTGGCCGGGTCCACGCGCACGATGGCGTTCAGCCCCCCATCGGTCACCCACGCCGCCTCGTCCGGCCCGATGATGATGCCGTGGGGCGCCGAGCCGGGCCCGAGCGCGACCACGACGTGCTCGCCCGTGGCGGGGTCGTAGCGGCCGATGGTGCCGTCGCCCTGCGCGGCGTACCATGCGCGGCCGTAGCGGTCGGGCACTGCGTCGTGCGGGCGGCTCCCCGGTGCGACCGGGTACTCCTCGACCACGAGGCCCTGGCTCCCCACCACGAGCCGCGCGCTGCCGAGCAGCAGCCAAGCAATTGCCAGCGCCAGACCCCCGAGCCAACGGGGCCACCTGGCCACGTCGGGCCTTGCCCACGCCAGCGCGCGTTCACCCGTGTGCATCGCCCCTCCCCACACCGCGCCGCCACTGGGCAAGCGCGCGATGCGCCTACGCGTAAGAGGATGGTAGCAGAGCGTCGGGAGACGCGGGAGCGATTGGTAGCCAACGCCGCGGCTCAGGCGAGCACGCTGTCCAGCCAATCGAAGATGCGCCGGGCCCGCAGTCCTGGCGTCTTGGGCTCGCAGTGGAGGTCGGCGCCCTCGGCCGCCGTGAAGCGCACCAGCTCCTTCGGGCCCGGCAGCGCCTCGTACAGCTGCTGCGACTGGCCGGGCCAGAACTGCTCGCCGTCGGGATCGGTAACGAGCATGGGGCAGCGGATGCGCTGCAGCACGTCGTCGCCCAGCCGGTACTGCTCGACCAGCTTGTAGGCGTCGTAGTACGAGCGAACGCCGTACGGCCGCATGCGGAACCGCAGGGTGCCGGCCGCTACCGGGTCGTCCTGGAGCCCCTCGGCCATGTAGCGGTCGAATTCCTCCTTCTGGCCCGCAGCGAGGAGCTGCCGCATGGGCGGCGGCAAGTAGGCGAACCACGAGGCCGACACGTCGACCACGCCCGGATCGGCGACGGCTGCCGCAATGCGCGGCTCGAACGCCACGGCGCGCGGCACCCAGTAGCCGGCCTGGCTAACGCCCAGCAGCGCCAGGCGGCGCGGATCGACTTCCGGGCGGGTGAGCGCGTAGTCCACCACGGGCGTGATGACGCGCTCCCAGTCGGGGCGGAAGTGCAGCCCCTGGTCGAGCAGCGCGAGGCCCTGGCCGGGACCGTAGAAGGTGAGGCAGTGGTAGCCGCGCGCCAGGCCGGCGGCGATCCCGAGCACCCACGCCGCGGTGAGCGCGCTGTCGCTACCGTTGTTGAAGATCAGCAGCGGCCGCGGCGCGTCGGTAGCGTCGGCGCGGAAGAAGTAGCCGGGCAGGGTGGTGCCCTCGTAGGGGATGCGGACTAGCTCGACGGGTGGGTCGAGCAGCGCGCCGCCCTGCTCCCACAGCGCCTGCTGACGGTGCCAGGTGGGGGCAAACTGCTCGGGGGCACCCATGGGGTCGGCGCAGTAGGTGGCGGAGAACAGGTAGTTCGCCGCCTCCCAGTACGCCTCGCGGGCGCTGACGCGCCGGCCGGCCGCCAGCGCGGCGTCGGCCTCGGCGGCGAAGCGCTCGCCGGCCGCCGAGAACGCGCGGAACGCGCTGCCGAAATCGCTGTCCGGGATCGCATCGGCGATGGCCAGGCAGGTCCCCACGTCGGCCACCTGATAGTAGGCGCCACCCAGGGCGATCAGGAACACGAAGTTCAGCGCGTCGTTCTGGAAGAAGCGCGCGCTGTCGCGGGGCTGTTGGGCGGTAGACGGGCGGGGGTCCTCCTCCCCGCTGCCTCCTCCGATGGGCGGGAGAAGGCGGGCGGAGGAGAGCGAAGCCGCCTGGGCGCCGTGAGCCGCGACCACGCCACCGGCAGCCAGGACGCCGGAGGCCCGTAAGAACGCACGTCGCTTCATCTCTACTCCCGCACCGCGCCCGCGCGGCGCCACGTCGCGATTCTCCGCCCCAGCATACAGACGACGGACGCCGGAACGCCAGAGTGAGCCAACCATGGCGCGGGCCGGCGCACCGGCTGTATCGTTATTCGCAACTGTGTGTGCACGGAGAGAGACAGTATGAGACGAGCCGGCGTGTGGCTGTTGGGCTGGCTGGGCGCAACGGTCCTCCTGGCGGCCTGCGCGGCCCCCGCCG
>JADGHJ010000345.1 GCA_019686175.1 Chloroflexota bacterium | reverse complement strand
CGTCGATGGTCAGCCGCGCGTCGGCCAGCGCCTCGCGCGTGGCGGCCAGCGCCATCTGCACGAAGCGGTCGGTGCGCCGCGCCTCCTTCTTGCCCATCACAGGCTCCGGGTCGAACCCCTGGACCTCGGCGGCGATGCGCACCCGATAGCCGCTGGCGTCGAAGCGAGTGATCGGGCCGATGCCGCTGCGGCCGGCCAGCATCGCTTCCCACGTACTTGGAACGTCGAGCCCCAGCGGCGTTACCGCTCCCATCCCCGTGATCACCACCCGGCCAGCCACAGCTCCGCCTCGCTTTCTTGCTTGGATCAACGGCGCTGAGTATACCATCCGGCTCCCGCGCCCGACGACCGACGGGCCGCGGGGACGAGCGCGGCCGCGTGCTATAGTGAGGACAGGGCCGCGGCAGGCTCCAAGGAGTTCCTATCGTGAGCGCTACCCCCACACCAACCACCCGCCATCCGGCGGTTGCCTTCTTCGCCACGCGCTTCGGCATCGACGAGCGCGTGCTGGAAGAGCTGCTCGGGCTCGCCCTGAGCCAGGGCGGCGACTACGCCGATCTGTACTTCGAGTATCGCGAGAATGGCAGCCTGCTGTTCGAGGAGCAGGCGGTCAAGCGCGCCAGCGGCGGTATCTTGCAGGGCCTCGGCGTGCGCGTGCTCAGCGGCGACGCCACGGGCTACGCCTACACCGAGGAGCTGACGCGCGACAGCATGCGCCAGGCGGCGCGTACGGCCGCGCGCATCGCCCAGGAGGCGCGCGCGGCGCCATCGGTCGACGTCACCCCCGTGGGCGTGCCCAACCACTATCCGGTCGAGCGGCCGTCGGTGGCGGTGCGCGCGGCTGAGAAGGTCGCGCTCCTGCGGCGGGCCGACGCGGCAGCGCGCGCCTACGACCCGAGCATCAGCCGCGTGGTCGTGTCGCTGGTCGACGAGCAGCGCTACGTGCTGATCGCCACGAGTGACGGCCGGCTGGCCGGCGACGTGCAGCCGATGCTGCGCTTCAACGTGCAGTGCCTCTCCGAGCGCGGGCGCAGCCGGCAGACGGCGGTGCAGGGCGGCGGCGGACGCTGCGGGCTGGAGTACTTCGCCAGCCACCCGCCGGAGGAGCTGGCACGCGAGGCGGCACGGCAAGCGGTGCTGCTGCACGACGCCGTGGAGGCGCCGGCGGGAGCGCTGCCGGTGGTCCTGGCCGCCGGCGACTCGGGGATCCTCCTGCACGAGGCCGTGGGCCACGGGCTGGAGGCCGACTTCAACCGCAAGCAGACCAGCAACTACAGCGGGCGCGTGGGCCAGCGCGTGGCCTCGCCCCTGTGCACGGTGGTCGATGACGGGACGCTGGCGCACAGCCGCGGCAGTATCAACGTGGACGACGAGGGCAACCCGGCGGGCCGCAACGTGTTGATCGCCGACGGCGTGCTCCAGGGCTACATGCAGGACCGGCTCAGCGCGCGGCACTTCGGCGTCGCGCCGTCGGGCAACGGGCGCCGCGAGACGTTCAAGCACATGCCGATGCCGCGCATGACCAACACCTACCTGCTGCCGGGCGACTCGGCGCCGGAGGACATCATCCGCGCCGTGCCGCGCGGGCTGTACTGCGTGGCTTACAGCGGCGGGCAGGTGAACATCAGCAACGGCGACTTCGTCTTCACGGTCAGCGAGGCGTATCTCATCGAAGAGGGCCGGCTGACCGCGCCGGTGCGCAACGTCACGCTGATCGGCAACGGGCCCGACACGCTGTCCAAGGTGACCATGGTCGGCCACGACCTGAAGCTCAGCGACGGGCGCTGGACCTGCGGCAAGGAGGGCCAGAGCGTGCCGGTGGGAGTGGGCATGCCCACCGTGCTCGTCTCGGAGATGACGGTCGGGGGGACGAAGCCGTGAGCGCGCGCGGCGAGCGGGGGACGGGCGCGGAGGCCGGGCGCGCCGGCAGGGTCGAGCAGTCACCGGCGGAGCAAGGGGAGCAGCACCTGGCGCTCGCCGAACACGTGGTGCAGCTCGCGCGGCGCGGCGGGGCCGATGCCGCCGACGTGGTGATCGACAGCGGGGTCGAGTTCTCGGTGACGGTGCGGCGCGGCCGCGTGGAGAAGCTCCAGGAAGCGGCGTCGTGCGGCCTGGGGCTGCGCGTGTTTCGCGGCGGGCGCTGCGCGGTGACGTATACCTCGGACCTCACGCCCGCCGCGCTGGCGCGGCTGGTAGAGCAGGCGCTGGACCTGGCGGCGGTGGCCGACCCGGACCCCCTGGCCGACCTGCCCGACCCGGAGGCGTGGGCGCTGCCCCAGCCCACCGACCTGGCCAGCTTCGACCCGGCCGTGGCCACGGTCACGGTCGAGCAGGCCATCGAGCTGGCGCGGCGCTGCGAGCAGGCGGCGTTCGACTTCGACTCCCGCGTGACCAACAGCGACGGCGCCACCTACAGCAGCGAGCACGGCAGCCGCGTGCTAGTCAACAGCCGCGGCTTCGCGGGTAGCTACACGGGCACGCTGTGCGCGCTGTCGGTGGAGGCCATCTGCGACGACGCCGAGGGCAAGAAGCGCAACGACTACTGGTACACCGCCGCGCGCGCCTTCGCCGACCTGGAGCCGCCGGAGCTCGTGGGGCGGCGGGCGGCCGAGCGCGCGGTGCGCAAGCTCGGGGCGCGCAAGGCGCGCACGCAGCAGGTGCCGGTGGTGTGGGATCCCATGGTGGCGCGGGCATTCGTGGGGCACCTGGCCCGCGCGTTCCTGGGCGACGCGCTGTACCGGCGCGCCACCTTCCTGCTGGACCGCGAGGGCGAGCAGGTCGCCTCGCCGCTGGTGACGATCGTCGACGACCCCACGCTGCCCGGGCGACTGCGCAGCCGGCCGTTCGACGGCGAGGGCGCCACGGCGCGGCGCAACGCCGTGATCGTGGACGGCGTGTTCCGCCAGTTCCTGCTGGATACCTACTCCGCGCGCAAGACGGGCCGTCAGACGACGGCGAGCGCCGTCCGCAGCGTCAGCAGCACGCCGGCGCCCGGCACCACCAACCTGTACCTGGCCGCCGGGCCGCACACGCCGCGCGAGATCATCGCCTCGGTGGACAATGGCCTGTACCTGACCGATACTATGGGGTTCGGCTGGAACATCACGACCGGCGACTTCTCGCAGGGCGCCGCTGGCCTGTGGATCGAGCGCGGCGAGCTGGCGTATCCGGTGAGCGAGATCAACGTGTCGGGCAACCTGAACGCCATGCTGCGCGACATCGACATGGTCGGCAACGACCTGGAGTTCCGCTCGGCCACGGCGGCGCCCACCTTCCGCATGGCGAAGCTGATGGTCAGCGGTCTCTGAGGCGCTGTCCCCCTCCTATCGGGCCTCCCCTCCTCCATGGGGCGGGGCCACGCGAGGGGGCTGGGTGGAGGGCTATGGCGCAGCGGTGGCTCGATCGG
>JADGHJ010000061.1 GCA_019686175.1 Chloroflexota bacterium | reverse complement strand
GACGCGGGAGGCCGTCCAGGCCATGGAGCGGGGCGCGCAGCGGGTCGAGGCCGGAACCTTGCAGGCCGACGCGACTGAGCGCGCGCTGCGCGAGATCCTGGCCGCGGTCGAGCAGACGGTGGAGCAAGTCGAGGGGATCGCGGGCGCGGTCGAGCAGGTGGCCGATCGCGGACGCGGCGTGAGCTACACCATGGCCAACGTCTCGGCGGCGGTGGAGCAGGCGTCGGCTTCGGCCGAAGAGATGGCGGCGACGGCGGAGGCGGTGGGGCGGACGGTCGAGAGTGTCGCGGCGCTGGCCCGGGAGAACGCGGCAGCGGCGCAGCAGGTGTCGGCCACCAGCGAGGAGCTGTCGGCGCAGGTGGAGGAGATGGCGGCGCAGACGGAGGCGCTGGCGACGACGGCTGCCGACCTGCGGGCGCTTGTGGGGCGGTTCCGGCTCGCTGGGGGGGCAGGCGAGACGCGTCCTACCGCGCTGCATGGTGCCGCGCCGACCCCGATCCGCCGGGCCGGTTAGCGGCCGGGCGGCTAAACGCCCGCGCGTCGGCCGTCGATAGTCCCAATGGCCCCATACCAGCAAAGGGGTGGAGCCGGGCCTCGCGTCACCGGGAGGGCACTTATGGAGCCGCGACATCCGATCAGGCCCGCTGTACCGAGTGCGTGTTGTGTCTGCGGCGAGCAGTGCACCGCCCGCCGCGTGTTGACCGATGGGCGCCAGGCGCTGCACCGGCTCGCGCAGGCCGTGGCGGTAATCGTGGGGGCGGTGGAGCTGCTACCGCTGCACCCGGCGGGGTCGCCCAAGCACGCGGCCCTGGAACAGGAACTTATGGGAGCCATCGACACGCTGATCGAGCGGACCGAGCACCTGCGCGACGTTCTCGCGCAGGTGGAGTGAGGCGTCCTCGATCGGGGCGCCGGAAGGAGGAAGCCATGCAAACCGCAGCAGTCGCCAGCGAGGAGCAGGTCGTTGTGCTCGAGCTGGCGGGCGAGGCCTACGGCGTCGAGATCGGGCGCGTGCAGGAGATTATCCGCATGCAGCCGATCACCCGGGTCCCGAACGGCCCGGCCTTCTTCGAGGGGGTGACCAACCTCCGCGGCCGGGTAATCCCCGTGCTCGACCTGCGCAAGCGCTTCGGGCTGGAGGCGACGCCGCCCACGCGCCGCAGCCGCATCGTGGTAGCCGAGCTGGGCGAGCACACCGTGGGCCTGGTGGTCGATGCCGTGTCGGAGGTGCTGCGGGTATCGGCCGACGCGGTCGAGCCGCCATCGGCGTTGGTGACCACGGCCGACTCCGCGTACCTGCGGGGGGTGGCCAAGCTCGACGAGCGGCTCGTGCTCCTGCTCGATCTCGCGCGCATCCTGGGGCCGGCCGAGCACGCCGCTCTAGCCGGATGAGCCGCGGTAGCCCGCCAGCCAGTGGAAGCAGACAGCAGGGAAGCGAGGTACGACGGTGGCCAAGATCTTGATCGCGGACGACGCGGCCTTCATGCGCATGCGCTGCGGCCGCATGCTGACGGAGCACGGCTTCGAGGTGATCGAGGCCGAGAACGGGCGTGAGGCGGTCGAGAAGTACCAGGCGTGCAAGCCGGACGTGGTCCTGCTCGACATCACCATGCCCGAGATGGACGGCCTGCAGGCGTTGCGGGCCATCAAGGCGCTCGATCCACAGGCCCGGGTGGGCATGGTGACAGCGCTGGGCCAGCAGACGGTGGTGATGGAGGCGCTGCAGGCCGGCGCCCGCGACTTCGTGGTCAAGCCGTTCCAGCCCGAGCGCGTGCTCGCGGCCGTCGAGAAGTTGTTGCGCTAAGCTCTCGGAGCCCCGGGCTCGAATACGGAGGAGGTGGGTAGCTGATGAAGAGCCAGGCGGTCGTGCCCCCGGAGGTCGAGCACGTGCTCACCTCGCCCCCCCAGCAGACGCCGCGGGCAGAGCACCTCGATCCATTCCTGCAGGCGGCGCGCGAGGTCCTGGAGCTGGAGCTAGGGACTACCGTCCAGCGTGGCAAGCTCCAGCTCTGGCAGGGGAGCCAGACCACCCAGGATGTCACGGTCATCATTGGGATCACCGGCCAGCTCACCGGCCTGGCCATCTACGGGATGAGCGAGGCCACGGCCCTGGCCGCGATCAGCCGCATGATGGGCACGGAGATCGAGGAGCTGGACGATCTCGCGCTCAGCGGTATCGCGGAGCTGGGCAACTGCGTGGCGGGTCGAGCCACCACCCTGCTCGGCGACCGGGGGATCGACGCCAACATCGCGCCGCCTGTCCTCCTGCAGGGCGCGGGCAGCCGCATCAGCACCGCGGGTATCATGTGCCTCGTCGTGCCCCTGGCGACCGACGTCGGCGTCATCGAGGCGCAGCTCGCCATCAAGGGCCGGTAAGCGATGACGCTCCAGTTCGATGCGACCCCC
The DNA here is from genome assembly GCA_019686175.1 of Chloroflexota bacterium. Lineage (GTDB taxonomy): Bacteria > Chloroflexota > UBA6077 > UBA6077 > JAJPHF01 > JADGHJ01. The sequence goes on along the minus strand of JADGHJ010000061.1, from coordinate 16,719 downwards.
GAGGAGCTGCAGGTCTTCATCGCGGAGACCGACGAGCTGCTGCAGGAGCTGGACGAGCAGCTCGTCCGGCTGGAGCGCGAGGGCGCCAGCCCGGCGCTGCTCCAGGAAGTGTTTCGCGCCGCGCACACGATCAAGGGCGGGGCGGCGGCGATCGGGCACACGCGCATGGCCACGCTCACCCACGCTATGGAGACGCTGCTCGATCGGCTGCGCCGCAACGAGCTGGCGGTGACCGCCGCCCTGGTCGATCGCCTGTTCGAGGCACTCGACGCGCTCAAGGTGCTGGCCGCCGAGCTGCAAACTGCGGAAGCGAGCTCTCTCGACATCACCGCGCTGACCGAGGCGCTGGAGCGCTGGACTGCCGAGGGCCAGGAGCCCGTGGCCGGCGCTGCCGCGAGCGTGCGTCCCAGTGAGTTGCCGATGCCCCAGGGCGCCACCCACCACCTGCTCCTCGAGCTGGAGGAGAGCCCCTGGGCTGCCGTGCGTGCGTTGCAAGCGCTGCTGGCTCTCGAGGGCATCGCCGAGGTCCTGGTCAGTCATCCCTCGCGCGCCGATATCGAGCGCCAGCAGGTAGGCCGCCGCGTGGAGGCCTGGCTGGCCTGCGAGCGGCCGACCGAGGTCGAGGCAGCACTGCAGAGCGTCCCGGAGGTCCGCATCCTCGGCCTGCAAGACGCTGAGGCCACACAGGCCGCCGCCGAGGAGTCGCGGGAGGCCCGCGACCGCCGGCGCGCGGCCGAGGAGCGCACGGCCCCTGCACGCGGCGCCCGCGGCAGCACGACGGTACGCTTCGATGTGGTGGGGGTGGACCAGCTGCTCAACCTGGTGGGCGAGCTGGTGGTCGACCGCACGCGCCTGGCCGAACTGGGCCGCGCGCTGCGCTAGCATGTCGGCGAGCACCGCTTGATCGCCGAGTTGGCGGAGACGACCCTCCACCTCGGCCGCGTGACCGACGAGCTGCAGGCCGAGGTGATGAAGAGTCGCATGCTGCCCGTGGGGATGGTGTTCAACCGTTTCCCGCGCGTCGTCCGCGACCTGGCCAGCCGCCAGGGCAAGCAGGTCGACCTGGTGATCAGCGGCCAGGAGACGGAGTTGGACCGCTCGGTGATCGAGGAGATCGGCGACCCGCTCGTGCACTTGCTGCGGAACGCGGTCGACCACGGCGTCGAGCCACCCGAGGAGCGTCGCGCGGCTGGCAAGCCGCCGACGGCTACAGTACGCCTGGCTGCAGAGCACGTCGAGAATGCGATCGTCATTACCGTGGAAGATGATGGCCGCGGCATCGACCCCCAGCGCGTGCGGGCGCGGGCCGTGGAGCGCGGCATGCTTAGCGCCGAGGCCGCCGCCCGGCTCAGCGACAGTGAGGCGGTCGACCTCATCTTCGCACCCGGCTTCTCCACGGCCGCCGCGGTCACCGATGTCTCGGGCCGCGGCGTGGGGATGGACATCGTGCGCGCCAACGTCGAGCGGCTCGGAGGCTCCGTCGAGGTGTCCACCCGCCCAGGCGAGGGCACGCGCTTCCTGCTGCGCCTGCCGCTGACCCTGGCCATCGTGCAAACGCTGCTGGTGCGCGTCGGCGGCGGGGTCTATGCGCTGCCGCTGAGTTCGGTCACCGAGACCCTGCGGGTGCCGGTCGAGGAGATCCAGCGCGCGCAGCGCCAGGAAGCGATCCTGCTCCGCGGCACCGTGCTGCCGTTGGTGCGCCTGGCCAGCGTGTTCGGCTGGGAGGCCGAGCCGGTGACGCGCCAGCACGTGCTGGTGGTGGCCGTGCGGGTGGCCGAGCGCCAGGTCGGCCTGGTCGTCGACGCCCTGCTCGGCGAGCAGGAGGTGGTCATCAAGGCGCTCGGCGACCTCATCGGCGATGTGCCGGGTATCAGCAGCGCGGCCATCCTCGGCGACGGCACGGTGGCGCTCATCGTCGATGTGCCGAGCTTGCTGCAGTCGCTGGTGCTGGAGCGCGCCGAGCGGCTGGCGGGACGTGCCGCGTCGGCCGGCAGTCGCGTGGCATGACGAGCGCCACGATGTCCCGCCCGGCTTCGCCCAATCCCTGCGGCGAGCGCGCGATCCGACGAGCGGGTAGGGCCTCTGGGAGAGAGGGATGGACGCGAGAACGGCCCAGGGCGTGATCTCGGCGGCTGTCTTGCGGCAGTTGACCCCGGCCATCGAACAGGCGGCGGCGAGTGCTGCGGGGGTACTGGGCGAGATGGCGGGCCGCAACATCGCCACCGGCGGCGTCACGCTGCGCCAGGTGGCGCTAGCCGAGCTGCCGCTGGTGGCCGGCGACCCGGAGCGGCCGGTCGTCGCCGTGCACCTCGGGGTGCAGGGCGCCACGCCGGGCCACATCCTGCTGGCGCTCAGCGAGCGCATGGCGAGCGGGCTGGTGGACATGCTGCTGGGCCAGCCGGAGGGGACCACCACGGACCTCGACGAGTTGGGGAAGTCGGCGCTGGCCGAGGCGGGCAACGTGGCCGGCTCGTTTTTCCTGACAGCGTTGGCCGAGCGCGCGCGGGTGGTGCTCGCGCCCACGCCGCCGCTCGTGCTGTACGACATGTGCGGCGCGATCCTCGACACGCTGGCGGCCGAGCTGGCGCTGCTGGCGTGCGACGAGGCGATCGTCATCGAGACGCAGTTCACGTGCGACGGCCAGGTGGTCGATGCGGCGTTCTTTATGTTCCCCGCGCCCGCGTTGCTCGGAGCTGTGGCTTGCCAGGAGGTCGGCCATGTCCGCTCAGCGGGCCACTGAGTGGTCGGCCGCTCCGGGCAGCACAGAGACCATCGCGGTGGGGCTGGGTCAGCTCCACGTGACCCGCGCGGGTGAACTGGTCGCCTACAGCCTGGGCTCGTGCGTGGCTATCTGCCTGTACGATCCCGTCCTGCGCGTGGCGGGCATGGCGCACGTGGTGCTGCCCAGCGCCCCGGCGAGCGACAGCGGAGCGTCGCCCGGCAAGTACGCCGACACGGCCGTGCCGGCCCTGCTCGGCGCCTTGCGGGCTGCCGGGGCGATGCCGCTGCGGCTGCGCTGCCACCTCGTGGGCGGGGCAGCGGTGCTGGCGCTGGCGGGCGGGGCGCTGCCCGATATCGGGGCGCGCAATGTCGAGGCGGTGCGCGTGGCGCTGGAGCGCGCGCGTATCGCCATCGCTGGCGAGGCGACGGGCGGCCGGCAGGGCCGCACGGTGCGGCTGGAGGCGGCCACGGGCCGCGTGCGCGTGCGCGCGGTTCTGGGACCGGAGGTCGAGTTATGAGCGAACATCCTGCGGCGAGCGCCGCCGCACACGCCCCACGTGCCGCACCGACCGCGCCGAGCGGTCGCGTGATCCGGGTCCTGGTCGCCGACGACTCGGCGCTCATCCGCCAGGCCGTGCGTCGCGTGCTCGACGCCGATCCCGAGATCACGGTCGTCGACACGGCGCGGGACGGCTTGGACGCCCTGCTCAAGGTGGAGAGCCTGCAGCCCGACGTGGTGACGCTCGATGTCGAGATGCCGCGGCTCGACGGACTATCCGCGCTCAAGCTCTTGATGGAGCGCTTCCCGCGCCCGGTGATCATGTTCAGCAGCCTCACGGCGCCGGGCACCGAGGCGACCGTGCGGGCGCTGGCACTGGGGGCCGTCGACTTCCTCTGCAAGCCGTCGGTGGCTACCGGCCTGAGCATCTCGGCGCTGGGCGACGAACTGATCACCAAGGTGAAGCGCGCGGCGCGGGCCCGCGTGCGCCGCATCACCCTGCCGCCCCGCGGCCAGGGCGCGCCTCGCTCCCCCGTGGCGCCGTGGCGCCCCCCTTCCGACGGCCTGCCGCGGCTCGGGCATGGCCCGGGGGGCGCCAGCCCGGAACGACTGCTGGTGATCGGCTCGTCGACCGGCGGCCCGCGCGCCCTGGCCGAGCTGACGGCGGGCTTGCCGCCGGACCTGCCCTGTGCAGGGGTGATCGTGCAGCACCTGCCGGCGGGCTTCACCCGCTCGCTCGCCGAACGCTTGGACCAAGGGTGCGGCCTGCGGGTGGCCGAGGCCCAGGCTGGGGATGTCCTGGCGACCGGCCGACTCCTCGTCGCCCCGGGCGACTACCACCTCGGGCTGGCCGGTGCCCGGGTGGTGCTCGACCAGGCCCCACGGCGCCACGGCGTGCGGCCAGCCGTGGACACCACGCTGGAGGCGGCAGCGGCCAGCTTCGGGCCGGCCGTGCTAGCGGTGATCCTCACGGGCATGGGCGAGGACGGCACCGAGGGGGCGCGCGCGGTCAAGGCCGCCGGCGGGCGCGTGCTGGCGGAGGCCGAGAGCACCTGTGTCGTCTACGGGATGCCGCGCGCGGTGGTCGAGGCCGGACTGGCCGATGAGGTCGTGCCGCTCGACGGCATGGCCGCTGCCATCGTCCGGCACCTGGCGCTACTATCCCCTGCCGGAATGAGGAGAGCCTCGCATGCTTGACGATCTGGGCTACGCGTACTTCCTGCGGGCGGTCCGCCGGCTCACGGGCGTCGACCTCGCCCATTATCGTCAAGGCCAGATGCGCCGCCGGCTCGACGCGCTCGTCCAGCGGGTGGGGGCGCGGAACTATCTGGAGTACGCCAAGTTGCTGGAGCGCGACCCTGCTCGCCTGCAGGAGTTCCGCGACTACTTCACGATCAACGTCACGGAGTTCTTCCGCGATCCCGAGCGGTTCCGCTACCTGGAGCAGCGCGTGCTGCCCGAGCTGCTGCGTGCCCGCACAGGCCTGAACGTGTGGAGCGCGGCCTGTTCGACCGGGGCCGAGCCGTACTCAGTGGCCATCCTACTGCGCGAGCTGGCGCCCCGCGGCCCGCACCGCATCCTGGCTACGGACGTGGACCGGACGGTGCTGGCCCGGGCGCGGCAGGGCGACTGCTACGGGCCCAGCGACGTGCGCAATGTCAGCCCCGAGCGGCTGGCGCGCCACTTCGTGCGCGCGGCCGACGGCGCGACCTGGGCGGTTCGCCCGGAGGTCCGGGCGCTGGTGGAGTTCCGCGAGCACAACCTGCTCGACCTAGCGCCACACGGCAGCTTCGACCTGATCCTGTGCCGCAACGTGGTCATCTACTTCACGGAGGAGGCGAAGCGCCAGCTGTATGCGCGGCTGGCGGCGGCGCTGCGGCCGGGCGGCGTGCTGTTCGTGGGAGGCACGGAGATCGTGCCCGCGGGTGGCGAGCTAGGCCTCCAACCCAGTGGCCCCTCGTTCTATCGGAAGGACAGGGCCGAGCACGCACTGCCGCGCCTGGTACGCGCTAGCGTTACCCGCTGACGCGCCGGAGTGGCGGGGGGCGTGGTACGCTCTGCCCAGGACTGCGTCTCGTTGCTGGAGGCCGGCGCATGCCGTTCAGCCGTGGAGAGCTCCGCCCCGGTATGGACGTGTACACCAGTGACAACGTCTATCTCGGCACCCTCCGCGCGGTGCTCGAAGGGCCCCCTGCTCTGGAGCCGTCCACCACGCCCGGCGCGGCCCCCGCGCCGGGTGCGTTCGACGGCGAGGCGCTGGGGCCCATGCCGACCCAGGCGCTCGGCAACCGCGCGCCCCGGGCTCAGTCGCCCGCAAGAGGCTACGGCGCGCGCGCCGCATTGCCCTCTCTCGGCTTGGGCGCTATCGTGGTCGGTCGCGGTTGGGGCGGCTGGCTGGGCCGGCGGACGATCCCCTTCGACGACATCCTCACCGTCTCGCTGGAGCGCGTGGTGCTGCGCCAGCGCGCGGCCGAGCTGGGCATCGCTCCGCCGTCCTAGCTGCTCCCCCGCACTCTACAGCGACTGGCACCTGGTCGACCCCGTCCTAGAGGGCGGGCGCATCCTGGCGGCGGTAGACTCGACCCCTGGGCAGAAGTTCCGCTAGCGGAGGTAGCCGGGGTCAGGTCAGCACGCGGCGGAAGAAGGCGCGCACCGCGGCCAGCGACTCGGGCGTGACCTCGTGCCCCATGGGGAACTCGTGGTACTCGGGGCGCAAGCCCGCGGCTTCCAGCCGCTGGCGGGCGGCCCGGGCCTCCTCGACGCGGATGCGGTCGTCGCGCGTGCCATGGATGATCAGCACGGCCTGGTCGCGGTGGCGCGCCAGCGCGGCGTCGAGGTCGTCAGCGGCGAACAGCCGGCCGCTCATACAGGCTAGCCCCGCCAGCGCCTGCTCGGCCGGCAGGTGCAAGCCCACGTCCAGGGTCAGCACGCCGCCCTGGGAGAAGCCGAACAGCCCGGTGCGTCGCGGCTCGACGTGGTAGCGGTCCCACAGCGCGCGCAGGGCCGCGATCACCCGCTCGCGAGCCGCCGGTACGGTGGTGTTGGCGCGCTCCAGCTCGAACCAACGGTAGCGGATGCCGTCGCCCATCACCTCGATCAGCGGCGCGTACAGGAGGATGTAGCGGTAGCGCTGGCTATCCAACTGGATGCACACGCCGCCGAGGTCCTCGGCTGCCGCCCCGCGCCCGTGCATGCCGACCACCAAGGGCAGATCGGCCCCGCCACCTTCGGGCACCAGCTCCAGGTAGTAGAGGCCCGCCGCCTCGCCGCGTCGCAGCTCCATGTCTCCTCCCCCTGCCGGTCTGCCGGCACCTGACCTCGTCGGGCATTGTAGCGACTGCACGCCCGCCGGCGCTCCCGGCGCGGAGTCCGTACAATGCAGCCATGCATGACGACGCGCGGCGCCCCATCCCCCCGCCCACCGCGCCCGCGGGCTGGGTCCGGCTCGCGATCACCGAGTGCGGCGAGCCACTGGTGCCGCTCAGTCGGTTGGCGCCGGCGCGCCTGGTAGTCGAGGCGCGCTACTGGCAGGACGGGCTACCCGGCGCCCTGCCCGAGGCCTACGCGCGCCTCTCCGTCGCCCGTCGCCTGCTGCGCGCGGCCGCTAGCCTGCCGGCCGGCTGGCGGCTAGTGGTGCTCGATGCCTGGCGTCCCCTGGCCGTGCAACAGGCGCTCTACGATGGCTGGTGTCGCGAGCTGCGGAGGCGGCGTCCCGAGGCGACGGCGGCGGAGATCGCGGCAGAGGCCGCTCGCTACGTGGCGCCGCCCTCTAGCGTCCCGGACCAGCCCTCGCCGCACGCCACCGGCGGCGCCGTGGACGTCGCCCTGCAGGACGCCGCTGGGGCGGAGGTACCGATGGGCACTCCGTTCGACGCGTTCGAGCCCGCTGCGCGCACGCGCCACTTCGAGGAGCGCCTGGCCGCCGGCGCCCGCCTGACCTCGCGCCAGCGGCAGTGGCTGCGTCACCGGCGGCTGCTGTATCACGCGCTGACCCGCGCCGGGCTCACCAACTACCCCGAGGAATGGTGGCACTTCGAGTACGGTCGCGCGCAATATGGCCCCATCCTCCGCCTGAAGGACTGGCCGGTGCTCGACCCCGCCCAGCTCTCCTGCTGACCTAGCACTCGCTCCCGAACCGCAGCGGTCAAGGCGACCGGCGCAGCCGCGAGAGCCTGGCACGCGACGTGCTGGGCTAGCCTCCGGTCGCCGCGCGGCGGCAGGGCCTGACGCCGCCTGCTTGCTTACATAAGTCTCTAGAGGCTATAGTCGCCAACCCAGTTTTCTGGGCCACGGGGCCTGGAGCCGGAGGAGGTGAGCTGCGTCGCACAGGGAGCGCTGCGCTGGGCGCAGCTAGGCCGCGGGATGGTCGGGAGCCAGCGTGACGGCGCCCCGTCGGGCTCCTGACCGGAAGCCGTCGCGATCCCGAAAGGAGATGGTGGCTGTGGCTGGACGGCCTTCGGAGTTCCCTCGGGAGGCCCTCCCCCAGCAGGCGGGAACCCGCCCGCAGGGCCAGGGCGTTGACGAGATCCACATCCTCTGGATCTCAGAAGGCATGAGCTGCGACGGCGACACTGTGTCCGTCACCGCCGCGATGCAGCCCAGCATCGAGGACGTGGTGCTGGGCCTGATCCCCGGACTGCCCAAGGTCCACCTGCACAACAAAGTGCTCGCCTACGAGACCGGCGAGGAGTTCGTTCGGGCCTTCTGGCAGGCGGCGCGCGGCGAGCTGGACCCCTTCATCCTCGTTATCGAGGGCTCGATCCCCAACGAGCAGATCAACGGCGACGGCTACTGGACCTCGTTTGGCAACGACCCCGCCACCGGCCAGCCGATCCCGCTGAACGACTGGATCGACCGCCTCGCGCCGCGTGCCTGGGCCGTGGTCGCAGCCGGGACTTGCGCGACCTACGGGGGCATCCACGCCATGGCCGGCAATCCCACGGGGTGTATGGGGCTCGCCGACTACCTGGGCTGGGATTTCCGCTCGCGGGCGGGTATCCCCATCGTGAACGTGCCGGGCTGTCCCGTGCAGCCGGACAACTTCATGGAGACGCTGACCTGGCTGCTGTACCAGGCAGCCGGCCTGGCGCCGATGATCCCGCTCGACGACGCGCTCCGCCCCACCTGGCTGTTCGGCAAGACGGTGCACGAGGGGTGCAGCCGCGCCGGTTACTACGAGCAGGCCGACTTCGCGCTGGACTACAACTCCCCGAAGTGTCAGGTCAAGATCGGCTGCTGGGGCCCGGTGGTGAACTGCAACGTGACCAAGCGCGGCTGGATGGCCGGCATCGGCGGCTGCCCGAACGTGGGCGGGATCTGCATCGCCTGCACGATGCCCGGCTTCCCCGACAAGTTCATGCCGTTCATGGACGAGCCCTCCGGCGCGCGCCTGTCCGCCACCCTCATCCAGCCCTATGGCCGGCTCATCCGCCGGCTGCGCAGCATCACCAATCAGACGGTGAACAAGGAGCCGAAGTGGCGCCATAACCGCGCGGAGCTGACCACAGGGTACAACCCGCGCTGGCCGCGGTAGCGGGGGAGGCAGAACGATGGCGACGCGCGAGGTAGCACGGCCCGAGGCGCGGAACCTGGTGTCGATGGCCTGGGACCCCATCACGCGCATCGTGGGGAACCTGGGCATCTATACCAAGATCGACTTCGACAACCGCGAGGTCGTGGAGTGCAAGAGCACCTCCTCTGTCTTCCGCGGCTACAGCGTGTTCCTGCGCGGCAAGGACCCGCGCGACGCGCACTTCATCACCAGCCGCATCTGCGGCATCTGCGGTGACAACCATGCCACCTGCTCGGTGTACGCGCAGAACATGGCCTATGGCATCAATATGCCGCCGCTGGCCGAGTGGATCTACAACCTGGGCGAGGCCGCGGAGTATATCTTCGACCACTCCATCTTCCAGGACAACCTGGTGTTCGTGGACTTCTGCGAGCAGATGGTACGAGAGACCAACCCGCGGCTCCTGGAGCGTGCCGAGCGGGCTGACGCACCTCACGCCAACATCCATGGATATCGCACAATTGCCGACATCATGCGCGCCTACAACCCCTTCACGGGCCAGATGTATCGCGAGGCCCTACAGATCAGCCGGGTCACGCGCGAGATGTTCTGTCTGATGGAGGGGCGACACGTCCATCCCTCGACCTTGTACCCAGGTGGTGTCGGCACGGTAGCGACGCCCCAGGTGTTCACCGACTACCTGGTCCGGCTGGTGCGCTGCCTCGATTTCATCAAGAAGCTCGTCACCATGAACGATGACGTGTTCGACTTCTTCTACGAGGCGCTGCCCGGCTACGAGGAGGTGGGGCGCAGGCGGATCCTGCTCGGCTGTTGGGGCTCGTTCCAGAACCCGGACGTGTGCGACTACCGCTACCAGACCATGACGCGCTGGGGGCGCGCGATGTACGTCACCCCGGGCGTCGTGATCGACGGCGAGCTCGTGACCACCGACCTGGTGGAGATCAACCTGGGCATCCGCATCCTCCTGGGCAGCTCCTACTACGACGACTGGCAGGGCGAGGAGACGTTCGTTACCCACGACCCGCTCGGCAACCCCGTGGACAAGCGTCATCCCTGGAACCAGACCACGATCCCGCGCCCACAGAAGCGCGACCTGGAGGGCGGCAAGTATAGCTGGGTGATGAGCCCGCGCTGGTACGACCAGCGCACGGACACTTATCTCCCGCTGGAGACGGGCGGTGGAGCGATCGCCCGCCTGTGGGCCACCGCGCTGGCGGGCCTGGTGGACACGGGCTTCGTCAAGGCGACCGGGCGCAGCGTGCAGATCAACCTGCCGCGCAGTGCCACGCTGCCCGAGATGCAGCTCGAGTGGAAGGTGCCGCAGTGGTGCAACACGATCGAGCGCGACCGAGCGCGTGCCTATTTCGTGGCCTATTCGGCGGCGATGGCGCTCTTCTTCGTCGAGAAGGCGCTGGAGCGTGTGCGCGCGGGCGACGTGAAAGTGTTCCAGGACTTCGCGGTGCCCGACGAGGCGATCGGCTGCGGCTTCCACGAGGCGGTACGCGGCGTGCTCTCGCACCACCTGGTGATCCGCGACGGGAAGATCGCCAACTACCATCCGTATCCCCCGACGCCCTGGAACGCCAGCCCGCGCGACATCTACGGCACCCCCGGCCCGTACGAGGATGCGGTGCAGGGGCTGCGCATCTTCGAGGAGAACGGCCCCGACAACTTCAAGGGGATCGACATCATGCGCACGGTACGCAGCTTCGATCCCTGCCTGCCGTGCGGCGTGCACATGTACCTGGGCAACGGCCGGGTCCTGGAGCAGCGCCACTCGCCCCTGTTCGGGCCGCGCGGCTAGCCCCCGTCGCTAGCCACACCAGGAGCGCGCCCGGTCGAGGACGTGGGCCAGGGGGTGAGGGGCCATGGCGCTAGACGATCGCGAGGTCCGGGAGCGTGTCGCCCAGGTCGAGCAGCGACTCGAAGAGCTGGAGGCGCTGCCCGATGCCACGGCGCGCGCGGTCGCGGTGGAGGCGGTGCAGGGACTGCTCGACCTTTACGGCGAGGGCCTGGCGCGCGTCCTCACCGTGGTCGCGCGCCAGGGCGGGGGGTCGGTGGTCGAGGCGCTGGCCGCCGACGAGCTGGTGTCACACCTGCTGCTGGTGCACGGGCTGCATCCCCTGGACGCCGCCGCCCGGGTGCGGCGGGCGGTGGAGACGCTGGGCCCGTACCTAGCATCGCAGGGCGGCCGCGTGGAGCTGCTGGCCGTCGACGACGGCGTGGCGCGGCTGCAGCTCAGTTCCACGGGCTGCGCGTCGTCGCCGGACGCCCTGCGACGCGCGGTCGAGGAGGCCGTCCAGCAGGCGGCCCCGGAGCTGGAGCGCATCGAGGTGCTGGCCGGTACGGCTCCCGCCGCGCGGCCCGTGAGGTTCCTCGACGGCTCGCTGCCCCGTGGAAGCCGCCCGGCGTCACCAGACGCGAGCTGGGTCGTGGCCGGCGCGCTGCCCCAGCTGGCCGGGGGCGGGCTGCTGCTGAAGGAGCTGGCGGGCCAGCCGGTGCTGTTCGTCCGCGTGGGCGACAGCTATCAGGCCTACCGCCCGCAGTGCCCCGCCTGCGGCGCCTCTCTCGGGGACGCGCAGCTCCAGCAGGCGGTGCTGCGCTGCCAGGGCTGTCAGCATCGCTTCGACCTCCGCCGCGGCGGGCGATGCGTCGAGGCGGCGGACCGGGCGCTGAGCCCCCTGCCGGTGGCGGTCACCGACATCGGGCTGGTGAAGGTGGCGCTCCCGAGCGCCGTGGGGTGATGCCGTATGGCCGTGCGACCAGGGCGCCGTCCCTTCGCCACCCTCCGGCGCTTCGTGCGCCGCCCGCCGGCCGACGAGGCGCTGGAGCGCTGCGAGCTGTGCGGCGCGCCGATCGCCGCAGACCACCGGCACTTGCTGGAGGTGGGCGCGCGCCGGCTGCTGTGCGCGTGCTACGCCTGCTCGGTGCTGTTCGACCGTCGAGCCGCGAGCGGCGGCAAGTATCGGCTGGTGCCGGAGCGCCGCCTGCACCTCACCGACTTCCAGATGACCGAGGCGCAGTGGCAGAGCCTGTACATCCCCGTGCGGCTGGCGTTCTGCGTCGACAGCACGCCGGCGGGGCGCGCGGTGGCCTACTACCCGAGCCCCCTGGGACCCACGGAGGCTGCGCTGCGGCCGGACACCTGGGCGCGTCTCGTCGCGCGCAACCCCGTGCTGCAGGGGTTGGAGCCCGATGTGGAGGCGCTACTGCTGTACCGCGCCCCGGACCACGCCTGGTACTTCCTGGTGCCCGTCGACGATTGCTACCGCCTGGTCGGCCTGCTGCGGACGCACTGGCGCGGCTTGAGCGGCGGCGCCGCCGTGTGGGGCCAGATCGATGCTTTCTTCGCGGCGCTGCAGCACCGCGCGACCCGGTTGCCCCCTGCGCCGTCCGCGGCGCGCGGCGGCGACTGCAGCGAACTGCTTGGCTGAGGAGGTGCCCCATGGCGACCGTCATAAGCGGCCTGCGTGTCGGCAAGCCCGACGTTACCCCCTCGACGCCGTCGCACGAGCCCGGTGTCCGCCAGGGCAACGCGCCCGGCAGCTACGAGCAGCAGCCCGGCCATTTGCCCGACGGGCGCGCAACCGCCGAGCGCTCGACGGGGATCAACCCGAAGGCGCGGAATCCGATCGATCCGCGCAGCCCGACCCTCTCGCCAGCCTAACCGTCGAGCGAGGGGTCCGCGGGGTAGCACGGGGGGCGAGCCGTGCCCGATCTCGACTTTCGCATCGCGGGCGCCGAGGTGCTGGAGTTCGCGGCGGCGCCGACGCTGCTATTCAAGCTCGCCGTCGCCAACCGTACGGGCGAGCCGGTGCGGGCGATCCTGCTCCACGTCCAGGTCCGCATCGAGCCGGTGCTGCGCGACTATGCGCCAGCGGAGCGGGAGCGCCTGCTGGAGCTGTTCGGCGATAGCGCGCGCTGGGGCACGACGCTGCACAGCCTGCTCTGGACGCAGGCCACCGTGCAGGTGCGGCCGTTCCAGGGCGAAACGGTCGTCGACCTGCCGCTGTCCTGTACCTACGACTTCGAGGTGGTGAGCGCCAAGTACTTCCACGCGCTGGACGACGGCGCGGTGCCGCTCGTGTTCCTGTTCAGCGGCACGGTGTTCTACCTGGCGGAGGCAGGGCTCCAGGTCGTGCAGATTCCCTGGGACAGGGAGGCGGCGTTCCGGCTGCCCATCGGCTTGTGGCGGCAGGCGATGGAGCACTATTTCCCGAACAGCGCCTGGCTGCGGCTGGAGCGCGAGGCGTTCGATCGGCTGTACCGCTATCGGGCGCGGCGGGCGCTGCCGAGCTGGGAGGCCACGCTGGACGAGCTGCTGCGCGCGGCGGGGGAGGGGCGGAGCTGATGGATCCGGTGGAGCAGATCGCGACGGCAGTGCTGTACGAGGGCTACGTGCTATGGCCCTACCGGCGCTCCGCGCGCAAGAACCAGCAGCGCTGGACCCTGGGCGGTGTATACCCGCGGGCGTTCAGCGAGGCCGCGGGGACGCGGGACCCCTGGCGGATGCAGACCCAGTGCCTCGTACGCGGCGCCGCGCCGACCGTCAGCGTGAAGGTGCGCTTCCTCCAGGTGGTCGATCGCCAGGTCGGGCGGTGGTGCGCCGATGGCCGCCTGGAGTTCGTCGATGCGCTGCAGGTTGGCAGCGAGCGCTACCTGGCGTGGGAGGAGGCGACCGAGCGCGAGGTCGTGGCGGCCGACCTGCCCCTGCGCGCGCTCGCTGCGCCTCGGAGCGTGCCGATCGTGGTGCCGGCAGGCGCGGCCGAGGAGCCGTTGATCGGACCCGATGGGGCCGCGGTGGGCGCGCTCGTCCGGCGCTGGCGCGCCCTGCAGGGGATGGTCGAGATCGGCGCCGAGCCCCTCCAGGAGGCGCTGTTCCGGCTCACGGTGCAGGTCAGCAACACCACGCCCTGGAGCGGCGAGCCGCGCGCCGCCACCCTCCAGCAGACGTTCGCCTCGGCGCACACGCTGCTCACGCTCGACGCGGGCGAGTTCCTGTCGCTGATGGACCCTCCCGAGGAGCTGCGCTGGGCTGCGGAGCGGTGCGAGAACATCCAGACCTGGCCGGTGCTGGTGGGCCCTCCGGGCGACCGCCGCACGATGCTGTCCGCACCGATCATCCTCTACGACTACCCGCAGGTCGCGCCCGAGAGCCCCGGCGACCTGTTTGACAACACCGAGATCGACCAGTTGCTCATCCTCAATATCCTCAGCCTCACCGATGAGGAGAAGGCGGAGGTGCGCGCCTCCGACGCGCGAGCCCGCGCCCTGCTGGAGCGCACGGAAGCCCTGACCCCCGAGGACTTCCTGCGCCTGCACGGTGCGATCCGCGAGTTCCAGGCGCTGGACGCCGAGCCCGCGAGCATCCCGCTGTTGCGCGAGCTGGAGCAGCCGCCGCCGGCTCAGGTGGTCGTGGACGGCGTGGCGCTGGCGCCGGGCAGCCGGGTCCGGCTCCGTCCGCGGCCCGGCGGCGACATCCTGGACCTGGCGCTGGCGGGCAAGCTGGCGGTCGTGGAGGCGATCGAGCAGGACTACGAGGGCCGGATCCACCTGGCCGTGGTCCTGGAGGACGATCCGGGCCGCGACCTGGGCGTGGCGCGCCAGCCGGGCCATCGCTTCTTCTTCGCGCCGCAGGAGATCGAGCCCGTGGACGACAGGGCAGGAGGCCGCCCGTGACCGAGCGCCGGATCCTGGTCGCCGGCATCGGCAACATCTTCCTCGGCGACGACGCGTTCGGCGTCGTGGTGGCGCAGCGGCTGCGGGAGGGCGCCCTGCCGGCCGGGGTGCAGGTCGTGGACTTCGGCATCCGCGGCTTCGACCTGGCCTACGCGCTGCTGGACGAGCCCGACCTGACGGTCCTGGTGGACGCGCTGCCGCGCGGGGGCGCGCCCGGGACCCTGTACGTCCTCGCGCCGGAGCTGTCCGCCCTCGAGGACCTCTCGGCGCCCGCACTGGAGACCCACAGCATCGATCCCCTGACGGTCCTCTCCCTGGTCAAGACGCTGGGTGGCGAACCCAGGCGAGTGCTGGTGGTGGGATGCGAGCCGGCAACCTGTGAGCCAGGCGCGGACGGGGAGTTCGGGCTGAGCCCGCCGGTCGCCGCTGCGGTCGAGGAGGCGGTGGCGGTGGTCCAGAGGCTGGTCGCGCGGGCTCTCGCGGGGGCGCCAGTGACCGGCGAATAGCGGCAGGAGGCGCGGCGGTTCGATAGCGCCGCGGAGGAGGGTGCCATGAAGGTCCTGGGGATGGTGACGAGCCTGCTCATCGGTCTGGCGGTGGTCGGCCTGGCGGCCATGGTCGCCTCGTCGCTGCCGGAGATCAAGCGCTACCTCAAGATGCGGTCGATGTGAGGGCGTTGCGGCGGGCCAGCCGCAAGGGAGGCGAGCATGCACGAGATGGCGCTGGCCGAGGGGATCCTGGCAGCCGTGCTGGACCTGGCGGAGGGCCAGCCGGTGCGGCGGGTGCGGCTGCGGGTCGGCGCGCTGCAGCACGTCACCACGGACAGCCTCCAGTTTGCCTTCCAGCTCGCGGCGGAGGACACCGCGGCCGCCGATGCCGTACTGGAGCTGCAGCCGGTTCCGGCGCGCCTGCGCTGTCGGCGCTGTGGGGCCGCGCACGCTGTTGCGGGGCCGCCGTTTCTGTGCGTGGCGTGTGGCGCGAGCGACGTGAGCGTCGCTGGGGGCGACGAGCTGCTGATCGACGCCGTGGAGCTGGCCACCGGCTGGCTGCACCGGCCGGACTCGCTGACCGCTCCTCCGGAGGACCGCGCGCCTGCTGGCGGCCCGCGTGTCGTGCTCGCCCGAGGCGACGGACAGGCGCGCGAGGGCATCGACGGGAGCTAGCCACTTGGCTTGGGGGCGGAGGAGTGACCGCAACCACCGCGACCGTTCGCCGCAAGCGGATCGAGATCGGCGGCACCGTGCAGGGCGTCGGCTTCCGCCCGTTCGTGTACCGCCTGGCCACGCGCTACGGCCTGGCCGGCTGGGTGCGCAACCACTCGGGCGGGGTGGAGATCGACGTCGAGGGGCCGGCGACCGCGCTCGACGCGTTCGTGCGCGCTCTCCAGGCAGAGGCGCCGCCATTGGCGCACATCGAGGCACTGCGCCTGGCCGACGCCGTGCCCGCAGGCGTGACGGGCTTCGCCATCCGCGCGAGCCGCGAGACTACCGATACGCCCCAGCCCGTGCCGCCCGACACCGCGCCCTGCGCCGAGTGCCTGCGTGAGCTGTTCGACCCGCGCGACCGACGCTACCGCTACCCGTTCATCAACTGCACCAACTGCGGCCCGCGCTTCACCATCATCGAGGCGCTGCCGTACGACCGCCCGCGCACGACCATGCGGCACTTCCCCTTGTGTGCCGACTGCGCCCGCGAGTACGCCGATCCGCGCGACCGGCGCTACCACGCCGAGCCGGTGGCCTGTCCTGCGTGTGGGCCCCGCCTCTGGCTGGAGCAGGACGGGCAGCCGGTGGCGGGCGACCCGCTGGCCGGGGCCGTGGCCCGGCTGCGCCTGGGGCAGATCGTGGCTGTGAAGGGGCTGGGAGGCTTCCACCTGGCCTGCGACGCGCGCAATGCGGCGGCGGTCGCCCAGCTGCGGGCTCGCAAGCGTCGCGGCGCCAAGCCCTTCGCCGTCATGTTCCCCGAGCAGGCCAGTATCCGTGCCGTCTGCGCGGTGAGCGCGGAGGAGGCGGCGCTGCTCGCCGCGCCGCCGCGCCCGATCGTGCTGTTGCAGACGCAGCCGCAGCCCAGCGCCACCACGCCCGCCCCGGGGCTGGCCGCCGAGGTCACCCCAGATGGCACGGACTGCGAGGAGGGCGGGAGCACCGCGCTCGCGCCAGGGGTCGCGCCGGGGCTCGCCGAGGTGGGTGCCATGCTGCCGTCCACGCCCCTGCACGAGCTGCTGCTACGGGCGTTCGGCGGGCCGCTGGTCATGACCAGCGGCAACCTGGCCGAGGAGCCGATCGCG
>JADGHJ010000344.1 GCA_019686175.1 Chloroflexota bacterium | reverse complement strand
GCCATGCTGCCGTCCACGCCCCTGCACGAGCTGCTGCTACGGGCGTTCGGCGGGCCGCTGGTCATGACCAGCGGCAACCTGGCCGAGGAGCCGATCGCGGCGGAGAACGCGGAGGCGCGCGCCCGCCTCGGCGCGCTCGCCGACGCCTTTCTGCTGCACGATCGGCCGATCGCCAGCCGCTACGACGACTCGGTGGCGCGTGTGGTCGAGGGCGTCCCGGTGCTGATCCGGCGGGCGCGTGGCTACGCCCCCGCGCCGCTGGCGCTGCCGTTCGCGGCCCGCCGCCCGGTGCTCGCCTGCGGCGCCCATCTGAAGAGCACGTTCTGCCTGTTGCAGGGGCGGCATGCCTGGCTCAGCCAGCATATCGGTGACCTGGAGCGCATTGAGACGCTGCGCCACTACCAGGCCACTCTCGCCCTGTACCAGCGGCTGTTCGCGGTGCGCCCCGAGGTCGTCGCTCACGACTTGCATCCGGAGTATCTCTCTACCAAGTTTGCTCACCGCCTCGATGGCGTCGAGCGCGTGGGGGTGCAACATCACCACGCCCACGTCGTGAGCTGCCTGGTCGAGCATGGGCTCGCGGGGCCGGCGCTGGGAGTTGCCTACGACGGGCTGGGCTACGGGCTGGACGGCCACCTCTGGGGCGGCGAAGTGCTCGTGGCCGACTGGCAGCGCTTCCAGCGGCACGCGCACTTGCGCGAGGCGCCCATGCCGGGCGGTGAGGCGGCGGTCCGCAAGCCGTACCGTATGGCGCTCGGCTACCTGGCGGCCTGGTTCCCGGGCGAGCTGGAGGCGTTCGCCCCGTTCCTGGATCGCCTGGACCCGCGCGAGGTCGCGCTCGTGCTGCGGCTGGCCGAGCGGCGCGGCGCGTCCCTCACGTCGAGCTGCGGCCGGCTGTTCGACGCCGCGGCGGCCCTGCTCGGCGTCTGCCCGGCAGCGCAATACGAGGCGCAAGCCGCGATGGAGCTGCAGGCCCTGGCGGATCCCACCGTCGCCGGCACCTATCCCTATGGGCTCTGGGAGCGTGGGGACGGGTGGGTGATCGATCCGGCGCCGCTACTGTGGGCGGCGTGGGCCGACCAGCGGGCGGGCGTGCCAGTGGGGACCATCGCCATGCGCTTCCACCGGGCGGTGGCCGACTTCACGACCGAGGTGTGCCGCCGGCTGGCGGCCGCGACCGGGCTGCGTCAGGTGGTGCTATCGGGCGGCGTCTTCCAGAACACGCTGCTGCTGGGCGAGGTGGTGGCCCGCCTGCGCGCCGCCGAGCTGGCCGTGTACTACCACCGCCGTGTCCCTCCCAATGACGGTGGCTTGGCGCTGGGGCAGGCGGTGATCGCGCACAGCCTCAAGGGAGCTGGGCATCATGGCTGAGGTAAGCGATCTGGTGCTGGAGTGGGCGAGCGAGAGCGCCTTCATCAAGCAGAAGTTCTTCCGCGATCACGCGCCGCAGGTGGCTGCCTGCGCCCGGGACCTCGCCCGACGCTTGGCGAGTGGGGGCAAGCTACTGGCGTTCGGCAACGGGGGCAGCGCCAGCGACGCACTCCATATCGCCGTCGAGTTCACGAATCCGGTCATCAAGGAGCGGCCACCGCTGCCCGCCGTGGCGCTCAACGCCGACGTGGCGATCGTGACCTCGCTGGCTAACGACTTCGACTACTCCGAGATCTTCTCGCGCCAGGTCGAGGTGTACGCCCAGCCCGGCGACGTGCTGATCGGCTTGTCCACCAGCGGCGACTCGCCCAACGTGGTCAAGGCGTTCGAGGCCGGTAAGCGGCTGGGCGCGCTGACCATCGCGCTCACGGGCAAGGGGGGCGGTCGCTGCGCCACGGTGGCCGACTACGTATTCGCGGTGCCCTCGCACAACATCCTGCGCATCCAGGAGTGTCACCTGACGCTGTACCACATCCTCTGGGACTTGACGCACACACTGCTGCACTACGAGCCGGGGCTGCGGCGCGCGGCGCGGGCGGTTTCCACGCCCCCGGCCCGCGCGCCCCACGCCGACCCGCCGGGGCCGGTCGACCCCGCGCTCGCCGAGCTGTACCCGTTCCTCTTCCCGCAGTAGGAGGGCTGCATGTGTCTGTCGGTGCCCGCGCGCGTGGTGGAGGTGCACGACCGCCACTGGGCCACGGTGGAGGTGGGCGGCACGAGCAAGCACGTGTCGATCGATCTCGTCGATGACGTGCAAGTCGGCGACTACGTGCTGCTGCACGTGGGCTTCGCGCTGCAGCGGATCGACGAGGCGGAAGCTCGGAGCACCCTGGCGCTGTTCGAGGAGATGCTCCGCGCCGAGGACGCCGCCGGTGCTTTCGACGACGCCGCGTGGCCGCGGGAGGAGGCGCCATGAAGTACGTGTCGGAGTTCCGCCGGGGCGACGTGGCGAGGGCGCTGGCGGCGGAGATCGCGCGCCTGGCCACCCGGCCCGTGAAGTTGATGGAGGTGTGTGGCGGGCATACGCACGCCATCTTCAAGTTCGGCTTGCCGAGCCTGCTGCCGCCGACGATCGATCTGATCCACGGCCCGGGCTGCCCGGTGTGCGTGACGCCGCGCGACAAGGTGGACCAAGCGATCCTGCTCGCCCGCCGGCCCGGCGTGCTGCTCACCACCTACGGCGACATGCTGCGGGTGCCGGGCTCGCGCTCCAGCCTGTTGCAGGAGAAGGCGCGCGGCGCCGACGTCCGCATGGTGTACTCGCCGCTGGATGCGCTGCGCCTGGCCGAGCAGCATCCGGACAAACAGGTGGTGTTCTTCGCCATCGGCTTCGAGACCACGGCGCCCTCGGCGGCCATGGCCGTGCTGAAGGCCCAGACGCAGCACCTCCGCAACTTCGCGGTGTTGTCCAACCACGTGCTGTTGCCGCCGATGCTCAAGGCGATCCTGGACTCGCGCGAGGTGAAGCTCGACGCCTTCATCGGGCCTGGCCACGTGAGCACGATCATCGGCACGCGGCCCTACGAGTTCGTCGCCCGCCGCTATGGCAAGCCGCTGGTGGTCGCGGGCTTCGAGCCGCTCGACTTGCTGCAGGCGATCCTCATGCTGCTGCGGCAGCTCCAGGAGGGGCGGGCCGAGGTGGAGATCCAGTACACCCGCGTGGTCAAGCCCGAGGGGAACCTGCTGGCGCTGCGCGCGCTGGGCGAGGTGTTCGAGCCCTGCCACGCCCGCTGGCGGGGGATGGGCACCGTGCCCGCCAGCGGGCTGAAGATCCGCGCCCGCTACGCGGCGTGGGATGCCGAGGCGCGGTATCCCGACCTGGAGGTGCCCCGCGAGGTGGCGGACCCCAAGGCCTGTGAGTGTGGCGATATCGTGCGCGGCGCTAAGAAGCCCTGGGACTGCCGGATCATCGGCACGGCGTGCACGCCGCAGACGCCCGTGGGGGCCTGTATGGTCTCGCCCGAGGGCGCGTGCGCCGCCTACTACAAGTACGGGAGGCTCCATGTGGCCCGAGCAGCCCCTACCCCCGTGGGATGAGCCCCCAGGCCCCACGACGGACG
>JADGHJ010000060.1 GCA_019686175.1 Chloroflexota bacterium | reverse complement strand
ACGACGATGGCCCAGGAGCGCGCGCGCGACCAACTGGCGCTGCCCGACCCGGCCACGCACTTCTCCGATTGGTACACCGACGTGATCCTGCGGGCCGGGCTGGCCGACTACTCCCCGGTGCGCGGCTGCATGGTCATTCGGCCCTACGGCTACGCCCTGTGGGAGAATATGCAGGCGCGGCTCGACGCGCGCATCAAGGCCACCGGCCACCAGAACGCGTACTTCCCGCTGTTCATCCCGGAGAGCCTCCTACAGAAGGAGGCGGAGCACGTCGAGGGCTTCGCGCCCGAGGTCGCGTGGGTCACGGCGGCCGGCCAGGAGCAGCTCGAGGAGCGGCTCGTGGTGCGCCCCACCTCCGAGGCGATCATCGGCACGATGTACGCCAAGTGGATCCAGTCCTGGCGTGATCTGCCGGTGCTGCTCAACCAGTGGGCGAACGTCGTGCGCTGGGAGCGCCGCACGGCCTTGTTCCTGCGCACCACCGAGTTCCTCTGGCAGGAGGGGCACACCGCCCACCGGACGGAGGAGGAGGCGCGCGAGGAAGTGCTGCGCATGCTGGAGGTGTACCGCGACTTCGTGGAGAGCGACCTGGCCATCCCCGTGATCAAGGGCCGCAAGTCCGAAGAGGAGAAGTTCGCGGGTGCGCAGGCCACCTACAGCATCGAGGCGCTCATGGGCGACGGTCGTGCCTTGCAAGCGGGCACCTCGCACGAGCTGGGCCAGCACTTCGCGCGCGTGTTCGACATCACCTTCCAGGACATGGACGGCGAGCGGCGCTACGTGTGGCAGACGAGCTGGGGCGTGTCCACGCGGTTGGTCGGGGCGATCATCATGGTGCACGGCGACCGCAAGGGGCTGCGCCTCCCCCCGCGGGTGGCGCCGGTGCAGGTGGCGATCGTGCCGATCTGGCGCAGCGACGAGGAACTGGCCCTGGTGCGCGAGGCGGTCGAGCGCCTCCAGCGGCTGCTCGCCGGGGTGGTGCGCTGGGAGACCGACTGGCGCGAGCAGCGACCGGGCTGGAAGTTCAACGACTGGGAGATGCGCGGCGCGCCGTTGCGCCTCGAGATTGGGCCACGCGACGTCCGGGAGGGCCGCGCCACCGTCGTGCGCCAGGACACACGGCTCGACGAGGGCGGGCCGCTCAAGGAGGCCGTCCCGGTGGAGGCCCTGCCCGCACGGCTCCCGTCCCTCCTGGAAGAGGTCCAACGGACGATGTTCGATCGCGCCGCCGCCTTCCGCGCCTCGCGCACCCGCCGGGTGGACACCAAGGCGGAGTTCGCGGCGGCGATGGCCGAGCAGCGCGGTTTCCTGCTGGCGCCCTGGTGCGGGCGGACGGAGTGCGAGCGTCAGCTGAAGGAGGAGACCGGCGCCACGCTGCGCTGCATCCCCCTCGACGCGCCAGAGGAGCCCGGCGCCTGTGTCGTGTGCGGCCGGCCGAGCCAGCGCCGCGGGGTGTTCGCCCGCGCCTATTAGCTGGCGGCGCGCCCTGGCGCTAGCCACGGAGCGAGTCGCGTTCAGGATTGAGTAGCACCGCTTTGAACACCATGAATGAAGAGAAGTTTCGTCAAGCATTGCGCAAGATCGAGGACGAGGAGACGCTCGACAGCGCGGAGTGGGAGGCGCTCTCCGCGCTGGTCGACGAGCGGCTAGCCCGCTTCCAGGCGCTGTGGGAACGCCTGCCCGTCACGCGCCGGCTCGACCTGCTGGAGGCGTTCCACGCCCAGAGCGAGGAGCACGCCTACCTCGATTTCACGCCGGTCTGGAACCTCGGGCTGCACGACGACGCGGCCCATGTGCGCGCGCTGGCCATCACCTGCTCGGCCGACGAGGAGGGACAGTGGCTCATCGACCCGCTGATTCGCCTCTGCGTCGGCGACATCGACCAGACCGTGCGGGCCGCGGCGGCGGAAGCGCTGGGGCGCTTCGCCTACCTGGCGGAGGTGGGCGCGCTGCCGGAGGCGCGCGGGCAGCAGATCGAAGACGCGCTGCTCGCGACCTACGCGCGCGCCGATGAGGCGCCGGCCGTGCGCGGCAACGCCCTCGCCTCGGCCGGCTATCTGTCGAGCGCGCGCGTCCACGAGACGATCCGAGCCGCGCTGGCGGATGCCGACCTCCGCCCGAGCGCCATTCGGGCGATGGGCCGCACGGCCGATCCGCGCTGGTTCGACCTCCTGATCCACGAGACCCACAGCCCCCGTGCCGTGCTGCGGGCAGAGGCGGCGCGCGCGCTGGGCGAGATCGAGGACGAGCGCGGCGTCTCGCGGCTCCTCGAGCTGCTCGACGACCCGGCCACTAACGTGCGGCTGGCCGCGATCTGGGCTCTCGGAGCGATCGGCGGCGAGGAGGCTCAGGAGGGCCTGATCTACTGTCTCGAGGACCCGCTCGAGGCGGTGCGCGAGGCGGCCGAGGCCGCCCTGGCGGAGATCGCGGACCGCAACGCGCCGCTGGAGCTGTAGCCGGCGCGGCCTAGCGCCGCTGCGCCAGATACGCCTGCTTGATCCAGCCGCTCTGCCCGTTCGGATCACGCACATGGACCCACACCTCGGGCCCATTTGGCCCGGTCACGGTCTGGGTCTCCAACGCGACCATGGGCGTCCCCTCGGTCCAGGCCACCAGCCGTGTGTCGTTGCCGTCGCGCGGATGACTGCGGAGATAGGCGCCCACCCCGCCCGTATTGGCGACGTACAGGACATTGCCGCTGGTGGCCGGTCCGACCGTCGCACGGCTGGTTGGCCCGAAGGTCGGCGGGATCGGACCAATCGCCAACCGCGCCATCGCCGGGTCGGGCGGGATAGTGGGCCGGGGCGCCGCGGGCGTCGGCCGGAAGGTGGGTATGGCCGTCGGCACCAGCGTGGGCGCGGGCGCTGGCCGGCTTGCGGCTGCGCTGGCAGCGCTCGCGCTGGCGGGAGGCGCGGTCGCCGCCCCGGTCGGCTCCGCCGTGGCAGCCACCGCTTGCTCCTCCTCCACCGCCGGCGCTGGTTCGAGGGTCACCGCGCCGACCACCGGGCTACCGATCGCTGGCACCGTCGTGGGCACCAGCGTGGCCTGTACGGTTTCGGCCGGCGGCGTGCTTGGCCCTCCGAGGATCATGCTCGCGCCCAGCAGGCCCGCGGCCAGCAATCCGACGGCGATCGCCAGCCACAGTGGTCGAGGCACGTGCTGCCAGGGAAAACGCCCGCGCGAAGGCTGGGCCACGGGTGCCCACACCCGCGCGACCCCAGCCAACGCCGCGTGGGCGGCCGCCACGTGATAGCTGCACCCGCAGGCCCCGCACTCGCAGATCAGCCAGTCACACTTGGGACAGCGGGGATCGCGCTCAGATGAGAGCGCCTCGCCACATTGGTGGCAGTAGTTGACATACACCGCAGAAGCCCCCTTTGCCAGCGCCTGCGCGAGACACCCGCCAGCATCTCGCGCGACGAGCGTGTGGACCGCCTCCCCGCGGGCAGCCCACAGGTGGTCGCGCGCGGGCACGCTCGACCACCAACTTCAGTGTAGAGAAGAACATCCGCCCGGGGGAAGAGGGCACCCGGGCGCTATGGAATGCCGGCCTTCACCGTCGCGCGCGCCTCGATCTCCTTCCAGAAGTGGCAGGCCACCCAGTGGCCCGGCCGGACCTCTTGCAGCGGCGGCTCCTGCTCGCAGCAGATGTCCTGCACGTACGGGCAGCGGGGATTGAAACGACAGGCAGGGGGCGGATTCACTGGGCTCGGCGGGTCGCCCGATAGGATGATGCGCTGGCGCCGCTTCTCGACTCGTGGGTCGGGGACCGGCACGGCCGAGAGCAGCGCCTTGGTATAGGGATGCAGCGGCCGCTCGTACAGTTCGTTGCGGTCGGCGATCTCCACGATCTTACCGACGTACATCACCGCCACGCGGTCGCTGATGTGCCGCACGACGCTCAGGTCATGGGCGATGAACAGGTACGTGAGCCCGAGCTGCGCCTGCAGCTCCTCCAGCAGGTTGATGATCTGCGCCTGGATCGAGACATCCAGCGCGCTGATCGGCTCGTCGCAGATGATGAACTGCGGCTCGACGGCGAGCGCCCGGGCGATGCCGATGCGCTGGCGCTGGCCGCCGCTGAACTCGTGCGGGTAGCGGCTGGCGAAGTACGGATTGAGATTGACCAGGCGGAGCAGCTCCGCGACGCGCTCCTGCTTCGCCTTCCCACGGGCTAGGCCGTGAATCTCCAGCGGCTCGGCGATGATGCTCCCCACTGTCATGCGCGGGTTCAGCGAGGCGTACGGGTCCTGGAAGATCATCTGCATCTTGCGGCGCATGCGCCGCAACGGGTCCCCCTTGAGCTTGGTGAGATCCTGCCCGTCCAGGAACACCTCGCCCGCCGTGGGCCGGTACAGCTGTAGGATGGCGCGGCCCGTGGTGGACTTGCCACAGCCGCTCTCGCCGACCAGCCCGAGCGTTTCCCCACGGCGGATGTGGAAGCTGATATCATCGACCGCGCGGACCCAGCCCTTCTGCCGCTGGATGATGATCCCCTGGGTGATGGGGAAGTACATCTTCAGGTGGCGGACCTCGAGGAGCGGCGCCTCGCCCTGGCCATTGGTCGGCGCCACCCGCTCCGGGCTTGCTGTCGGGGTGTTAAGCTCGCTGGGCATTCGCCACCGCCTCCCGCACATCGACCCAACACGCGACCTTGTGGCCTGGCGCCACCACCCGTAGCTCCGGCATCTCCAGCTCCGAGCGCTCGACCGCATAGGCGCAGCGCGGGGCGAACGGGCAGCCGGGCGGCGGGTTGATCAGATCGGGGGGCATGCCCTCGATCGGGATGAGCCGCTCGCGCCGGGGCTCGTCGATGCGGGGGATCGATCGCAGCAGCCCCAGCGTGTAGGGGTGGCGCGGATCGGCGAACAGGTCCTCCGCCGACGCCTCCTCGACGATGTGGCCGGCGTACATCACGGCGATGCGGTCGCACACGCCCGCCACCACGCCCAGGTCGTGGGTGATCAAGATCACCGCCATGCCCAGCTCGCGCCGCAGCCGCTGGATCAGGTCGAGGATCTGGGCCTGGATCGTCACGTCCAGGGCGGTTGTTGGCTCGTCGGCGATGAGCAGGCGCGGCTCGCAGGAGATCGCCATGGCGATCATCACGCGCTGTCGCATGCCGCCGCTGAACTGATGCGGGTAGTCGTCAACCCGCGAGCGCGCCGAGGGGATGCCGACCATCTCCAGTAGCTCGATCGTCCGCTTGCGCGCCGCCCGCCGGTCCATGCCCTTGTGCAGCTCGAGCGCCTCGCTGATCTGCCGGCCAATGGTCAGCACCGGGTTGAGCGACGTCATGGGGTCCTGGAAGATCATCGCGATCTCGTTGCCCCGGATGCGTCGCATCTCCTCGTCGCGCAGCTTGAGCAGGTCGCGCCCGCGGAACCAGACCTCGCCCCGCACGATGCGGCCGGGCGGGGTGGGGATCAGGCGCATGAGCGTCAGCGCGCTCACGCTCTTGCCGCAGCCGCTCTCGCCCACGATGCCCAACGCCTCGCCCTCGCGCAGGGTATAGCTGATGCCGTTGACGGCGTGGACGATCCCGTCCTGGGTGACGAACTCGGTGACGAGATCGCGAACTTCCAGCAGCGGCTCCATGCGCGCTACGCTCCCGTCTCTCCGTGCCCCCGCCCTGGCGTTGCCCAACGCAACACGGGCTGGCGCGCCGCGGTGGCCTCGTCGAGCCGCCGCACGGGGGTGGCGTGCGGCGCCGCGCGCAGCAACTCGGGCTGGTCGCTGGCCTCGCGGGCGATCGCGGCCATCGCCGCCACGAACGCATCCAGCGTGGCCTTGGTCTCGGTCTCCGTGGGCTCGATCATCAGCGCTTCATCTACCACCAACGGGAAATAGATCGTCGGCGGGTGGAACCCGTAATCGATCAGGCGCTTGGCGATGTCCAGCGTGCGCACCCCCCGCGCCTTCTGACGGCGACCGCTGAGCACGACTTCGTGCATGCACGGCCGCTCGTATGCCACGTCGTACCACTCTTGCAGTAGCACGCGCAAGTAGTTCGCGTTGAGCACGGCCGCCTCGCTCACGGCCCGCAGGCCGTCGGCGCCCAGGCGACGGATATACGCGTAGGCTCGCACGAGCACGCCGAAGTGGCCTCCGAAGGCGCGCACGGGGCCGATCGACTGCGGCCGCTGATAATCGAGCGCGTAGCGGTCGCCCGCGCGCCGGACGACCGGTACGGGTAAATACGGCTCCAGCGCCGCGGTCACGGCCAGCGCGCCAGCGCCGGGCCCGCCGCCACCGTGGGGCGTGGAGAACGTCTTGTGCAGGTTCATGTGCAGCACGTCGATCCCGAGCTGCGCCGGCTTGGCCACGCCCAGCAGCGCGTTCATGTTGGCGCCGTCCCCGTACACGAGCCCGCCGGCGGCGTGCACCGCCTCGGTGATGGCCAGCATGTGCTCGTCGAACAGCCCGAGTGTGCTGGGCGCGGTGATCATCAGTCCGGCCACGTCGGGGCCGAGCGCGGCCTCCAGCGCGCGCAGATCCACGTTGCCGCGTTCGTCCGAGCGCAGCGTGACGGTCTCGTAGCCCACCATCGCCGCCGAGGCGGGGTTGGTACCATGGGCGCTGTCCGGCACCAGCACGCGGCGCCGGTGCGCCTCGCCGCGCGCACGGTGATGGGCCCGGATGATCAGGAGACCGGTCAGCTCGCCGTGGGCGCCGGCCGCGGGCTGGAGCGAGACGGCCCCGTAGCCGGTGAGCTCGGCCAGGGCCGCTTCCAGCGCCGCCAGCAATGCCAGCGCGCCCTGCACCGTCTCCTCGGGCTGATAGGGGTGCAGGCCGGCGAAGCCCGGCAGGCGCGCCAGCTCGTCGTTGAGCTTCGGGTTGTATTTCATCGTGCAGGAGCCGAGGGGGTAGAACACTGTATCGATGGCGTAGTTGCGCTGCGACAACCGCGTGAAGTGGCGCACCACCTCGGGCTCTGACAGCCGAGGCAGCGGCAAGCTGTCCCGCAGCAGCGCCGCTGGCGGCAGTGGCGCTGCGGGCACGTCGGGCCGCGGCAAATCGAGGCCGGGCCGGTCCGCGACGCTCAGCTCGGACAGCAGCGGTTCCGGCGTCTGGCGCAGGTCAGCTAGCCCCGGTGGTCGCGCCTGGCGCCCCGTAACCTCTGCCACCCTGACCTCCTGCGCTCTCGGCTCACAACGCCCGCAGACGGGCCACTAGCGCGTCGATCTCGGCGCGCGTGTTCATCTCCGTGCAACAGTACAGCGCACAGTCGGCCAGCGCCGGGACCAGGCGGCGCAGCGGCAGCCCACCAAGGATGCCCGCCTCGAGCAGCCGGGCGTTGATCTCCTCCGGCGGCCGCGGCCCGCGCACCACGAACTCGTGGAAGAACGGCTCCGGGGTGAGCACCGTGTAGCCGGGCAGCGCGGCGATCTGGGCGGCGGCGTAGTGGGCGAGCTGGTAGCAGCTCTCCGCCGCCTGCCGCAGACCGTCCGGCCCCATCAGGCTCAGGTAGATCGTCACCTGGAGTGCCACCAGCGCCTCATTGGTGCAGATATTGGACGTCGCCTTCTCCCGCCGAATGTCCTGCTCGCGGGGCCGCAGGGTGAGCACGAAGCCGCGCCGCCCCTCCACGTCGTGGGCGATCCCGGCGATCCGCCCTGGCAATTGCCGCACATACTGCTGGCGCGTGGCCATCAGCCCCACGTACGGGCCGCCGAACGACATCGGCACGCCGAGCGGCTGTCCCTCCCCCACGGCGATGTCGGCGCCCCAAGCGCCCGGCGGCTTGAGCAGCCCCAGCGTCAGCGGGTTCACCACCATCACCAGCAGGGCACCGGTGCGATCGCACGCCGCGCGCAGCGCCGTCCAGTCGGCCAAAGTGCCGAAGAAGCTCGGTTGCTGGACGACCACGCATGCTGCCCGTTCATCGACGAGCGCCGCCACATCGGCTTCGCGCAGCGCGCCATCGCGCACCTCGACCGCGCCCACCACGAATTCGGCCCGCTCCGCCTCGTCGAGGTAGGTAGCGGTCACCGCCCGGTAGTCGGGATGGACGCCGCCGCTGAGCACGACCCGCGAGCGCCGGGTGATCCGCTGGGCCATGAGCACCGCCTCGGCCAGCGCCGTCGCGCCGTCATACATCGAGGCGTTGGCCACGTCCATGGCGAACAGATCGCAGACCAGGCTCTGGAACTCGAACACCGCCTGCAAGGTACCCTGGCTGACCTCCGGCTGGTACGGCGTGTACGCGGTCAAGAACTCGCCACGACTGGCCAGCGCGCCCACGGCCGCCGGAATGAAGTGGTGGTACACGCCGCCGCCGAGAAAACACGCCAGCTCGGTCGCCGGCCGATTGCGCGCCGCCAGGCCTCGAAGCGCACGGCCGGTCTCCAGTTCGCTCTCCCCCGCGGGCAGGTCGAGCGGAGGGTAGCGCAGGCCCGCTGGAATCACCTCGAACAGAGCGTCGGTGGAGGTGACGCCGATACGTTCGAGCATCTGCTGGCGTTCGGCCGGAGTGAGGGGGATGAACGGCATCGTCGGCTACTGCCCTTCGGAGGTGAGGGCCTCGTACTCGGCGGCAGAGATGAGCTGCTGCAGCTCGTCCGGGTTGTCCGGGCGGACGCGGATCAGCCAGCCTCGGTCGTAGGGCGATTCGTTGATGACCTGCGGTTCGCTCACCGCCGCCTCGTTCACCGCCACGACCTCGCCGCTCACCGGCGAGTAGAGGTCGCTGGCCGTCTTGACCGACTCGATCACGCCCATGACCTTCATCTGCTGGACTTGATCGCCGACTTTCGGCAGCTCGACGTATACCACATCGCCGAGCTGCGACTGGGCGAAGTCGGTGATCCCCACCACGACCTCATCCCCCTCGAGCTTGGCCCACTCGTGCTCCTTGCTGTAGCGGCGATCGTCCGGCGCCACCTCACCCTCCCTCGTGTGTAGGCACGTCTCCCCGAAGGACTACACGTTCGTCGCTCGCCTCACGGATCGGCGCCGATGGGGCCAGAACGGCAGCGGCTCCACGCGCGCCGCGGTGGGCCGCCCTCGCAGCTCGATGGCGAGCTCCTGGCCCGGCACCGCCAGCGCGGCGGGCACATAGGCCATCCCGATCGCGGCCCGTACCGACGGCCCATAGGTCCCGCTGGTCACCTCGCCGACGCGCTGCCCATCGACCAGTACGGCGCAGCCCTGCCGGGGGACGCCGCCGTCGGCCATTCGGAACCCGATGAGGCGCCGACGCACGCCTGTCGCTTGTTGAGCCGCTAACGCCTCGGCGCCGATGAACCGGCCTTTGCGCAACTTCACGAACCGCTCCAGGCCCGCCTCCAGCGGTGTGATGTCGTCGCGCAGTTCGTGGCCATACAGCGCGAAGCCGGCTTCCAGCCGGAGAGTGTCGCGCGCTCCCAGCCCGCAGGGCGCGGGGGGATGGGCAAGTCCCAGCAGTCCCTCCCAGAGGGTCACCGCGGCCGTCGCCTCTGGCAGCAGCTCGAAGCCATCTTCCCCAGTGTAGCCCGTGCGCGCTAGCCAGACGTCGTGGCCCAGCACCCGTGTGCGATGGATACCGTAGTACGGCACGGTTGCTAGATCGAGCGGCGTGTGCGGGGCCAGCAGCGTCTCCGCCGCGGGTCCCTGGAGCGCCAGCATCGCCAGCTCGCCCGTACGGTCGACGACGGTCGCCTGCCAGTGCTGCGCGGCAGCGTGGCCCTGCAGCCAGGCGAGCACGCGGCCCCGGTTGCTGGCGTTGGCCACCACGAGGAACCGCGGTGGCGCCGCGGGCTCGGGCAGGCGGTAGACCACCACGTCATCCATGGTCCCGCCCGTGGCGTGGCACACGAGCGAGTACTGCGCGCGCCCGGGCGCCAGGGCTGCGACGTCGTTAGTCGTAGTGTACTGCAACAGCGTGAGCGCCTCGGGGCCACTGACCTCCAGGCGGCCCATGTGAGAGATGTCGAACAGGCCTGCAGCCTCTCGCACCGCGCGGTGCTCGGCCAGGATGCCAGTGGCGTACTGGAGCGGCATCGACCAGCCGGCGAACGGGACCATGCGCGCGCCGTGCGCCACATGCCAGGCGTGCAGCGGAGTGCGCTGCTCGGCCGAGAGGGTCATCGTTCGTCTCCGCGACGCCACTGGACCGGTAGCCGCCGCCAGCGCTGCAGCGCCCGCCGCAGTAGCAGCCAGCGGAGCGTCGCCCAGGCCTCCACCGCGCGGCGCGCCAGCTCGTGGTCCAACGGACCGCGCCCGTAAGTGCCCCGTACATAGGCCTCGGTGATCGTCTGCACTTGGGAGCGTGCGGGCGGGACGGCGCGCGAGAGCGTGGCCGCGTACTCGTAGGGGGTGTCGGAGGGGCGACGCCGCAGGCCGGCCCAGGCGGCGAACGCGCTGAGCTGCGCGTAGGGGCGCACGTGCGGGCGGAGCGACCGCAGGTTGTGCTGCCACAGGAGGAGTAACAGCGCCCCGGCCACGAGCCCCACCAGCAGCACCACTGCCACGGCCAAGAGCGCGGGCACGATGAGCTGCAGGAGACCCGGGCCCGCTTGATTCTCCGCAGCCGCGCCGGTCGCATTGGTCGCGCTGATATCGCTCAGGCCCTCGAGATCGTACAGGCTGTAGTCCTCGTCCTCGAAACCGAATAGATCGCCGAACAACGACCCGTCGAGGCCGAAGCTCTCCAGCCGCGGCGGGATGGGGCGCAAGGCCGAGGGCTCGAAGGTGATCCAGCCGTAGCCCGGGAAGTACGCTTCCGTCCACGAGTGCGCGTGGCTCTCCCGGACGATGATCAAGTCCTGGCTGGCATCGCGCTCGCCTGGGGCGAAGCCGCTGGCCACCCGGGCGGGGATGCCCACCGCGCGCAGCATCACCGTCATGGCGGCGGCGAAATAGTCGCAGTATCCCTCGCGCGTCTCGAACAGCATGTAGTCGACCCAATCCCGGTCGGGCGGCGGCTGTTTGACGCGCGTGCTGTAGCGGAACTGGCGGAGGTAGCTCTCCAGCGCCACCGCCTTATCGTAGGCGTTGGTGGCTCCAGCCGTGATCCGCGCGGCCTCCTGCCGCACGCGGATCGGGAGCGAGCGCGGCAACTCGCGGTACCGCCGGGTCCAGGCCGGGTAATCGGTCCCGGCGGCGCGCAAATCGCTCACCGTGGCCACGGATACCATGGACACGACAGTGTACTGCTGGCCACGGCGCAGCGGCGTCTGGAGGCGCAGCGACGCGAAGTCGTCGGGCACCTCGCGATAGTCGTAGTAGGCGGGCACGCTCACGCGCACCGGCGCATCGGCGGCGAACAACATGTTGGTCTGGGGCGCCAGGAGCTGGACGCGCTGCTCGAACTCCACCCGCGCCTCGTATGGCTCGCTGTCTGGCGGGCGCGTCTGCTCGGCGCCGAGCTGCAGCGTGCTGGGATCGCTGCTCACGAATAGCTGACCCGTGTAGCGGTCGTAGGTTGCGGCGCGCCAATAGCGGGGCTCGCGGGCCGCGATGGCCAGCACCGGCTGCTCGCCCAGCTCGAAGGCGGCGCGCGGCGCCAGCGTGCGGCCGAAGTTCAACCCGCGGCCGGCACGCTCCGGTGCGTTCAGGGCCGCGAAGAGGCGGTCGAAGGTGGCTTGCAGCGGCTGCCACGGTGCGCTCGCCGTGTACCACCAGTCGGCCACGCGCTGGCTGATCCCGCCGCTGGGCAGGACCCACGCCAGTCCTAGCAGGCCGGCCGAGAGCACGGTCGCCGCGAGCAGCACGCTCGGCGTCGCATCGGGCGATGCCGCGCCGTGCGCGCGGGCGGCCGCCCGTGCGCGCTGCTGCGTGATATCGACCAGTAGCAGCATCGCCGCCAGCAGGAAGATGATAAGGTAGATCAAGAGCTCCGGCGGCGAGTAGGAGAGATTGAGTAGGATAGCACAGCCGTTGGGCAGGATCGCCCACCACGGGGACCGCTCGCGGAACACGAACCAGCCGCTGGCGTAGCCCAGGAACCAGGCGAGCAGGGCGACCGTGATCGCGAACAGCAGCGTATCGCTGCTGGCCCCGCCGCTGACCGCGACCTCCCACCAGGTCCGTAAGCGCTCCCATAGCCAGGCCAGCCGGCCCTGCCAGCCACCACCGCGCGGAGCCAGGGTGGCGAAGTACGCGGTCACCAGGGCTGCCCCAAACACCAGGGCCAACAGGTGGGCGAGCGCCGCCGGGCGGATGAGGCGGCTGAGGAGCAGGGCAAACAGCACCCCAGCCGCCGCGAAGAACCCCAGCAGCTCCAAGCGGTCCGCCCAGCCGGCCGCGGTTACCGACACCGCCGGGGTACACGCCAGCAGCAAGACCAGGGCGATCGTGACGGGGCTCTCCCGCCGGCCCACCGCTCGGGCAGGAGCGCGCGCTACGCTGGGTGCCCAGACCTCCTGCATTACACTGGCCTCATGGCAGGATCGACCGCTGGCGGTGCGCCCAGCGCCTGGTCGAGTGGTTGATCCGGCTTGATCAGATAGTACGGCACGCGGGCCGCGCTGAGCGCGGCGATCAGGGCCATGGTCGCCTCCGCCGTGCCCGGCTCTGGCGTCTCCTGGAGGATCACGGTGCTGGCGATGCCGCGCAGGCGCAGGTCGTCGAGGGCGCCCAGCCAATCGCTCCGCCTCGTCGGGGTGATCACGATGATACTGGTGCCTCGCCCGAAGCGCGCGTTGGTGGACAACAGGAGCGCGCCGATGCCCTGCCACTCGCGGGGGCGGATCACCGCCAGTAGCTCGAGGATCTTCAGGAGCTGACGCGTACCCCGGTCGGGCTCCAGGACGTGCCGCTGCGTGAGCAGTCCGACCGCACGGTTCTGCAGGAGCAGGTGGCGCGCCAGGGAGGCGGCGATCGTGATGCCTTGCTCCTCCGCGGAGAGGGCTCCCTCGCCCCGGTGCACGTTGCGGTCCAGGTCGAGCACGATCCACACGTCGGACACCGGGTCCTCTTCGAACTCCTTCACCACCAGGCGCCCCAGCCGGGCGCTGTTGGGCCAATGGATCCGGTTCAGGGGGTCACCGGGATAGTATTCTCGGAGTCCTGCCGCCATGGCCGTGGCATGCGGCACGCGCTCGCGCCGCTGGCCGCCGCCCGCCAGCGCTCCGTCCAGCGGTCGAAACCGTGGCAGGTCGACCGTGGCGGGGTAGACCAGCACCGACGTCTCGGCGGCAAACTCCCACTCGTGTCGGAAGAAGCCGAACGGGTCGCCGGTGGCCACCCGGGTCGGTCCCAACGAGTACAAGCCGCGTTGCGACGCCGTGGACTCCAGCTCGGCTCTCCACTGCTCGCGGGCTGACAAGCTCAGGAAATAGCGTCCAGCGTGGCCGGGCAGGGCGGACTCGACCTGCACGTCGAGCCAGGGCTTGGGCAGCCACCACGTGTTGCTCACGGTGATCCGCTCGCGGACCCGGTCCCCCACCTGACTGCGCGGCGTCAGTGGCTCGCGCCGGATCACCAGCGCGCGCTCGCTGAGCCGGGTCCACAGCCAGCCCGCGGCCAGCAAGAGCAGCAGCAGGTAGGAGATCTTGAACATCACGCTCCAGCCGCCCGCCAGCGCCGTCACGAATACGAACAGCCAGAGGGCGAGGAAAGCGAGTAACCGTGTCATGGCCCGCTCAGGCGAGAATGCGATGGCCGGGCACGGGTTGGGTGCGGAGGATCTCGGCGATGATCGCCGAGGCGCTCGTCCCCTTCACGCGCGCCGTGGGGCTGAGGATCAACCGGTGGGCGAGGGTGGGCTCGGCCAGGGCTTTGATATCGTCGGGCAGGACGTAGTCACGGCCGGCGAGGAGCGCGCGCGCCTGGGCGGCACGGAACAGCGCCAGCGAGCCGCGCGGGCTGGCCCCGAGGTAGACGTCGGGGTGCTGCCGGCTGGCCGCAGCAATGTCCACGATGTACTGGCGCAGCTCCGGGGCCACATGCACCTCCCGCACCGCCGCCTGCGCCGCGAGCAGTTCGTCCGCCGACGCTACCTGCTCCAGATCCTCGACCGGATGCGAGAACTGCTGCCGATCCAGGACTGTGACCTCGTCCTCGCGCTGCGGGTAGCCCAGCCGGATGCGCATCATGAAGCGGTCGAGCTGCGCCTCGGGCAGCGGGAAGGTACCCTCGTATTCGATGGGGTTCTGCGTGGCCAGCACCATGAACGGGCGCGGCAACGGGTAGGTACGCCCGTCCACGGTGACCTGGCGCTCTTCCATAGCCTCCAGCAAGCTGGCCTGAGTCTTGGGGGTGGCGCGGTTGATCTCGTCGGCCAGCACGATCTGTGCGATGACCGGGCCGTAGCGAAACTCGAACTCGCCGGTCTTCTGGTTGTAGATGCTCACGCCGGTGACGTCGCTGGGCAACAGATCGGGGGTGAACTGGATGCGCTTGAATGAACAGCCGATGGAACGCGCCAGCGACTTGGCGAGAACGGTCTTGCCCACCCCGGGCACGTCCTCGATAAGCAAGTGGCCCTGGCACACCAGTGCGATGAGCGCGAGCTCAACCTCCTGGCGCTTGCCGACAATAACCCGCTCGACGTTACGAACGACCGCGTCCAGTATGCCATCCGCCCGCGCCATGCCTGCCTACCGTCCGCAGCACTTCTTGTACTTGCGCCCGCTGCCGCAGGGACAAGGATCGTTCCGTCCCACCTTGCTGCCCGCACGCACCGGGCGTCGGCTCTCCGTGTCCTCACGATTGGTGGTCATCTGCTTCTGCGGGCGCGGCTGCTCCTCGCGGACGACCGTGACGTGATAGATCAGGTGCGACACATCATGCTGGATGGTCGCCAGAAGCTGGTCGAACATCGCGGCCGCCTCGACTTTATACTCGACCAGCGGATCGCGCTGCCCGTATGCCCGCAGGCCGATGCCCTCGCGGAGGTCGTCGATGGCGGTCAGGTGGCGGATCCAGAGGCTATCGATCACGCGCAGGAGCACCGCCCGCTCGACGCGGCGCATGACCTCCGGGCCCAGCGTGGCTTCCTTCTCCGCATACGCGGCCTCGGCGACCTCCACCAGGCGCGCCTGGATCTCCTCGCGCGTGAGGTCGCGGAGGTCGTCGGCGGTGAGCCCGCCGGCGTTCGGCACGATGCCGCTGAAGGCCTGGACCAGTGCCGTGGGGTCCCACTCCTCGGCGTGCTCCCCCGCGGTCACGCTCGCCACCAACTGGGCGATCTCTTGCTCGACCCAGTCGAGGATCATCTCGCGCAGATTCTCTTCGCTGAGCACCTTGCGACGATCGGCGTAGATGACCTCGCGCTGCTTGTTGAGCACGTCGTCGTACTCGACCACGTGCTTGCGGATGTCGAAGTTGTACGCCTCGACTTTGGTCTGGGCGTTTTCGATCGCCTTGGTGACCCAGGAGTGCTCCAGCGGCACGTCCTCTTCCATGCCGAAGCGCTCCATGAGCTTGGCGATGTTGCCACCCCCGAAGCGCCGCATCAGCTCGTCTTCGAGCGAGACGTAGAAGCGCGAGGAGCCCGGATCGCCCTGGCGCCCGGCGCGGCCGCGGAGCTGATTGTCGATCCGGCGCGCCTCGTGTCGCTCCGTGCCGATGATGTGCAGCCCGCCGAGGGCGACCACCTCTTCGCGGGCGCGCGCGCACTCCTCCTCGGCCAGGGCGCGCGCCCGCGCGCGCTGCTCCTCCGTCGCCTCCTCGGGGCGGATGCCCTGTTTCTTCAGAAACTCGTCCACGAGGCCCGCGGGATTGCCGCCGAGCAGGATGTCCACGCCGCGGCCCGCCATGTTCGTCGCGATGGTCACCGTCGCTGGCCGGCCCGCTTGCGCGATAATGGCCGCCTCCCGCTCGTGGTGCTTCGCGTTGAGCACCTGGTGCGGGATGCCGCGTCGCTGGAGCAGAGCACTCAACTGCTCTGATTTCTCGATCGAGGTCGTGCCCACCAGCACCGGCCGGCGGCTCTTGTACAGCTCCTCGATCTCCTCGACCACCGCTGCGAACTTCGCCCTCTCCGTCTTGAACACGAGGTCGCCGTGGTCGATCCGTTGGTTCGGCCGGTTGGTCGGGATCACCACCACGTCGAGGTTGTAGATGCGGCGAAACTCGTCGGCTTCCGTGGCGGCCGTGCCCGTCATCCCCGCCAGGCGCTTGTACAGACGGAAGTAGTTCTGGAAGGTGATGCGGGCCAGGGTCACGTTCTCGCGCTGAACGCGCACACCCTCCTTGGCCTCGATGGCCTGGTGCAGCCCCTCGCTGTAGCGCCGCCCGAACATCAAGCGCCCGGTGAACTCGTCGACGATGACGATCTCGCCATCCTTGACCACGTAATCGCGGTCGCGCTTGAACAGGAACTCGGCCTTGAGCGCCTGGTCGAGATAGTGCGTCAGCTCGTAGTTGGCCGGGTCGTACAGGTTCTCCAGCCCGAGCCAACGCTCCATCTTGGCAATGCCTTCCTCGGTGAGGCTGATGGAGCGTGTCTTCTCCTCGATGGTGAAGTCCTGGTCGCGGACTAGGCGCGGCACGAGACGGGCGAACAGCGCGTACTTGTCGGTCGACTCTTCGGCCGGGCCCGAGATGATCAGCGGCGTGCGCGCCTCATCGATGAGGATGTTGTCGATCTCGTCGACGATGGCGTAGTTCAGGCCGCGCTGTACGCAGTCGCGCAGGTCCCAGACCATGTTGTCGCGCAGGTAGTCGAAGCCGAACTCGTTGTTCGTGCCGTAGGTGATGTCGGCCTGGTACGCTTCTTTGCGCAGGCGCGGGTCCATGTCGTGCTGGATGAAACCGACGCGGAGGCCGAGTAGCTCATAGATCGGTCCCATCCAGGTGGCGTCGCGGCGTGCGAGGTAATCGTTCACTGTCACGACGTGCACGCCCTCGCCCGGCAGCGCGTTCAAATACGCCGGCAGTGTGGCCACCAGCGTTTTACCCTCGCCCGTGCGCATCTCGGCGATCTTGCCTTGGTGCAGCACGATGCCGCCCATGAGCTGGACGTCGAAGTGGCGCTGGCCGAGCGTGCGCTTCGCCGCCTCGCGCACCGCGGCGAACGCTTCGGGGAGCAGGCTGTCGAGCGGCTCGCCGGCGAGGTACCGGCCGCGAAACTCGGTGGTCTTGTCGCGAAGCTGTTCGTTGGTGAGGGCCTCGAATTCCGGTTCCAGCGCATTGATCCGCTCGACGATCGGCCGCAGACGGTTGAGCTCCCGCTCATTGCTGTCGCCGAGCAGCTTCTTCAAAACCGAAAGCATGGTGTCTCCGCCTGACCGAGCCAGCCGACTGGCCGCCCGGCGCTAAATCGAAATGAACTTCAACTGGGCGGCCGGCGTGCGGAACATCTCGCCCACCGACGTGCCCGCGTGGATGCGTGCGATCGCCTCGCCCAGCAGCGGCGCCACCGAGACGACCTCGAGTTTGTCGACCCACTTGTGCGGGTCGAGGCGCACCGAATCGGTCGTGATGACCCGCTGCACGGAGCACTGGCGGATACGCTCCACCGCGGGGCCCGAGAGGACAGCATGCGTGCAGCCCGACAGGATCGCCCGGGCGCCGCGCCGTTCCAACACCTCGACGGCCCCGATGAGCGAGCTGGCCTGGTCGATCTCGTCGTCCACGATCAGCGCGGTACGCCCCCGCACCTCGCCGATGAGCGTGAGCGACTCGCTGCTGCCATCGTTGGCATAGCGCCGCTTCTCGATAATGGCCAAGGGCGCGTCCAGCAGCTCCGCGAAGTTCCGCGCGCGCTTGGCGAAGCCGATGTCCGACGATACGACGACCAGATCGTCGAGGTCCAACTCGCGCACGCGGTCGCACAACAGGCCGACCGCTGTCAGCTCGTCCACCGGTATATTAAAGAACCCCTGGACCTGGCCGGCGTGCAGGTCGAGCGTCAGCACGCGGTGCGCGCCCGCGACCTGGATCATGTCCGCCAGCAGCCGCGCGGTGATCGGCACCCGGGGCTGGTCCTTCTTATCCGTGCGCGCGTACGCGAAATAGGGAATCACCGCCGTGATCCGGCCCGCCGACGCGCGCCGCAGCGCGTCCAGCATGATGAGCAGCTCCATGATGCTCTTGTTGACCGGCGAGCACGTCGGCTGGATCACGAACACGTCTTTCTGCCGGACGCTCTCATTGATCTTGACGAAAATGTTCTCGTTGCTGAACTCGAAAACCTCGGCCTGCCCCAGTGGAACGTCCAGGTAGTCGCAGACGGCGCGCGCGAGCGCGGGATGGGCGTTCCCCGTGAAGATGCTCAGCTCTCCGTACAAGGCGCTCTCCATCACAGCTAAGTGACTCCCGGCCGAGTAAAAGCTTGGGTGCTGCCCGGCGCGCATCGCACACCGATCAGCACCCAGCCAGTCGTCTACCCCGCGCGACGCGAGCGCCCCGCTGAGCGGCAGCGCCGCTGCGCCTGCTGAAGCTTGTGCTGAGAACAGCCTTAACTGGCGTGACTATAGCACAGGTTCCAGGCCCCAGCAATCGCGCCGCGATGCGTCACCACCTTCATTATGCCCCACGGCCAGGGCTGCCCGGCTAGGTGCTCAGGGTCCGCGCGTGCGCCAGGTCCTCGGGCCGATTGACGTTGAGGAACGACCGCAGTTCGGGGTCCCACCGGCGCAGCTCGGTCTCCTCCACGTAGCGCACCTGCACCGCCTCGAAGAACGACAGCAGCCGTTTGCGGCCTGCCACGAGTGCCGCCTCGATGGCCGGCACGCAACTCGGGCGATACACGGCGTGCAGCGGCTCGGGCTGCTCTCCGATCACGGGCACCACCGCGTCGACCCCCTCCGTGAGGGCGAGCAGGGCGCGCAGCAGTGCCGTCGAGACAAACGGCATGTCGCACGCCGTGGCGGTGGCTAGCGGCGTGCGCACCACCCGCAGGCCCGAGTAGAGACCCATCAGCGCCCCCGCCCGCGGCTCGACGTCGCGGACCACGACCGTGTCGGGGAGGCCCACGAGACTGTCGTCGTTGCTGACGATGACGATCGGCGTGCCCAGCGGCCGCAGCGCGTCGAGCAGGCGGTCGATCACACGCCGCCCGCCCACCTCGAGCAACGCCTTATTGACGCCGCCCAATCGGGTGCCTTGCCCGCCCGCCAGCACGACGGGCGTCACCGCTTCCACGCCTCTCCCACCTCACCTCGGGCCCCCCATGCGAATCTCCCGCGCGCCGTGCGCCGCTCGGCACTAGCGGAGCGCGACGCAGCCGAAGATATTCTGGCCGCCCAGGGTCCCGAAGTTCGTGAACAACCCCAGCGCGGGGCTTGTCAAGTTGAGCAACGACACGTTGTTGCCGATCGCGAATTGCCCCGCC
>JADGHJ010000343.1 GCA_019686175.1 Chloroflexota bacterium | reverse complement strand
CCCCACCGCTTCCCGCTGCTCCCACGTCGACGAGGAGCCGGCCGCGCCGCGAGCGCATCCTCCCCCCCGACAGCCCGCGCCGCCGGGGTGCCGAGCGGCGCCCCACCAGCGGCCGGCCCGCGGTCGGGCGTCGCGACCGGGGCGCCTGGCCCCCCCGTGGGCCGCGGGGCAAGGCGCTGCGTGTCCGCCAGCTCCGGGGGGCCCCCGCTCGGTTGCGCCGCTGCCATCAGCCGGATCAAGAGGCACGTGATATTGTCCTGGCCGCCGGCCTGGTTGGCCAAGTCCACGAACTGCTGCGCCGCCGCGGCGAGGTCGCCGTCGAGAGGCACGGCCGCCAGCACCGGGTCGGGCACCATCCCGTGGAGGCCATCGGAGCACAGCAGGAGCACGTCGCCGGGCTGGAGGTCCGTCAGCGTGTACAGCGCCACCTCGACGGTCGGCTGGTGGCCGATCGCCCGGGTGATGATGTTGCGCTGCGGACTGGTCTGCGCCTCCTCGGGGGTCATGAGCTGGTGCCGCACCTGCTCGGCCACCCAGGAGTGGTCTTCGGTCACCTGGCGCAGGCGCCCCTGACGGATAAGGTAGGCCCGGCTGTCGCCGACGTTGGCGATGATGGCGCGGTGGCCGACCAGCAGGCAGGCCACCAGCGTGGTCCCCATCATCCCGAAGCGGAGCTGCTGGCCCTCACGATACACAACGGCGTTGGCGAGCTGGAAGGCGCGCTCCAGCGCCGCCTCGGGCTCCAACTCCGAGGGATGGTGGTAGAAGGCCTCGAACAACGTGGTCACGGCGAGGTCG
The DNA here is from genome assembly GCA_019686175.1 of Chloroflexota bacterium. Taxonomy (GTDB): domain Bacteria; phylum Chloroflexota; class UBA6077; order UBA6077; family JAJPHF01; genus JADGHJ01. The sequence continues at coordinate 2,726 of JADGHJ010000343.1, read as the reverse complement.
CTAGCCACCTCGCCCTTCTCCGCTCCCCCCATGCCATCGGCCACGGCGAACAGGTAGCCCAGGTCGACGGCCAGCGCGCGGAAGGCATCGGGCAGCAGGCCTAGGCGATCCTCGTTGTGAGAGCGCACCTGCCCGCGATCGGTCACCCCGGCAGCCTGGATGAGGAAGTGGTCCGTGGTGAACTGTTGGAGTGGGGGAGGGGTGGCAGCTGTCAACGGGCCTCCCTTATGGTGGCCCGCGCCGCGGGAGCGCCGTGCGCGCCGCCAACGACTCGGCGCAGCAACGGTGACCCGCCGAGAGAGACGCGCCACGGGTGGCTACCCGCGCGACCGGCCCCGTCTACCGAACGCAAGCTAGCAAGGACGATACCAGCCTGTTATCGCGGGTGTCAACTTGGCCGCGTCTGGGGCGGCGCCAGCACCAGGCAGTCACGCCCACGCCGCTTGGCCAGGTACAGCGCGCGATCGGTCCGCGCCAGCCAGCTCTCGGCCGTCTCGCCCGGGCTCACCTCGGCGAGCCCCACCGACACCGTGAGGCGGATCGTCCACTCCTCGTGCGGGATCGCGAGCTGGCGCACGTTCGCTAGGAACCGCTCGACCATCGGCACCGCAGTGGCAGCCGGCGTGTCCGGCAGGATGACCGCGAACTCCTCGCCGCCGAAGCGCGCGACGAAATCGTTGCGGCGCAGGAACGAGCGCACCAGGCAGTTGGCGAGGTGCTGCAGCACGGCATCGCCCACGAGATGGCCGTAGGTGTCGTTGATGCTCTTGAAATAATCGGCATCGGCCAGCAGCAACGTCGCGGGCTGGTCGAACAGGTCGCGGAGGCACACCACGCGCCGGAGGTGGTCGTCGAAGGCGCGCCGGTTGTACACCTGCGTCAGCGGGTCGATGACCGACTCCCGCCGCGCCTCCTGCAGCTCGTAGCCCAGCCGCGACAGCCGCGCGCCCAGCGCCGCCAGCTCGGCCCGCTGCTGCTGCTGCCGGCGCTCGACGGCCTCGGTCAACACCGCCACCGCCGACAGCACATCGCGCCGAATCTCCTCCGGCGAGCGGCCGTTCACCGCCTCGCGCAGCCGCGCGATCTGCTCGCCAACGCGACGATCGGCCACTTGCCCCTGGCCGACAACACGCTGCAAGCCTTCCACGAACGCCCAGACCGCCTGGCGCAAGTCGCCGAGCGCCCGCGGCACGTACTGGTGCTCCCGCTGGCGCTGCTCCAGCACGAACTGGCGCACCCCCGCCCAGTCGCGCCGGCCCGGCTCGGGCTCCGCGCTCTCGCGGTTCGGGGCGGAGGTGCCTACCAGCAGGTGCGCGGCCCACGCCTCGCTCAGCTGGTGGACCGTGGCTGCGTCGATCGCATCGATGTCGAACGCGTAGCGCCCGAAGGCGCGCAGCAGGGCCGCGACCGTATCCAGTGCGGCTTCGCCATCGTCGCCCGCCGTGTCCTTCGCTGGCGGCGCCTCGGCCCGCGTCCGCCGAAACAGCATCTGCTTTCCCCGCACCTACGCCCGCGGCCGGCAGTGACCGGCGCTCGGCAATCCCGCCACGACGCTAGTCTCCCTGTTAGGGCCATTGTACTGGCCACGCGGCTACTAACAACACCCTGCCCGGCCCGCTAGCCCTGGTCTCCCTGCGTCTGGGCGGCTTCGATCAGCGCCAGCACCCGCTCGGGGGTGAGCGGCAGCTCGCGCACCTCGACCCCCAGGGGCCGCAGGGCGTCCTCGACGGCATTACTGACCGCCGCGGGCGGCGAGATGCAGCCGCCCTCGCCCAGGCCCTTGATCCCGAGCGGGTTGCGCGGCGACGGGCTCTCGCGGTGGCCCAGCGCGAACGGTGGCATCTCCCCAATCGTGGGCAGCAGGTAATCCATCAGGCTGGCGGTCACGAGCTGGCCATTGGCATCGTAGTGCAGTTCCTCGTACAGCGCGTTGCCGATCCCCTGCGCTACCCCGCCGTGGATCTGCCCGTCCACCACCAGCGGGTTGATCACCCGCCCGCAATCGTGCACCACCACGTACTTCAGCAGCCGCACCGCCCCCGTGGCGATGTCCACTTCCACCAGCGCCGCGTGCACCGCGTTGGCGTACGTCACCGTCGGCGGCTCGAAGTAGCGCGTCGCTTCCAGGCTGGTCGTCAGGTGCTCGGGCGCGTGCGCGCCCCCGTCCGCGACCAGCGATGGGTCGCCCGCCAGCTCACCGGGCGAGGCGACGGTGGAGCGCTGCGGCCCTTGGGGCTCGCTGGCGCCCGGGTGCGTGGGCCGCTCGACGCCCTGGTGCGGCACCGGGGGCTCGGGCGCCTGCTCACGACCACCAATGGGCACGCTGGGCGGAGCACCACCTCGAGCGGCACGGGCGTGCGCGGCGAGCTGCGCGAAGGTGACGCTCCGCGTCGGTGTGCCCACCACCCGCACCGTGCCACGGTGCAGCTCCAGGTCGGCCGGGGCCGCCTCCAGCACCTCGGCGGCGAGCTGCTTGAGCTGCTCCGCCATGTCGCGCGAGGCCTGGGCGATCGCCGTGCCCGCCACCACCGCGCTCCGGCTGGCCAGGGTGCCCCACCCCCGGGCGATCCCCGCCGTGTCGCCCGGCACCACGGTGACCTGGTCGACATCCACGTCGAGCTGCTCGGCCGCGATCTGGGCCAGGGTTGTCTCGTGGCCCTGGCCCTGGGAGCAGGCGCCGGTGAACACCCAGACGTGCCCCTGCTCGTCCACCCGCACCACGCCCC
>JADGHJ010000059.1 GCA_019686175.1 Chloroflexota bacterium | reverse complement strand
TTTTTGTTTATAACACACCGCCCCCACCGTTGGGCTGCCGAGCGCGCTGGGCAGCAATCGGCCACCGTTTACGGTATCACCACCGCGATCGTGGTCTCGACCGGCGGGTTCCACTCGCCGTGCTGCTCGTTCATCAGCGCGATGCGGAGCTGGTGCGTGCCCGAGGGCAGATCCGCGAGCGTGAACTCGGGCTGGTAGGCGTGGAGCACATCCTCGCCGTCCAGGTACACGTGGAGGTGACCGTAGACGGGCCCAGGGCCCTCCATGGCACCGTGCGAGTGACCCGCGGTCTCGCCGTGGTCGGCATCGTCGCCATGGTCACCGCTCGCGGGTGGCCGGCGGATGGTCACGCCTTGGACGTCCATCCGCACGTGCAGCGTGTTCCCGTCCACCGTGGCGTTGGCGACCGCGATGCGGGGAACGCCCGCGCTCTCAGCCGGCGGAAGCACCGTGTTCGCGCCCACGCCGAAGCGGAAACTGCCGTTGGCCTCGTGGCCGTCGTCGCGCGACACCGAGTGCCAGTTCACGGTGTATACCCCATCGGGCAGCGGGTTCAGCGAGACGATGAGGAGCTTGCGATCGGGATCGTTGAGGTCCACACGGGTGTCGCCTCGGTCGACGCGGGTCCCCGTGCTGTCGACCACGGTCAACATGCTCCCCTGCGGCGCCAGCTCCTCGGAGAACCACACCTTCAGCTCGGTCGGCGCCGTGGGCGTCACGGTCTCCATGCCGGGCTCGGCGCGCGTTGGGGTAGCGTGCGCCGCCGCCGTCCGCGGTAGCAGCGCGATCGAAAGCGCCAATAGGCTCGTCAGAGCGAGCCAGCGAATGGGTCGCATCGAGTACATCCCTCCACACGGTCATGATGCTGAACACGCATCTCAGGAACGACCGGTAGCCACGCTCGCAGCCGGCGGGCTGGCCAGCCTGCCGTACGCCGTGGTTGGCCGATCGCCAGTCCTAGGCCACTGACCGGGGTGGAGGCACGGGGGGAGCTGGGACGATCCCGGGCGGGTGTCTGGCGCCGAGCGAAACCGTCGCCGGCGCGGTCTGGAGCTGGACGAACCATCGGCCGGCGCTGTCGAGAGCGAGGCTGCCCTGCCCTTCAGGCAAGAAGTGCGCGCGCTCGCCCGGGTGGTGGGCGCACCAGGCCAACCCGGCACCGTCCGAGTCGCCGGGTGCGGCCGGCACCGTGACGGCCACGCCACTAGCAGGCGCGGGGTGACCGTAGGCGTGGTGATGGTGGCCCGCGAGGCTGGGGTGGAGCGGCGCGTGGTGCTGCCCGCCGGCGGTCAGATACTCGACCACCGAGCCGAGGATGAACTCGGCAGTGGCATGATGACATACCACCGGAACCGTGGCCAGCAGCCACACTACCAGGAGCGGCCGCATCTGCCCGATCCAGAACCGTCCCATCGCTCCCTCGCCAGACGATCCTCTCCACTCTATCGCGGCCGCAGGGTGACCGCAACGAAGACGGCGACGTGCGGACTCAGAAGCTGAGCACCACGTCCGCCGGCGCCAGGTCCTCCCGGAGGAAGTCGTGGAGACTGCGGGGGCCATCGATGGCGTCGATCAGTTCGTGAGGCTGGGTGTCGCAGTAGTACAGCGACGAGGTGCAGGCGTAGAACCGTACGTCCTCGCCGTGTTCCTTGGCCTCGCGGAGAAACGTCGCCAGGTCGGCGAACTCAGCGGCCGCGAGCAGTTGGCGGGTCTGTTCCTCGCGGCCGGCGAACTCGGCCGAGAAGGACAGGGCGGCGATGCGGTCGCGCCGCAGGCTCAGCAGCGCGGCGTCCCGGAACAGCACGCGCACAGCCACCCCCATCCCACTCGCGGCCCGGACGAGAGTGGCCACCTGCACGAGGTTGTTGAAGCTGCCGCCGGTGACGATGAGGGCCAGGGAGCGCATCAGATTAGCCCTGCCGCGGCTGCTGGCGCGGGCGGCCAGGCGCGTGACTCGTGGTCACCACAGGCCCAGCTCGAGCTTGGCCTCCTCGCTGGCCATCGTGCGCGGATCCCAGGGCGGGTTCCACACCAGATTGATCTTGACGTCCTCGACATCTTCGAACATCGACTGCAGGATGGCCTGGGCCTGCGACTGGATGACCGGCCCCAGCGGACAGGCTGGACTGGTGAGCGTCATGTTGATGGTGATGTTCGGCTCGTGGATCTCGATGCCGTACACTAGGCCCAGGTCCACGATGTTGAGCCCGATCTCGGGATCGTAGACCGCCTTGAGCGCGTTGCGGACTTCCTCTTCAGTCGGCATCGCCATTGTTTCACCCTCTCGGGAGCAGCCTTCCCTACTCGTGCTGGCCGCCGCGAGCCTGGCCGGCGCGGTACAGTTCGAGGCTCTCCTGCAGCACGTTCCACGGCAGCAGCGCGCACTTCACGCGCACAGGGTAGCGGCGCACGCCCTGCAGCGCCTCCAGGTCGCCGAGGGCCGCCGCGTCGACCGCCTCGGCGTTCTTGTCGGTCATCAGGGTCTTGAACTCGCCGAGCACCGCACGTACCGCCTCCAGCGGCTTGCCCTTGATCGCCTCGGTCATCATGGAGGCCGAGGCCTGGCTGATCGAGCACCCGCGGCCGTCGAAGGCCACGTCCGCCACCTGGCCATCGCGGATGCGCAGCGACAGCTCGATCTCGTCGCCACACAGCGGATTGCTTCCCGCGTTGGCCACGTCGGGATCCGCCAGCCGCCCGCGGTTGCGCGGGCTCTGATAGTGGTCGAGGATCACCTCGCGATACAGTTCGTCGAGGCTGGACAGGCCCGTGTTCATACCGTCGCTCGCGCACGCCCGAAGATCTGCTGGACTTTACCCAGGGCGGCCACCAGCGCGTCAACCTCCTCGGGCGTGTTGTAGAGATAGAAGCTGGCCCGCGCGGTGGCGGGCACGCCCAGCCGGCGCATCAGCGGCTGGCAGCAGTGGTGGCCGGCGCGAATGGCCACGCCTTCGGCGTCGAGCACTGTGCCGATGTCGTGAGGGTGGATGTCGCCCAGCCCGAAGCTGAACACCCCGCCCCGGCTCTCGGCGTCCTGCGGCCCGTAGATCACCAGCCCCTCGACCTCGCGTAGCCGCGCCAGCGCGTAGCGCGTCAGCTCCAGCTCGTGCGCCCGCACCTGGTCCATGCCCAGGGCCGACAGATACTCGAGCGCCGGGCCGAACGCCACGACATCCGCGATATCCGGCGTGCCGGCCTCGAAGCGGAACGGGATCTCCTGCCACTCGGCGCGGTCCCACCACACCTGCAGGATCATGTTGCCGCCGCCCAGGAACGGATCCATCGATTCGAGCACCTCGCGGCGCGTCCACAGCACGCCGACCCCGGTGGGACCAAGCATCTTGTGGCCCGAGAAGGCCAGGAAGTCGCAGCCCAGCGCCTGCACATCGACCGGCAGGTGGGGCACGCTCTGCGCGCCGTCGACCAGCACTAAGGCGCCCTGCTCGTGGGCCAGCCGTGCCATGTCGGCCACCGGATTGATCGTGCCCAGGGCGTTGGACATGTGGCTCACGGCGACCAGGCGCGTGCGATCGGACAGGATCGCGGCGTAGCGGTCCAGGTCGAGCGTGCCGTCGTCGCGCAGCGGCACCAGCCGCAGCACCGCCCCCGTGTCGCGAGCGGCGAGCTGCCAGGGGATGAGGTTGCTGTGGTGCTCCATCTCCGTGACGATGACCTCGTCGCCCGGCTGGAGCACGCGGCGCGCCCAGGCGTAGCTAACCAGATTGATCGCCTCGGTGGTGTTGCGCACGAACACGACTTCCTCGCTGTGCCGCGCGCCGATGAAGCGGGCGACTTGCTCGCGCACCGTCTCGAAGGCGTCGGTGGCCTCCTGGCTGAGGGTGTGGACGCCGCGATGGACGTTCGCGTTGTAGCGCTCGTAGTAGTCCTTCAGGGCCTCGATCACGGCGCGCGGCTTCTGGGAGGTCGCAGCATTGTCGAGGTACACCAGGGGCTTGCCGTTCACAGTCCGCTGCAGGATCGGGAAATCCGCGCGGATGCGCTGCACATCGAGCATCGCTCTCACCCCCCGTGTCCCGGCTGGCGCGGCTCTGGATCGACCAGCACGTCGTCGCCCTCGACCCGCACGGCGTAGGTCGCCACCGGGATCACGGCCGGCGACCACACTGCCTCACCCGTCCGCAGGTCGAACTGGCCGCCGTGCAGGGGGCACTCGACGATCGTTCCCTCGACGAAGCCCTCGCTCAGCGAGGCGGCCGCGTGCGTGCACTCGTCATCCACCGCGTAGAACTGGCCATCGACATTGAACAGCGCGATATAGCGCCCGTCCACCTCGACGAGCTTGCCCTGGCCGGGTGCGACCTCGTCGACCCGAGCGACGCGCACGAACTCACCCATGGCTCCGCTCCATCTTCTCGGCCAGCGCGGCCCGCAGCCGCTCGCGCAGCCCCTCCACCGGGACCGTATCGAGCAGGGGCTCGAAGAAGCCGGCCACGATCATCCGCTCCGCCTCGTCGTGCGTCAGCCCGCGCGTGCGCAGGTAGAACACCTGCTCCGGATCGACCGGCGCCACGGTGGCGCCGTGCGTGCAGCGCACGTCGTTGGCCTCGATCTCCAGCCGCGGGATCGAGTCGGCCTTGGCCTTCTCGCTCAGCAGCAGGTTGCGGTTCTGGAGGTAGGCGTCGGTTTGCTGCGCCTGCTTCTCCACGTGGATCAGGCCCGAGAAGACCGAGCGGGCACTGTCGGTGACCACCGCCCGGAAGCCCAGGTCGCTCGCCGTGTGCGGCGCCACGTGGTGCTGGAGCGTCTGGTGGTCGAAGTGCTGGGTGCCGTCGGCGAGCACCGCGCCCACCGTGCGCAAGCTGGCGCCAGGCGCGGCGAGCACCGCCTGGATGTAGCTCTTGCTGAGCCGCCCGCCCAGCGCGCCGATACCCCAATGCAGGCGCGCGTCGCGCCCCAGCGTGGCGCGCTCGAAGCCGAAGTGCCACATGTGCCGGCCCCAGCGCTGCAGCGCGGCATAGCGCAGCTCGGCGTTGTCGCCCACCACGAGCTCGGCCACGCTGCTGGACAGAGCCGGCGCGTCCTGGTCGAGCGAGCGTACCTCGGCGACCAGGGTCAGGCTGGCGCCCTGCTCGAGAATGACGAGCGTGCGCGGGAACAGCGCCGCGCCGGGCGTCTGCTGCCAGGTGAGCACGGCCAGCGGCAGCGCCACGGCGACGTTGCGCGGCACATACACGAAGGCCCCGCCGTCCCAGAACGCCGCGTTGAGCGCGGGGAACTTGCCCGCGCTGGCGGGCGCCACGCTGCCCAGGTAGCGGCGGACTAGCTCCGGGTGCTCCCGGACCGCGCGCTCCAGCGTGGTCAGGACCACGCCGGCGTCGAGCGCCGCGCGCAGCTCGCGGGCGACCAGCGCGCCGTCCTGCAGCACTAACAGCCCACCGGTATCGGTGTCCGGAGCGAGGTATGGCCCCAGAGCCTCCTCCACCACCGGCGCGGCTGGCGGCGCGAGCACCGGCGCGAACTGGTCGAGCTTCAGCGCGCGGAGGTCCGTGCGCCGCCAGTCCTCGTCCTGGCGCGTGGGCATCGGCGTGGCCTCGTAGGTCGCCCACGCGGCCAGGCGCCACTCGCGCAGCCAGTCCGGCTCGTTGCGCGCCGCCGAGAGCGCCTCGACCGCCGCGCGGCTGAATCCCTCGGTTGTCCGGACGTCCGTAGCCACCCTTCGCTCCGTCCTGTTCGCTAGCCTCTCGCGGCCGCTAAAGTGGGCGCGCCCGTGCGCGCCCACCATGCCGCTCCGACCCGATCGCGAGCCATCAGCCGACCGAGCCGGACATCTCCAACTGGATCAGGCGGTTCAGCTCGACCGCGTACTCCAGTGGCAGCTCCTTGGTGAACGGCTCGATGAAGCCGTTGACGATCATCAGTGCCGCCTGCTGCTCGGTGAGCCCGCGGCTCATCAGGTAGAAGAGCTGCTCCTCGCCCAGCTTGCTGACGCTGGCCTCGTGGCCGATGGCGACCTGCTCCTCCTCGATCTCCATGTACGGGTACGTGTCGGAGCGCGACTCCTCGTCGATCAACAGGGCGTCGCAGCGCACGTTCGAACGCACGTTCACCGCGCCAGGGTACACCTTGACCAACCCACGGTATGTCGTGCGGCCGGTGCCCTTGCTCACCGACTTGGACACGATGTTCGAGGTCGTGTTGGGCGCGGCGTGCACCACCTTGGCACCCGCATCCTGGTGCATCCCGTCGCTGGCAAAGGCGACCGACAGGATCTCGGCATGGGCGCGCTCGCCCATCAGCCACACGCCCGGGTACTTCATCGTCACCTTCGAGCCGAGGTTGCCGTCGATCCACTCGACTGTGGCACCCTCATAGGCGACCGCACGCTTGGTGACCAGGTTGTAGACGTTCTTGGACCAGTTCTGGATCGTGGTGTAGCGAATCTTGGCGTTCTTGTGCGCGATCAGCTCCACCACCGCGCTGTGCAGCGAGTCGCTGCTGTAGATCGGCGCCGTGCAGCCCTCGATGTAGTGCACCGAGGAGCCCTCGTCGGCGATGATTAGCGTGCGCTCGAACTGGCCCATGTTCTCGGCGTTGATGCGGAAGTAAGCCTGCAGCGGGATCTCCACGTGCACGCCTTTCGGGACGTAGATGAAGCTTCCGCCACTCCACACCGCCGTGTTCAGCGCCGCGAACTTGTTGTCCGCGGCCGGGATCACCGTGCCGAAGTACTCCTTGACGATCTCTGGGTACTCGCGCAGGCCCGAGTCCATATCCAGGAAGATCACGCCCTGGCGGGCCAGATCCTCGCGGATGCTGTGGTAGACGACCTCCGACTCGTACTGCGCCGAGACCCCGGCGAGGAACTTGCGCTCGGCCTCAGGGATTCCCAGCTTGTCGAAGGTGTCCTTGATGTACTGGGGCACCTCGTCCCAGGTCTTGCCCTGCCGGTCGGCGGGCTTGATGTAGTAGTAGATGCTGTCGAAGTCGATCTCGCTGAGGTCCGCGCCCCAGGTGGGCATGGGCTTGCGCTGGAAGATGGCCAGCGCCTTGAGGCGGTGCTGGAGCATCCACTCCGGCTCACCCTTCAGGCGCGAGATCTCCTCGACCACCTCGCGGCTGAGGCCCCGCTTCGACTTGAAGACGTAGTCCTCGACGTCATGGAAGCCGTACTGGTACTCGCGCGGACCGATGTCCTGCAGTGCCTTTGCCATGGATCTCGTTCCTCCCGCCTTCTGGCGTTGCGATCCTCTCGCGCGGGCGACTGCGCCCTAGCGCTCGCCACCCGCCGCCGCGGCGGTGCCCGCGACCAGGCCCAGTTCCGCGAGGAGCGGGTCGTAGCCCTCTTCCTGCAGCCGGTCGGCCAGCTCTCGGCCGCCGCTCTTCACGATCCGCCCGCGATACAGCACGTGCACGAAGTCGGGCGTGATGTGCTTCAGGAAGTTCTCGTAGTGCGTGATGAGCAGCACGCCCATGTCCGGCCCGAGCACCTGCTTGACGCCGTCCGCCACGATGCGGATAGCGTCGATGTCGAGGCCCGAGTCGGTCTCGTCCAGGATGGCGAGTCGCGGCCGCAGCAGCGCCAGCTGCAGCACCTCGGCCTTCTTCTTCTCGCCGCCGGAGAACCCCTCGTTGAGGTAGCGCGTGGCGAAGCTCTCGTCCATCTTCAGCCGCTGCATCTCCTCGCGTACGCGCTTGCGGAACTCCAGCGCCGACACCTCCTTGCCCGTCAGGGCCTTGAGCGCGGTGCGCAGGAACGTGGCCAGCGGCACGCCCGGGACACCAACCGGGTACTGGAAGGCGAGGAACATGCCGCGCCGCGCCCGCTCGTCCGGGCTGAGCCCGACGATGTTCTCCCCCTGGAACCAGATCTCGCCGGCGGTGACCTCGTACTTCGGGTGGCCCATCAGCGTGTAGGCCAGCGTGCTCTTGCCCGAGCCGTTCGGCCCCATCAGCGCGTGGATCTCACCCGGGTTGATGGTCAGGTCGACGCCCTGCAGGATCTCCTTGCCCTCGACCGCGGCGTGCAGGTTGCGCACCGCGAAGAACCGCTGCTCATTCATCGTGTCGTACACATCGCCTTTCCAGAGCCGTGCTGCAGCGCGTCCAGGCGGACGAAGCCCGCCGGCGGCTCAGCCGCCTCGCAGCCGCCCTCGCTCTCCAACTCGCGCACCAGGTCGGCCAGCGTCGTGGCACTCAGCACGCCCTCGATCGCCTGCCGCACGCGCCGCCAGATGCCGCGCGACGCACACAGCGGCTCGCGCTCGCACGAGCCCGCCACATAGCCGTCGTCCGCGCACTCCACCAGCGCGATCGGCCCCTCGACCGCCCGATACACCTCGTACACCGAGATGCTCCCGGGCGGCCGCGCGAGCTGGTAGCCGCCCGCGGCCCCGCGCGTGGCCTCGACCAGCCCCGCGCGCCGCAGGGCCGCCACGAGCTGCTCGAGGTAGCCCTGCGACAGGCGCTCGGTCCGCGCGATCTCGCTCAGCGCGACCGGCCCCTTGCCGTACGCCCGGGCCAGCTCGGTCATCGCCCGCAGCCCGTAATGCGCGCGACTGGAGACCTTCACGAGCCTCACCCTAATTCCTAGCTAGCTACTAGGAATTGTAGCCGCGCCTGCTCTGGCTGTCAACTCGGCGCCGCCCGCGGTCAGGCCGCTGCCGCTCCCCGGTCCGACTCTGCCGCCAGCTCGACGATCGCCAGGTGCAGCCAGAACAGGACCGACAAGTCTACCAGGAAGTACGAGTTGTCCAGCGCGCCGTGGACGAGCCACCCGGCCAGGCTGGCCGTCACCCCGGCCACCAGCGCGCGCGTCTCGGCCGCGCGGGCCGCGCACCACGCCCTGCACGCCAGCCGCGAGAACTGGATGAGCAGCACCAGGAACGCGGCCAGGCCCAGCAGCCCCAGCTCCAACCAGAACTGGAGCAGCCAGTTGTGCGGGTGCGAGATGTTCGGCTCCGCCCAGGCCTCGGGCAGCATGTACTCCAACTGGTAGCGGTACAGGAAGTTGTCCAGCCCGATGCCCAGGAGCGGGTGATCACGCACCATGGCCAGCGCCGAGGTCCAGATCTGCTGGCGGAAGGTCGCCGTGGCACCACCGGGCTGCAGCCGCGCGATGCCCAGGCGCTCGCCAAGCACCAGAACCACTACCGCCGCAGCGAGGCAAGTCCCGGCGAAGCCGACCAGCGTGCGGCGGCCGAGCAGCAGAGCCAGCACCGCGCCGCTGGTCGCGGCCCCCAGCCAGCCCCCGATCGAGAAGGTCGCGGCCAGCGCGAGCCCGATGACGAGGGTCGCGGCGCTGGCCGGCCCGCGCCAGCGCGGCACCCAGCAGGCCAAGGCCGCCGCCAGCGGCAGGGCGCGGCCGAGGAACAGCGCCAGATGGTTGGGCGACGGGTACAGCCCCAGCGCACGGCGCACCCCCTCGACCTCGACGACGTTCAGCCGCGCGCCCACTTGAGCTAGCGCCATCAGGCTGATGGCGCTGGCCGCTCCGAGCAGGGCCAGCCACAGCGGCCGTACGCTCGGCAGATCGGGGCACAGCGCGCGCACCAGGTAGAAGAACAAGAGCGGCTCCAGCACCAGGGTGCGTAGCGCACGCAGGCTGAGCCGCAGGTACTCCGTGGGCAGCAGCGACAGCAGCGCCGCGAGCAGCAGCAGCGCCACCGCCCAGTCGAAGCGACTGCCTCGCGGCTGCACGTCCCGCCGTAGGGCCGCGCGCAGCACCACGGCCATGGCCGTGCAGGCCAGAGCGGTCTCCGGCAGCGAGAAGGCGAGCCCGCCAAGCTGCCGCGGAAAGTAATAGGTAGGCAGGGTGGCCACCACGGCGGCCAGCCCGATCCGCGGCTGGGCGAAGGCCACGGCGACCAGAGCCCCCGCGCCCAGCAGCGCCAGCCCCACAGCGGGCGCCAACGCGTACCACAGCAGCGCGGCCGCGGCGAGGGCAGCCGCGAGCCAGGTCCCGCGGACCGCTGTGAGTGGGGCCAGCTTCCAACCGCGGCTGAGTGGGACCATGCACCTCCCTGGGCAGGATCGCCCGCCGTCCCGCCCGCTGACTATAATGGGCCGCAGGCGGCCGGTCGAGGCCGCGCGCGAGGGAGCCGTGGCGGAGACCGAGGCGCTTCTGGCTGCACCAGTGCTCGATGGGAGCGGGCGCCGCGTGCTGGTGACCGGCTGCGGCGGCCTGCTGGGCAGCAAGCTGCTGGCCGCCCTGACGACTCAACCCAACTGGGTAGCCCTCGGCACCGGCCGCCAGCTGCAGCGCGACCCGCGCTTGCCACCCGTCCCGTACTTCCCCTGCGAGCTGCGCGATGGGACCGCCGTGGCGCGCGTGGTCGCCGAGGCCGCGCCGGATGTGGTCATCCACACGGCCGCCATGACCGACGTCGATGGCTGCGAGCGCGACCCGGAGGCAGCCTGGGCGCTCAATGTGGGGGTTGCTGAGCACCTGGCGCGCGCCTGTGCCGCCGTCGGCGCGCTGCTCATCCATCTCTCCACCGAGTACGTGTTCGATGGCCAACGCGGGCCGTACCGCGAGAACGACCCACCCAACCCACTGAGCGTCTACGGCCGCACCAAGCTGGTCAGCGAGCAGCGGGTGGCCGCGCTGTGCCCCCGCTGGCTCGTGGCCCGCACGACGGTGCTGTTCGGCTACGCGCCCACGGCGCGCCCCAACTTCGCGCTGTGGCTGCTCGACCGGCTGCGCCGCGGGGAGACCTGCCGCGTGGTGGCCGACCAGATCGGCTCGCCCACCCTGGCCGATAACCTGGCCGCCATGCTGTTGGCGCTGATCGTGGCAGGCGCCGAGGGAGTCGTGCACACCGTGGGCGCGACCCGCATCAGCCGGCTGGGGTTCGCCCGACTGCTGGCGGAGGCGTTTGGCTTCGCCCCCGAGCGCGTGCAGCCTATCTCGACCGCCGAGCTGCGCCAGCCCGCGCCACGGCCACTGAACGCGGGCCTGCTCACCGAGCGCTACGAGGCGCTGTGCCCCACGGTGCCACCGTGGCCGCTGCCGATGGCCATCGACTACCTGCGCGCCGACCTCGCGCGCGCGACGCCCTGAGCGGACGGCGGTTGTCGGAGGCGGCGGGCAGCGGCCTACAATACTAGCGGCGGCTGGTTCGAAGGCGCGGCGCGGTCCTGGGTCTCAGGACACGGCCGGCGCCGCACGGGTTCCACGTGGTCGTGGGCTACACACACCAGCGCAGTGAGGAGAGACCGGAATGGCGGCCACTACCGCGGTATCCGATGCGACGTTCGAGGCCGAGGTGCTCCAGGCCGAGGGCCCCGTGCTCGTCGATTTCTGGGCCACCTGGTGCGGCCCCTGCCGCATGATCGCGCCCGTGCTGGAGGAGATCGCTACCGAGCAGGCGGGCAAGCTGAAGGTGGTCAAGGTCGACGTCGACCAGAACGGACAGACCGCCTATCAGTTCCAGGTGCAGAGCATCCCGACATTGATCCTGTTCAAGAACGGGCAGCCGGTCGAGCGCCTTGTCGGCGCCATGTCCAAGCGCGACCTGATGGCTCGCCTGGAGAAGCACCTGAGCTGAAACGGCCAGCGCAGGCAGCCGAGCACGCAGTCCGGCCCCACCTGGATGACGCCCAGGCGGGGCCGTCGCTTGGGTGGCGCGGCCCTCGGGTAGCCGACGGGCCACCGTCAGGCGTAGCCGAGGGCGCGGGTGGCACGCCGCGCACCCTCGACCAGTGCGCCGAGCTTCGCCCAGGCGAGCTGCGGGTGGATGCGTCCGCCAAAGCCGCAGTCCGTGCCGGCGATCACGTTCTCGCGGCCGACCAGCCGCGCGAACCGCTGGATCCGCTCGGAGACCAGCTCCGGGTGCTCGATCAAGTTGGTGGAGTGCGTCACCACGCCGGGGATCAAGACCTTGCCCTCGGGCAGTCGTACCCGCTCCCAGACGTGGTACTCGTGCTCGTGGCGCACGTTGGCCGCCTCGAAGGAGTAGGCGCCGGCGTTGACGGCCAACATCAGGTCCACGGCCTCGTTCATCGGCAGGTCGTGGGCGTGCGGGCCGTGCCAGCTTCCCCAGCAGATGTGGTAGCGGATCTGCTCCTGCGGGATGCCGGCCAGCGCGTGGTTGAGCACCTCGGCCCGCTGGAGGGCGCGCCGCTTGAACGCCGCGAGCCCCATGGGGATGCCGATGCGATCCCACAACGCCACGGTCCAAGCGTCGTCGATCTGCACGAGCAGCCCGGCGCGGGCGATGGCCGTGTACTCCTCCCGCAACGCGTCGGCCAGCGCGTACAGGAACGCCGTCTCGCTCGGGTAGTAGGCGTTGGAGCGGTACGGCTCCAGGCTCGCGGGCGCGGTCACGGGCAAAAACGCCCCCGCCACCTGCACCGTCTGGAGTGCAGCCTGGAGGTTGGCGATGTCGCGTTGCACGGCCGCCTGGCCAGTGTAGGTGATCGGCCCGGTGGCGACCCAGTGCGTGGTCCACGTGCTGCGGGTCACCTGGCCCCAGGAGGAGTGGAACAGCGTGCCGGTGCGCGTCGCCTCCTCGTAGAACTCGGCGAACTCCTCGCGGTCCCTACCCTGGGCGATGATCGCCTCGCTGGGGTCGACGCGGCGTGGCTCGAAGCCACCCAGCCGGCTCGCGGCGTACACCAGCCAGTTGCCCTTGCTCGCCTCGCCGTCGCTGACCACATCGATGCCGATCTCCGCCTGTTTGCGCACTAGCTCGGCCACCGTGGCACGCAGCCGCGCCTCGTAGTCGGGGGCCGTGGGGTCCAGGTCGGGCGGCACCGGGAGACTACCCACGTGTGTCGTCAAGATGCGATCGGTGCTGCGCTTCACGGCGGTCGCGCCTCCTCGAGATCGTGCGGGCTTGCTGACTCGGGGGTCGCTCCTGGGGGTCCATCCCGCCCGTGGGCGGGCGCATCGAGCCCCGACCTCCGCCTGGGGCTCAGCGCGGCGGCTGGTACGGCCCGAGGTACTGCACCGCGAACTGACGATAGCGATCGTCGAACGCCTGGCTCAGGTCGGGCGGGGCCGACAGGAGCCCCAGCTCGTGCAGCAAGCGGCCGTCGGCCTCGATCGCCTCACGGGAGACATGGCCGTCCGGATCCACCCACGAGTACTTGATCTGGCGATAGAGGGCCGCGTCCTTCAGCGGCGTCTCTCGGATCAGCACGTCGATGATGGTGTCCAGGTCGCGGCCGTACTCGAACGCATCAAGGTAGGCGCGGACGGCACGGAGGTAGGCGACCATCCAGCGCTCGCCCACCCGGTCGCCGAGCCGGTCGATCCCCGACCAGTACATGATGTACAGCGACGGCGTATGGGGGTCCATGTCCTCCATGGTGGCGAGCACTTGGTGCACCCCGCGGACGTTTCCCAGCGTCACGAACGGCTCGCCGACGTAGCCGACCTCGATCCCCCCATTCTGCATCGCGGCGAACACGTCGGGGAAGATCATGTGGGTGGCCTCGATGCTCTTCGGGTCGACCCCGTGGCGCTGCAGCCAGCGCACCACCTGGATATAGGGGACGCTGCCCTCGCCGCCGATCAGGTACACGGTACGGCCCACGAGGTCGCGCGCCTCGCGGATGGTGCCGTTGTCGTAGAGGTCCTTGCGGGCCACCAGCGCGATGCTGCCGCTCGACCGCTCCGTCTGTCCAGCTGACTGGAGGCTGGTCACGATGCGGAGGTCCGCCCGGCGGTTGAGGAAGTTCAAGCAGGCCAGGTTGGGCGTGCAGGCGCCCACCTGGAGCTGGCCCTGCGCGAGGGCCGGCAACTGCTCGATGACGCTGCTGGTGGGCACCAGCTCGACATCGAGCCCCAGCTCCTGGAAGTAGCCGCGATCGGCGGCCACGAACAGGGGACCGAAGTTCGCCGTGGCCTGGACGCCCACCTTGAGGCGCACCGGCGCGGTGGGCAGGCGCTGCGCCTCGGGGGCTGCCGCGGGGACGGAGGCGGGCACGCCGGGAGTAGCGACCGCCCGGGCAGCGGCCGGCGCCGGGGCCGTGGACCGCGCCCCCGGCGCCGCGCACGCTATCACCAGCGTCCAGGCAAGGACCAGCAGGGCACCGAGGAGCGGTGATCGCGAGCGCACCGCACGTCCCCTCGAGCCCAGCTACTTGCGCTCGGCCGCGGTCGGCTCCGGAGCCTGGGCGGACTCCCAGCTGCGGTACGGCTCCTGCCGCCGCTCGCCCGGCCGGGTCAGCCAGTGCGGCGCCAGATCGATGCGGTGGCCCTCCGGATCCTCGATGTACACCTCGACGGCGCGGCCATCGCGCACGCCATCGTGGTACTTGGCGCCTAGCGCCTCCAGCAGGGGACGGCGCGCCTCGATCTCCTCCATCGGCATCTCGATGCCGAAGTGCCACGAGTGGCCGGTGTTCTCCTTGAGCCACGCGGCGTTGAGCAGCGTTAGGTTGAAGTCGCCGTCGGTCAGCTCGGTGATACCCGTCTCGGGCTGCTGGTACACGGGCACCATGTCGAACGCCTTCTGATACCACTCGGCGAGACGCTTGGGATCTTGGCAAACGATGGCGATGTGCCGGAGCTTTGGCATCGTGCGCCCTCCTTCCACGTGGACCGCCTGGGGCCACTCCCGAGCGGCCCGCTCCCTCTCCAACCGTCGCTGCACCGAACTAGCTCGCGGCTCGACCCACCTCCCAGGCCACCAGCTCGCCTCGCGCTGGAGGCCCCACGCAGCACCCCGCGCGAGGTGCCTCGATGATAGTCCACCGCGACGCGCTTGAACAGGCCTTGGGGCTCCTCGACCGCTGGCTGGCCACCACTGGTCTCGGCCCTCGATCCGGCTGCTGCCGCTGCCCCGGGGCGTCGATAGTGCAACTGGGGGACCTGGGGAGGGCAAGCGTGCAGCCGACGATCACCGGTTCGGTTGGCGGCTTCAGTAGCGTGCTGTCGGTGTCCACGGGCCTTGGCTTTCCTGACGCGGGGGCGGTGGTCAGCGCGCGGGTCATGGAGATACAGGACGGGCGCGCCGAGCTGGCCGTGGGCAGTGTACGCCTATCGGTATCCGTGCCGGTGCCGCTGAGCGCTGGGCAAGAGGTGCGTCTCCAGGTGGTACGGGCGGCGCCGGGTCAGGTCGTCCTCCGCCTGGTCGACGACAGTGGCCCTGCGCCCGGCGCGCCACCGTCGGCGCCTGCGCTTCCAGCCACTCCTTCGCCAGCGCGCGCCGGTGCCGCGTCGCCCTCCGCGTCCGTGCCAGCGCTCCCCACTGTTCCGCACCTGGCGGGGCCGGTCGAACTGCTCCCGGGCCGCTCGGCCCCCCTGACCGAGCCTGGTCCCCTCGAACTACCAGCCACGTCACCGAGCGCCGGCCATTCGGCGGCCCAGCTTAGTGCCGCGGAACCACCGTCCAGAGGCATCCCGCTCCCGCCTGGTAGCGGTACCGAATGGTCCGCAGCCATCGTCGAGAAGCCACCACGGCTGTCACAGGTAGCCGACGCCGCGCGGGGCTCGCCCCTCGCGTCGCGGGTCACGCTCGGCTCCGACGCGGTCGCCCTCCCGCCAGCGGCCCGCGTGCCCGGGGAGCCCACAGGCCCCCTCGCCAACCCGCGCGCTGGCGGGAGCGTGCCCCAGAGCACCTGCTGGCGGGACGCGCTGGCCGCCTTGGAAGCGCTCGCCGCAGGAGAGGCGCCAGACGCGCCGGCCACGGCGCTAGCCACCGACGTGCTGCGCGCCTGGAGCGCGGAGTCGCTGGAGGCCCCGGCTCTGGCCCGCTGGCTTCGGCGAGTTATCCATGCAGTGGCGGTGCCCACCGAGGCCAAGCTGGCGTCCGATGCACCTACCCTGACCGGCGAGGGCGCACCGCTGGCACCGAACCAGGCTCAAGAGGCCGATCCGGCGCGGCACGGACCGCCCCAAGGGCCGTTGGTCGACGACACGCGCACCCGGCTGGCCCTCCTGCGCACCGCCACGAGCGAGGCCACCGCGACCTCCGCGCTGGATCGGCTCGTGGTCCAGCTCGCCACCGAGCAAGCGCGCAACGCCGCCCCGCAGTCCGACACGACCGGGTGGACGATCACCCTGCCGCCCCCGCTGCCCCACCAGCACCACCCGATCGAGCTGCGGGTGCCTCGGCAGCCGGCGCATCGCAACGAGCTGACGCCGCCTGCCCGCCACGCGGTCCAGTTGCGGCTCACGCTGCCCCAGCTCGGCGAGCTGGTCATCGACCTCGAGCTCAACAGCGAGCAGACCCGTTGCCGGATCCTCACAACCTCGCCCTTCACCGCGGCCCTGTTCGACGCGACGGCGGCCGAGCTGGTCGGCGGGCTGGCCCGTGCGGGCTACCCTCGGGCAAGGGTCGAGACGACAGTGCGCCACACCGCCAGTGGGAGCACGGGCGACACACCCGCGGCGAGGCGCGTGGACGTGCGAGCATGAGCGAGTCAGGAGCGAGAGGCGAGCCGCGGCGTGCCGTGGCGCTCCGCTACACGCCGGGGCACGACCCGGCGCCGGTGATCACGGCAGCAGGTCGCGGGCTGCTGGCCGAGGAGATCCTGCGGCGCGCCCGAGAGGCAGGCGTGCCGGTGACCGCAGACGCCGCCCTGGCGCGCGCCCTCAGCGAGCTCGACGTGGGGGCTGTCATCCCGCCGGCGCTGTACGTGGCGGTCGCGGAGGTCCTGGCGTACGTCTATCGCCTCGAGGCTCGCGTCGGGCGGGAACTCTGAGCGCACGTCAGGCCGAGCGGCGACTGCTATAACGGAGGCGATGCCCACACCGCGGAGCACGCCAGGAGCGCCGCTGCATGACCACCAGCGCTGGGAGCCCCCTGCGGCTGTTCGCTCGCGCCTATCTCGTGGTCGCCGCCACGACCGCCGCCGACGGGCTGATCGCATTGCTGTTCGCGCCGTACCTGGCGACCCGCGCGATCTCGCTCGATCTGATCGGCCTGCTGCTGGCGGCGCATGGACTGGCGGCCCTGGCCTCGCGGCTGCCGGCGGGCCTGCTGTACCGCCCGCAGCGCGCGCGGCGGCTGCTAGTGGCAGCGCTGGGCGTGGCGAGCGTCGCAGCAGGGCTGCTGCCCCAGGCGGATCACCCCCTCGCCTTCGCGATGCTGCGCCTGGCTAGCGGCGCGGCGTTCGGCGTGGCGACCACCACGAGCATGGCCCGCTTCATGGACACGCTGTCCCCGGGAGTGGATCGCCCGCGGGCGATGGGTTACTATTCGGCCTCCCTTGCCCTCGGGCTCACGTTCGGCAATGGTCTGGCCGGCTTCCTCGGCCAGTATCTCGGCTATACCGTCGCCTTCCACACCGCAGCAGGCTTCTACGCAGTCGGTGTGCTCGCAGCACTGGCGCTCCCGCCGGTGCGCGCGCCGGCGCCGGCCACGCGCACCGGCGCTCTATCGCGCGGCCGGCTCGCTAGCCTCGCGGCGCTCGCCCGCGACCCGGCACTGGTGACCATCGTGCTGAGCGCGTTCCTCGGCGCCTTCATGCAGATGATCAGCGGCGGCTTCCTGCCGCTGTACGGACTGAGCATCGGGCTGACGTTGAGCGAGGTGGGGCTGGTGCGCGTCGGCACCGCGCTGACCAACGTGGTGGCCCGCAGCGGGGCCGGGGTGCTGGCGCAGCGCGCAGGCCGGCGGCGCGTTCAGCACATCGGCATCGTGCTCCAGGCGCTCGGGCTCATGACACTCTCCGTGTGCGGCTCGCTGTGGACCCTAGCGCTCACCATGCTGTGGGTGGCCGCCTGGCGCGCCATCGTCCTGGTGGCGAACACCGTGGGCCTGACTGAGGACGTGGATGAGCGGCGGGTGGGGCGTGGGGTAGCAGCCGGGCTGTTCAACGCGGCGATCGACCTGGGCAATCTCGCGTCGCCCGCGCTGGGCGGGTACGTCGCTGAACAATACGGGCTGGCTACGATGTTCCGGAGCTTGCCCGTGCTGGTCGTTACACTGTACGCAGTCGTCCACCTGGGCCTGGCCTGGTGGGGACGGCAGGCTGCACGCCCCCGCCCGGCGACCTAGCGAGGCCGTCTCGCTTCGGAGCGCCAAGATGGCTAGGCCAAGCGGACGTTCTTGCTGGGATCGTAGTCGATACTCGAGTCGCTCTCGAATAGCCAGCGCACGCGGTCACGCGGGTAGCCGCCCGCATCCACCCGGTGCAGGAAATCGATGGCCAGCTGCCATGCCTCCGCGGCTTCTCTCGGCCGATACCGCCCGGGCATCGTATCGTTCAGCCAGCCGTGCGGCATTCCGGCGAAAACCTTGATGTGGTAGCTCTTGCGATGTCGCTCGAGCACATCGCGGAAGCGGCGCACATCGTCCAGCGTGATCAGGAAGTCCGCCTCGCCAAACACCCCGAGGACCGGGCACTGGACTCGTGCGATGAGGTCCTCCAGGGGCACCGGCTGGTGCTCATCCACCTCGAAATCACGCGCCTGCGCCGCACCGTAGAACACCAAGCAGGCCCGCACATCGGTCCGCGAGGCCGCCAGCACCAGGGGGTGCCGCCCCGTCTGACAGACCCCCATCACGGCGACGCTACTCGCATCGGCGCTCGGGACCTCTCGGCGCAGGAAGTCGATGCCGGCCGACAGGTCTTGTACGGACTGAGGATCTGGAATCGGCGCGCGGACCTCTCCCGTGGCCAGGCGGTGCTGTTCGGGATGACGCGCGAAGAGGTTGGGCGCCAAGCAGACAAACCCCTCACGGGCAAACTTTACCGCCAGGTCCATCGTGTGTTGCACCACGCCGTAACGCTCATGCAGGAGGACCACGGTAGGGTGCGGACCTGGCCGAGTCGGTTCTGCCAGAAATGCATCGATATTATCCCCAAATCGCACACGACATGCCATCACATCCGGGCGCGCGGGCTCGTCTGTCATGGCCACCACTCCGTGCGGATGCATCGCGAGCACATCGGCCTTCTGCCCCCAAGTGAAGGCGCAGTGTACGATGCGTGCTGCTCGCCTGTCAAGCGCCATGCTCTCGCGACGATCGTCCGAGCCTCACTACCATCACCAACAATCGCAGCACCCCAGCGAGAGAGTTATGCCTGTTCCCGGGGATTGGGCCACGGCACTAAGGGAACGAACGGAACCGGCCGCTGAGACGACCGTGTCTTGCCCGCCCAGCTGCGGAGCGCTATCATCACCGCACTGGCCGCGTAGGGCCGCGATGCGAACACCTGCTTCGGGACCAGCCACCGGCCGAGTGCGTTGGACTGCCCGGTTCAGGGGGTGTGGGAGCGATCGTACACGGCGGGAGCTGCCGATGGCCGGTTGCCGCTCAGCGAGTCCGGTCGAGCCAGCTAGGCTGGCCTGCGTGGTGAGCCTCGTGTGCACCGTGGTGGCAGCCGCGTGCGCCACACCATCCGGCTCCGCTGATCGAGCGACCACCCCCCCGCCCCCCCCCCGTCGCTTATAAACAAATCCGAGCCCACCAGACAATCCCTA
>JADGHJ010000058.1 GCA_019686175.1 Chloroflexota bacterium | reverse complement strand
GGCCCAGCGGGCCCGGCGTGGGGGTGGTTTGCCCTGCGCGTTGCTGGGAGGGGCGGGGCGGTGGTATACTAGCCCTAGTAGCAAGGCGTGCCGGAGAAGTGGGTAACCCCCACTTTTTTGTTGCAGCGCGCGGCCGACACGCTACTGCATGGACGGATCTGGGCCACGCGGCGGGGTCCGCGGGGGAGCCGGCGAGCGATGAAGAGCGAGTTTCTAACTGCGGTCAACATGCTGAGCAGCGAGAAGGGCGTACCGAAGGAGGTCGTCGTCGAGGCGTTCGAGGCGGCGCTCGTGTCCGCCTATCGCCGCAACGTGCCCAACGCGCCGCAGACGGTGCTCGCCAAGCTCGATCCCGAGACGGGAGTTCCGCACATCTACGTCGAGCGCACGGTCGTCGACCGGCCACCGGAGGGGCCTGACGAGATCAGCCTGGAAGAGGCGCGCGAGCACGATCCGCACGCGACGGTGGGGAGCACGGTGCGCATCGAGGTCACTCCGACGGGCAGCCAGTTCGGCCGCATCGCGGCACAGACGGCCAAGCAGGTCGTCCTCCAGAAGCTCCGCGACGCGGAGCGCCGCCGGGTGTACGAGCAGTTCGTCGAGCGCCAGGGCGAGATCCTCCATGGGCAGGTGCAGCGGATCGACCAGGCCGGCGCCATCATCGAGCTGGACAAGGTCGAGGCGCTCATGCCGCGCAGTGAGTGGATCCCGACCGAGCGCTACTACCCGAATCAGCGGCTGCGGGTGGTGGTGTACGAGGTCCACGACACCCCGAAAGGCCCGCAGGTGCTGGTATCGCGAGCGCACAAGCTGATGCTGCGCCGGCTGCTGGAGCAGGAGGTGCCGGAGATCTTCAACGGCACCGTGGAGATCAAGGCGATCGCCCGCGAGCCGGGCGCGCGCGCGAAGGTCGCGGTAGCCGCGCGGCAGGAGGGGGTCGACCCGGTCGGGGCCTGCGTCGGCATGCGCGGCGTGCGCATCCAGAACGTGGTCAACGAGCTGAGCGGCGAGAAGATCGACGTCATCCAGTGGGCGCCGGACCCGGCGGTCTTCGTGGCCAACGCGCTCAGCCCCGCGACCGTGCTCAGCGTCGACATCGCGGAGGAGACCAAGACGGCCCGGGTGGTCGTGCCGGAGCGCCAGCTATCGCTAGCGATCGGGAAGGAGGGCCAGAACGCTCGGCTCGCCGCGAAGCTCACCGGCTGGCGGATCGATATCCGCAGCGATGCGCCACCGGCGGCCGGCGGCGCGGAGAGCACGCCGGCCGCCGCGGCGCCGGCGGCGCGGCAGCCCGGTCCGTGAGCATGCCCACTCCGCGTCAACGCCACGTCCCGATCCGCACCTGCGTGGGCTGCCGCCAGGAGCGGCCGAAGCGCGAACTGGTGCGCGTCGTGCGCACACCGACCGGCGAGATCACGATCGACCTGACCGGTAAGGCCGCCGGCCGGGGCGCCTATCTGTGCCGGGCGGCCGACTGCTGGACCGCGGCGCTCAAGCGGGACGCGCTCGCCCGGGCCCTGCGCACGACGCTGACGCCGGAGGACCGCGAGGCGCTGCTGCGGGCGCGCGACGCCGTGCTCGCTGCGGGCGCGCCCGGAGGTGGCGGACGGTAGCGCCTGCCGCGAGGAGCGCGCTCGGCCCGCCGCCCGCCGCGTTCGGCCAGACACGCCGCGCTACTGCTGACGTAAACTCAATTAGCCATCACGCAATCGCTGCCGCAGGCGCCTGCATTCGGTGCGTCTGCTTTGAGGTCTGGTGGCAGCCCAGCACAAGGGGGTGCCCGATGGCGCGACCACCACGAGGAAATACTGCCCGGCGCCCAACCGGGCGACCGGCGGGCCGTAACGGCTCGACGCGCGGCCGGCCTCCGTTCGGCCGCAGCGGCGCGCCCGGGACTCCGGCCGTACTCGAGCGCCAGCCGGTCGAGCTGCCCGCTCGGCTGACCGTGCAGGAACTGGCGGACCGGCTCGGTGTCTCGGCGCCGCAAGTGATTACGGAGCTTGTTAAGCAGAATATTCTCCTGACTATCAACCAGACGGTCGATTTTGAGATCGCTGCCAAGGTCGCCACGGCCCTAGGCTTCGAGGTTCACGAGGCCACCGCACCCGAGGCCGCGGCTGAGACGCCGACCGCCGTTGCCGACCGGGACGACGGCGCGCTGGTGCCGCGCCCGCCGGTGGTAACGGTGATGGGCCACGTCGATCATGGCAAGACCAGCCTGCTCGATGCGATCCGCAACACGCGGGTCACGGCCGCGGAGGCCGGCGGCATCACGCAGCACATCGGCGCCTACCAGGTCGAGGTCCAGGGCCGCAAGATCACGTTCCTCGACACCCCAGGCCACGAGGCGTTCACGGCCATGCGGGCACGCGGCGCCCAGGTCACCGACATCGTGATCCTGGTGGTGGCCGCGGACGACGGCGTGATGCCCCAGACGCGGGAGGCGGTGGCGCACTGCCAGGCGGCCAACGTGCCGGTCGTGGTCGCCATCAACAAGATCGACAAGCCCAACGCGCAGCCCGACCGCGTGCTCCAGCAGCTCGCCGAGATCGGGCTGGTCGTGGAAGCGTACGGCGGTGACGTCCCGGCGGTGCCGGTGTCCGCCAAGACCAAGCAGGGCATCGACGACCTGCTCGATGTCGTGCTGCTGGTCGCCGACATTCTCGAGCTGAAGGCCAACCCGAATCGCCCCGCCGAGGGGGTGGTCATCGAGGCGAAGCTCGACCGCACGCGGGGTCCGGTGGCCACCGTGCTAGTGCAGAACGGCACGCTGGAAGTCGGCGATATCGTCGTCGTGGGCACCGTGTACGGCAAGGTCAAGGCGCTGTTCAACGACCGCGGCAAGCGGATCCGCAAGGCCGGACCGGCCGAGCCGGCGGAGATCCTGGGGCTGAACGGCGTGCCGGAGGCGGGCGACCGCCTGCAGGTGGTCCCGGACGAGAAGACCGCCCGCAACCTGATCCAACCGTTGCTCCAGGCTGCGGAGACAGCCGCGACCACCCGCGGCCAGCTGTCGCTGCGCGCGCTATCCAGCCAGATCCAGGCGGGCGAGGTCAAGGAGCTGGTCCTCGTCGTCAAGACCGACGTGCAGGGCTCGATCGAACCGATCCTCACCTCTGTCCAACGGCTGGAGGAGGAGACCGGGGTGCGGATCAAGGTGCTGCACTCGGGCACCGGCAACGTGACCGACTCGGACGTCATGCTGGCCGCGGCGTCCAAGGGCATCATCATCGGGTTCAACGTGCGGGCCGAGCCCAGCGCCCGGCGCCTGGCCGAGAGCCAGGGCGTGGACATTCGCCTCTACGACGTGATCTACCATCTGGTGGACGACGTCCGGAAGGCGCTCGCCGGCATGCTGGAGCCGGAGTACCGCGAGGTCGTGCGCGGCCAGGCCGAGATCCGCATGACGTTCAAGGCGGGCAAGGCGGGCCAGGCGGCGGGCTGCCTGGTGACCGAGGGCCGCATCCAGCGCGGGGCACTGGCCCGCATCTATCGTGGCCGCGAGGTCATCTACGATGGCAAGATCGCCACGCTCCGCCGCGTCAAGGAGGATGTGCGCGAGGTCACCGCGGGCCAGGAGTGCGGGATGACGTTCGAGAACTTCAACGACTTCCAGCCCGGCGATCGCGTGGAGACCTACGAGCGCGAGCTGGTGAGCTAGCCACTGGGCTGGCCACCTGAGTGAGGTGCCGATGGCCCGACGGGGCATCCTGCGCCTGAATGAGCAGATCCGCGACACCCTCGCGGAGCTGCTCCAGCGGGAGATGCGCGACCCCCGCCTCAGCGGGGTGATCAGCATCACCGGGGTAGAGACCGCGCCCGACCTCACGGTGAGCAAGGTGTACGTCAGCGTCCTGGGCTCGGAGGCTGAGGCGGCGGACGCGCTGCGGGCGTTGCGGCGAGCGGCCGGATACCTGCGGCGCGAGCTGGGCACACGCCTGCGCACCCGCCGCCTGCCGACGCTGGAGTTCCATCTCGACACCTCCATCGCCCGTGGGGCGCGGGTACTATCGCTGCTCCGCGAGATCGAGCAAGCCCCTGCGGCCGACGAGCAGCCTCCCGCGCCACCCCCCCAGGACCCGGTGTGAGCACCTACGACGGCTTCTTGAATTTCTGCAAGCCGATCGGGTGGACCTCGCACGACGCGGTGGCGTTCGTCCGCCGCCGGCTCGGTCAGCGCCGCGTCGGCCACGCAGGTACGCTCGATCCGCTCGCCGGCGGTGTGCTGCCGCTCTGCCTCGGACGTGCGACGCGGCTGGCCGAGCGCGTGGCTGCGGGCAGCAAGGTGTACGCGGCCGATCTCGTACTGGGCGTCACCACCGACACCTGCGATGCGGAGGGCCGCGTGCTGGCCGTGCGGGACCCTTCTGCCATCGGGCTGGACGCGCTGGTGCGCGCCCTGGCGGGGCTAGTCGGCCCCCTCGCGCAGGTCCCACCTGCCTTCTCAGCCGTCAAGCTGGCCGGCCAGCCCGCCTACCGGCGCGCGCGACGCGGGGAGGCGCTCCAGCTCGCCCCGCGGCCGGTGACCGTGTATGGGATCGCGCTGCTCGCCTGGGCGCCGCCACGCCTATCGATCGCGCTGCGCTGCTCGAAAGGCACGTACGTCCGCGCGCTGGCCCGCGATCTCGGCGAGGCGCTCGGCTGCGGCGCGTACCTCGCCGCCCTGGCCCGCCTGCAAGTGGGCTGCTTCACGCTGGCCGATGCCATCACGCCAGAGGCGCTGGAGCGCGCGGCGGCGGCCGGCCACCTGGAGGCCGTCTTGCTGCCGCCTGACGAGGGGTGCCTGGACCTGCCGGCCATCGTCTTGGACCCCCAGGAGGTGCGATACTTCGTGCACGGTAGGGCGATTCCGGCCCGGCAGGCCGCGGCACCAGCAGCGCGGGCGTATGCCCACGATGGGCGCTTCCTCGGCTTGGTGCGCGGCATGGGGACGCAGTGGCAGCCGATGCTAGCGCTGGCGAGCGACGACGAAGCAACATCGTAGGGGCTGGCAAGGAGGCGCGGGCAACGTGGCAGAGCAGGCAGCGCCGACACGACGGGACGAGCCGGTGATCGTGGTGCTCGGCGCGTTCGACGGCGTGCACCGGGGCCATCAGGCGCTGCTGCGCGGGGCGGTCGCGGCCGCCGCGGCGCAAGGCGCGCGTGTGGTGGCGGTGACCTTTGATCCCGACCCCGAGCACGTGCTGCGGCCGGCCGAGGCCCCGCCCGACCTCACGACCATCGCGGAGCGGGTGCAGCTCATCCGCCAGCAGGGCGTCGATGAGGTCTGCGTCTGGCCCTTTACACCAGCGGTCGCGCAGATGCAGCCGGAGGCGTTCGTGGCGGCCCTGTGCGCGCGCTATTCGGTGGTCGGCATCTGGGTCGGCGAGAACTTTCGCTTCGGCCATGGGCGAACCGGCTCTCCCGCTACACTCGCCACCCTGGGCCAGCAGCTCGGGTTCACCGTCCACACGCTGCCGCCCGTGTTCGCGGGCGACCGCCCCATTAGCAGCTCGTGGATCCGGGAGTTGCTGCTCGGCGGAGCGGTACGCGCGGCCGCCGAGCTGCTGGGACGCCCCTACCGGCTCGAGGGCGAGGTCGTGGGCGGTGCCCGCCGTGGACGCCAGCTAGGCTTCCCCACCGCCAACCTGGTTCCGCCCGCGGGACGCCTCGTCCCCGCGCCCGGCGTGTACGCGGGGTGGGCTCGGGTGCCAACCGGCGCTTGGCCGGCGGTGGCCAACTTGGGCAGCCGGCCCACCTTCGGCGAGGAGCAGCCGCTGCTGGAAGTCCACCTGCTCGACTACGCGGGCGACCTCTACGGGCAGTCGCTCGCCTTCGATTTCCTCGATCGCGTGCGCCCCGTCCAGCGGTTCGCGTCGGTCGAGGCCCTGCGCGCACAGATCGCGCGCGATATCGACGCGGCGCGGGCCCTGCTGCATACGCCCGCGCCCCCGGCGGGGGCAGAGCGCTAGCGGCTCGCCGCCGCCTCGCGCTCCTTCTGGGCCTTAGCGATGATCTGCTGCGCCAGGTGGTGCGGTACTTCCTCGTAGTGCGAGAAGCGCATCGTGTAGTAACCGCGCCCCTGGGTAATCGAGCGCAGGTCCGTCGCGTAGTGGAGCATCTCGGCCTGCGGCACGTTAGCCGAGATCACGGTACGCCCATCCTGCGGCTGCATGCCCAGCACGCGCGCGCGCTTGCTGTTCAGGTCGCCCATCACGTCGCCCGTGAACTCGTCGGGCACGGTGATCTCCACGGCCATGATCGGCTCGAGCAACACGGGGCGCGCCGCCTCGGCGGCCTTCTTGAAGCCCATCGAGGCCGCGATGCGGAACGCCATCTCGTTGGAGTCCACCGAGTGGTAGGAGCCGTCGTAGAGGGTGACCCGCACGTCGACGACCGGATAGCCGGCCAGCAGCCCCTCCTCCATCGCCTCGCGCACGCCCTTCTCGACCGCTGGGATGAACTGCTTGGGCACCACCCCGCCCACGATGCGGTCCACGAACTCGAAGCCGGCGCCGCGAGGCAGCGGCTCGATCTCGAGCCACGTGTCGCCGTACATGCCGTGGCCACCGGTCTGGCGCTTGAAGCGGCCCTGCGCGCGCGCTGTGGTGGAGACCGTCTCGCGGTAGGCGACCTTGGGCTCGCCGATCACCACGCTCACGCCGAACTTGCGCTGCATGCGCTCGACCGCGCTCTCGATGTGCGACTCGCCCAGCCCCTCGATGATCGTCTCCTTGGTCGCCTCGTCACGCCGCACGCGCAGCGATGGGTCCTCCTCACAGATACGCTGCAGGGCGTTGCTGAGCTTGTCGGTGTCGGCCTTCGTCTTGGGTTGGATCGACGCCGCGTACGCCGGCTCGGGGAAAGTGATGCCGCGCAGGCGGATGTTCGCTTCCTTGGTGGTCAGCGTATCGCCGGTCGACGTCTCCTGGAGCTTGGCCACCGCCCCGATGTCGCCCATCGACACCTGAGGAGTGGGCTCCTGCGTCTTGCCGCGCATGAAGAAGAGTTGCCCGATCCGCTCGTCCCGGCCCTTCACGGCGTTCCAGACGTGCGAGTCGGAAGCGATCGTGCCCTGATAGACGCGGAAGAAGTTCAGTCGCCCGAGGTAGGGGTCGGAGATCGTCTTGAACACCAGGGCGGCCAGCGGCCCATCGGCAGCCGGCGGCTGCGTCTCGCCGCTGTCGAGCACCAGCGGCGTGTGGGCGGCGCTGGGGAGGTAGGCCACCAGCGCGTGGAGCAGCGGCACGATCCCGCGGACCGTCGTGGCCGAGCCGCATAGCACGGGCACGAGCCGCCGCTCGGCGATCCCCTTGCGTAACGCCGTCTCGAGCTCCTCCGGCGTCAGTGCTTCACCCTCGAGGTACTTGGTGATCAGGTCATCGTCCAGCTCGGCGACCGCCTCCACCAGGCGCTCGCGATACGCCTCGGCCGCCTGACGCGCGGTGTCATCCAGGGGCAGCTCGTTCCGGCCCTCGCCCCACGCGCGCATGGTGATGAGATCGACGGTGCCCTGGAAGTTCTGCTCCCGGCCGACCGGGGCGGTGAGCGGGACGATCGTGCTGCCGAACACCTTGCGGAGGCTCTCCAGCGCGTTGTCGAAGCTGGCGTTCTCGCGGTCGAGCTTGTTGACGAACACGGCCCGGGGCAGGCTCTGCTGATCCGCCTGCTTCCACGTCAGCTCGGTCCCCACCTGGACGCCCGACACGCCGTCGAGGACGAACAGCGCGGCATCGGCTACGCGCACGGCGCCGCAGACCTCGCCGAAGAAGTCGGCGTAACCGGGAGTATCGAGGACGTTGACCTTGTGGTCCTCCCACTCCACCGGGATCAGCGAGGTCGAGACCGACATGCGGCGCTTGATCTCGTCCGGGTCGTAGTCCGACACCGTGTTCCCGTCGTCGACACGGCCGAGCCGAGTGATCGCGCCCGACACAAAGAGCAGCGCCTCGGCCAGCGACGTCTTGCCCGCTCCGCCATGCGAGAGCAGCGCCACGTTGTGGATGTGCTCGGCCGAGTAGCTCTTCATCGTCTCCACCTTCGTTGAGGTTGCCACCGCGGTCCCCGCCGCGGGTAAGTGGCCAGTATTATAGCAGAAGAAGGGCCGCCGCCTGGGCGGTGCTCGCCCGGCGGTGTCGGGCTGGGCGGCCGGGCCACGGTCGGCGAACAGACGGAGGCCATCGTGATCCCGCTGAAGGACGAGCCCCAGACGCGCAGCGCCCCCATGGTGACGGTCGCGCTCCTGTTGCTCAACATCCTGGCCTTCCTGTACGAGGTCTCGCTTGGCCCCCAGCTCGAGCTGTTCGTGCGCGCCTACGGCGCCGTGCCCCTCGAGATCGTCACGGGCCGCGATCTCGGGCCACCGGCTCCGCTGGGTATCCCCTACCTCACGCTATTTACCTCGATGTTCCTGCACGGCGGGCTCCTGCACCTGGCCTCGAACATGCTGTACCTGTGGATCTTCGGGGACAACGTCGAGGACGCGTTCGGGCATCTGGGCTACTTGCTGTTCTATTTCGTGTGCGGCATCGGCGCGCACCTCGCCCAGATCGCGATCGATCCCACGTCGCAGGTGCCCAGCATCGGCGCCAGCGGCGCGATCGCCGGCATCCTGGGCGCGTACATCGTGCTGTTCCCCAGCGCGCAGGTGCGCACCTTGCTGTTCCTGGGACCGCTTATCTTGCTGCCCCGGATCCCCGCGCTGGTGCTGATCGGGGTCTGGTTCCTCACGCAACTGGTGTCGGGCCTCGGTCAGCTCGGCATCGCGACCGAGACGGGCGGCGTGGCGTTCTGGGCCCACATCGGGGGCTTCGTGGTCGGTGCCCTCCTCACCCTCCTGTTCCGGCCGCGCCCACGGACGACCCGCGCGGCGTTCCGCTAGGGCAGGGCGCGTCCGGCACGGCGGTTGCCGCAAGCAGCCGAGCTTCTGGTAGAATACGAAGCAATCTGCTGTTCATGGTGAGGGTGGGCGGTGTCCGGTCACTCGAAGTGGTCGCAGATCAAGCGGCAGAAGGGCGCCGCGGACGCCAAGCGTGGCCAGCTATTCACCAAGCTGGGCCGTGAGATCACGATCGCCGCGCGCGAGGGCGGCCCGGATCCGGATGGGAATCCGCGGCTACGGCACGCCATCCAGCGTGCCCGCGAGGCGAGCATGCCGATGGAGAACATCGAGCGCGCCATCAAGCGGGCCACCGGCGGGGGCGAAGCGGCCGCGCTCGAGGAGGTCACCTACGAGGGCTACGGCCCGGGCGGCGCGGCGATCCTGGTGGAGGCGCTTACCGACAACCGCAACCGTACGGTGGCCGAAGTCCGAAGCGCGTTCACGCGCGCGGGCGGGAGCCTCGGGGAGAGCGGCTGCGTGGCCTGGATGTTCGAGCCCCGCGGCGTCCTCACTATCGAGCAGCCCGACCGGGATCCCGACGAGCTGGGGCTGCTCGCCATCGACGCGGGGGCCGAGGATGTGCGCGTCGACGATGGCACCGTCGAGGTGCTGACCCTCCCCGCCAACCTGGAGGCGGTCCGCGCGGCCCTGGAGCAGCAGGGCGTTCGCATCGCCGCGGCCGAGGTCACCATGGTCCCCAAGACCACGCTCAGCCTCGACGAGAAGCAGGCCGCCGCCACCCTGCGCTTGATGGAGCGACTGGAAGACCTCGACGACGTGCAGCGCGTCCATACCAATCTGGAGATCTCGGAGGCCGCGCTGCAAGCGTTGGAGGCGCGCTAGCACCACGCGCGCACTCTCCGGGGGCGCCCAGAGGCGCCCCGCTTCGTTGGCGGGTGAAAACAATGCGCGAGATGGACCTCGACCTGGAGGCGCGACCGGCCCGCGAGCTCGAGACCGAGCAGCCCTCCAGCACGACGTACCACATCGACGAGCGCTGGTATCAGGAGCATGGCATCTCCTTCAACGATGTCGTGATCAGCCGCATGTGCGAGGAGTGCCAGCGGCGGGCCGCGGCGGGGGAGGAGACCGAGGAGCGCCAGACCGTCTACGACCCCAAGACACGCCGCGCCACGATCGAGGTGCGCCGCGTGCCCTTCGCCGCGCGACCGCTTAGGCGGATCCGCGAGGACTGCTCGGCCAAGAAGGGGTACATCACGCCCGACATGCCGATCCTCGAGGCCGTGTTTCGCATTTACCTGGCGAACGGCAACCAGCCGATGTCCCTAGCCAGCGTGCGCGACCAGCTCGCCGATTGGTGCCCCGACGGGCAGTGCCGCTGGCTGCTGCTGCCGCTCGACCAGCTCGAGCGGATCGTCCGGCACGACCAGTTCTACGGCCTGCGCCCCTTCCAGGTCGCCACCTAGCTAGCCGACGCCCACCTGGTGCGTCCCGGGCCACCATGGCCGTCCCCACCTCACGCGGCGGCATTGCACCACAGGGCGACAGGCCCAACAATTAGGGGCGGGCGGACGACCCAAGGAGGTGGGCGATGCGGCATTCTCCGACTCCCCCTGACCAGCCCCCGGCCGCGGACTCGGCCGGCCAGCGTCCGGCCATCGCCTGGCGCCCCACGCCCGAGCAGGCGGCGGCCACCCGTCTGGGGCGCTTGCTGGCCCAGCATGACCTGCCCAGCTACGAGGCCCTGCTGGAGCGCGCGGCTGCCGACATGGACTGGTTCTATCGCGCGGTCGTGGCGGACCTCGACCTCGAGTGGTACACGCCGTTCCGCGCGGTCGTCGATCTTCGCGAGGGCGCGCCGTTCGCCCACTGGTTCGTGGACGGCCGGTTCAATCTGGTGCACAACGCGCTCGATCGCCATGCCGCCGGCCCGCGAGCGAGCGAGCCCGCCGTCGTGTGGGAAGGCGACGACGGGGCGACGCGTGCCCTGTCCTTCGGCGAGTTGCAGGCGGAGGTCGCGCGCCTGGCCGGCGCGCTGCGGGCCCTGGGAATCGGCCGAGGCGATCGCGTCGGCATCTTCCTGCCCATGCTGCCTGAGACGGCGATCGCCGTCCTGGCGGTCGCCAAGCTCGGCGCCATCTTTACCCCCATCTTCTCCGGCTACGGCGCCGCCGCCGTGGCCAGCCGGCTGGCCGACTGCGACGCCCGCCTTTTGATCACCGCCGACGGGTTCCTACGCCGCGGCAGCGTGGTACCGATGAAGGAGACAGCTGACGAGGCGGTCGCCCAGGTACCGAGTGTCGAGCACGTGCTCGTCTGTCGGCGCCTCGATCGGTCGGTGCCATGGACGACGGGCCGCGACGTGTGGTGGCACGAGGCGGTCGCCGACCAGCCGGCCCGCCTACCTACCGAGCGCACGTTGGGCGAAGACCCCTTCATGATCATCTACACATCGGGCACCACCGGCCGGCCCAAGGGCGCGCTGCACGTCCACCATGGGTTCCCCATCAAGGCAGCGCTCGACCTCGCGTACTGCTTCGACCTGCGCGCGGGCGACCGGCTGTTCTGGCTGACCGACCTAGGCTGGATGATGGGGCCATGGCAGATCATCGGCGGCCTGACGCTCGGCGCGACGATCTGCCTGTTCGAGGGAACACCCGATTACCCGACGCCCGACCGCCTCTGGGCCTACGCCGAGCGGCACGGAGTCACCCACCTCGGCATCTCGCCCACCGCCGTCCGCGCCCTGATGCGCTACGGCACCGCCCCGGTGCAGGCCCACGCGCTCGCCACGGTACGGGTCCTAGGTAGCACGGGCGAGCCATGGAATCCAGAGCCGTGGTGGTGGCTGTTCGAGCAGGTGGGCCGCGGCCGCTGCCCGATCATCAACTATACGGGCGGCACGGAGATCAGCGGCGGCATCCTGAGTTGCCTCCCGATCGCGCCGCTCAAGCCGTGCGCCTTCAACGGGCCGATCCCGGGCATGGTCGCGGACGTGGTGGACGACACCGGCCAGCCCGTGCGCGGCCAGGTCGGTGAGCTCGTCATTCGCCAGCCTTGGGTCGGCATGACGCACGGGTTCTGGCACGACCGCGAGCGGTACCTGGAGACCTACTGGTCGCGCTGGCCGGGCCTCTGGGTGCACGGCGACTGGGCGCTGATCGACGAGGACGGCTACTGGTACCTGCTCGGCCGCTCGGACGACACCCTGAAGGTCGCCGGCAAACGCGTGGGCCCGGCGGAGGTCGAGTCGGCGGCCGTGGCCCATCCCGCCGTGAGCGAGGCGGCGGCGATCGGCGTGCCCGACCCGGTCAAGGGCGAGACGATCGTCGTGTTCGCTGTGCTGCACCCGGGCTACGAGCCGAGCGACAGCCTGCGCGCTGAAGTGGCGGAGGCGGTCGTCCACGAGCTCGGCCGCGCCCTGCGCCCCCAAACGGTCCACTTCGTGCGGGAGCTGCCGAAGACCCGCAACGCGAAGATCCTGCGGCGCGTCATCCGCGCCAAGTACCTGGGGCACGCGGACCTCGGCGACCTCACGTCACTGGAGAACCCGGCGGCGGTCGAGGAGATCGGGCGGCTGCGGTGAGTCGTGCTGCGACGCGCCTATGGTCGCGCGCCTTCGCCCTGGCCTGCGTCGCCTCGTTCACCGTCTGGACCGCCGCGTACACGTTCCTCGGCATCCTGGCCCTGTACGCGCTGTCGCTGGGTGTTCCCGAGACGTGGATCGGCCTGTTCCCCGCGGCCTCGACGGGCTGTGGGCTGGTGGCGCAGCTCATCGGCGGGCGGCTGCTGGTGCGGGGCCCGCGCACGCGCCTGATGCGCTGGGGCCCACTGCTGATCGTGGCCGGCGCGCTGCTGGCCAGCGTATGGCCCAGCCCGCTGGCCCTGTTCGCGGCCTGCATGCTGCTCGGCTCGGGCTATGGCGTGACGCAGACGGGCGCCGTGGTCCTGGCCACCGAGGTGGCACCCCCCGCGCGGCGGGGCGAGGCGGTAGGTATCTACGGGACGTTCACCACGCTGGCCGTGCTCATCGGCCCCCCGATCGGCGTGGCGTTGCTCCAGCATGTGGGCGCTCGGGTAGTGTTCTTGCTGACCCTGGCGATGGCCACGGCGGCGCTGGGGGCGGCGTGGGCACTGCGCGAGCCACCGCCACGCACGGGGGTAGCGCACAGCACCAGCGCGCGGCTCCATCCGCTCGTCTATTTCGCGGCGCTCACACTGGCGGGGATGTCGGTGACCTGGGGCACCGTGCTGACGTTCGTGCCCGCGTACGCCCTTGGGCTGGGGCTGAGCAATCCGGGGCTGTACTTCAGCGCGCAGGCCGTGGCGGTGGTCGCGCTACGAGCGGCGATGGGCGGGTTGTCCGACCGGCTCGGGCGAGTGCGGCTCCTGATCCCGGCGACGCTGCTGGTGGTGGTCGGCGTGGGGGCCCTGGCACTGCGGCCGCCCATCTGGCTGCTGCTGCTGTCGGCGCTGGTCTATGGTGTGGGCTACGCGGCGTTCCACCCGACGACGATCGGACTGGCTGACGACGTGTCCAGTCCGGCGACACGAGGCACAGCACTCGGCCTGGTCGGCGGAGCGTTCAGTGTGGGCGTGGGCAGCGGGGCGATCGGGATGGGCTGGGTCCTGGGCCACAGCTCCTACGAAGTGATGTTTCTAGTCGCGGCGCTCGTGCCCCTGTGCACCACCGGCGCGCTGGTGCTGGCCGCGCGGCACTATGGACGGCCGCCACAGAGCCTAGACCACTACGCCAGTGCTCCCGACCTGGCGGCACCCACGCCATCGCCAGGGCAGCCGCGCCCCGGCTAGCGGCGCCAGCACGAGCCGTCTACCAGTCGGAACGGATCGAGCGCGGCGCGGTCAGTCCAGCGCCGCCGCCCCCGTGATAAGCGCCTGCATCCCGCCGAGGTAGAACACGACCCGCAGCGTCTCGACGATCTCCCGCTCTGTGGCGCCAGCGTCGCGCGCACGCCGCGCGAACGCCTTGACGCCGCTCGGATGGTTGGCTTGCGCATCGAGCGCCAGGGCCAGCAGGAACTTGTACTTGACATCGAGGGCGCCCGGAGAGAAAGCGTCGGCCGCTGTCGCCGCCAGGTCGTTCAGGAAGTTGGGGTCATGCTCCTCAAAGCGTCGCACCGCTTCCGGCACGCCGGTCATCGTCTCGCTCCTGATCGTGGTCCCGACACACCACAGAGTCACCCATTATAGCCGCTCTCGGCCCCGATCCAAGCCAATAGTGGCCGCTTCGGTAGCGCGCCCGGGTCGAGGCATTCGCAGCTGTCCCGGACCACAAAACGAGGCGCGACGTGCGGTCTCGCGGAGCCGAGCGGCTCGCTAGCGCGCACCTGCGTGGGTACTCAACGCGGCTCGCGCGACACGCCGGATCCGAGCGCCGGGATGCTCAGCTCGTGCCAGGCGTCCGGAGGGCTGAGCACGAACACGCGGTGCAGCACAGGGCTCTCCACGACCACTGTGCGCGCTGTGACGATTACCTCCACGGGCGCCTCCACGCCACTCGGCTCGAGGACGGTTGCCACCGTGCTTAGCGCCTGGACGAAGCCCGCGGGGGCCTGAGCGAGCTGGGGCATCTGCTCAGGCGAGACGGCACGCCTCACCGCCTCCTGTTGCAGCCCGGCGGTCGTGAAGCGCCGCGCGGTTTCGCCGAACGGCTGGAGGAGCACGCCGTCAGCTTCGAGGCGCAGGTAGGCACCGGGCGGCCGGCTCTCGTCGAGCAGGGCGCCAAGCGTACGTAGCAGCTCGCGGAGCGGCCGTGGGTTCGCCTTCGTGGACGCGCCCGGGTGACGCCGCTGCCAGGACCGCAGCAGGAGCGCGGCCGCGTCGGCGATCCCTGGCCGCGCGTCCGCGCAGTACTGCTGCAAGAGCTCATCGAAGGTCTCTGCCGAAGGGTTCAGCTCGATGAAGTAGGCGAGCAGCATCCCGAGAGAGCCCGCCTCCGGCCCCTCGGGCGCGTGCTGGTTCAGCGCGGTCAGGACGCGCCGGCACCAGGCCTGTGGACTGAGCGGCGACTCCGGCGATGTGATGCTCAAGCGGTCCTCGTGACGCTGGAAATGCCTGACCGGCCCGGCCGGGCCAGCTGTAGGAGCATACCAAGGGTGTGTGCAACAGGCAACGGACATCAAACGGCCGCGTAGCGCGTTCGTTACACGCGTCCGGCGGGGCGTGATCGCTTCGTAATCGCGCGCCGCCTACACTCAGAGTACGGCACGCTTCGGACGCGAGCAGCGGGCGGGGCGCCGGACGCGCGCGGGAGGACGCATGGCCATTCTACAACGCGCCAGCGAAGAGCCCCGCGGCAGGTCGCTTGCCGCGGGGCCACAGGGGAAGAGCAGCGGCACGGTGATCGCGCCCGGCGCGGTGCTGGAAGGCACGCTGCGCACGCGCGAGCCGGTGTGGGTCGCGGGGACGCTACGCGGCGCCTTGGAGACCGACTCGCCGGTGCTGGTCGAGCAGGGCGCCCGGCTCGAAGGGCAGGTGGCCGCAGCCGAGCTGGTGGTCAGCGGGCTGCTCGACGGGGAGGTGGACTGCCAGGGCCGTTGCGTGGTGCGTGCTTCGGCGCTGGTCCGTGGCGCCCTGCGTGTCGGCGCCCTGCGCATCGAGGATGGCGCGTGGCTCGACGGCCAGTTCAAGATGTGTCCCATCGACGAGCCGGCACTCCCCGCACGGCCGCGCCCAGCTCCGCCGCCCACGCCGAGCGCAAGCGAGCGGTTGCGGGCCGTCGGCGAGTGACCCTGCGACCGCGATCGGCGCCCTGGCGTCGAGGCCCATCCCGCCGTCCCCTTGGCGATCACCGGCAGGGCGGCCTCCGAGCGGGTACACTGCCTCCGATCGGTCGGAGGGCAGCACCGCGGTGGGGGCGCCGCCTCTGCCACCCGCGTCGCTGGCCGACGAACCTCGGCGGAGGTGCGCGATGCGCAAGACCACGCGGTTGCGCGAGCTGTTCTACCGGCGGGAGATCTTCGTGCTGCCCGGGGTGGCCAACGCCCTTCAGGCGCGCATGGTCGAGGCCGCCGGCTTCGAAGCGGTGCACATGTCGGGCGGCGGGACCGCTAATTGCCTGCTGGGCCTGCCCGACGCAGGCCTGGCGACCCTCACCGAGATGGTGCTCAACGCCAGCTACATCGCCAACGCGGTCGACATCCCTCTCCTGAGCGACGCCGATACCGGCTACGGCAACGCGCTGAACGTGCGGCACACCGTGCAGCGCTTCATCCAGGCTGGCGCCGCGGGTGTCCACATCGAGGACCAGGTGTACCCGAAGCGCTGCGGCCATGTGGCGGGGATCGAACTGGTGCCACTCGACGAGGCGATCGGCAAGTTCCGCGCGGCGATGGACGCCAAACGTGAACTGGACCCCGACTTCGTGGTGGTCGCACGTACCGATGCGCGCCACGCGGCGGGCGGCGGCCTGGAGGCGGCCATCCGTCGCGCGCAAGCCTACCGGCGCGAGGCTGGCGTCGACGTCGTGTACTTCGCCAGTCCCGAGTCGCGCGAGGAGATAGCCGCGTTCGTGGCCGGGGTGCGCGAGGTGGACGCCGAGGTCCCGATCATGGGCGATGTCTATGCCGTGCAGCCGCAGCCCACGTGGGAGGAGTTGCAAGCGCTCGGCTACGCGGTCGCCTTCTATCCCGGCGCCGCCTGGTCGGTCGCCAACCTGGCGACCTGGGACTACTTGCACGATCTCAAGGAGCGCGGGGCCGCGGCCGTGACGGAGTTCCAGCGGCGCACGCGCGGCCACCCTCTGGCCAACTTCCGCATCAACGACCTGCTGGGCTTCCCGCGCCTGCGCGAGCTGGAGCAGCGTTACCTCCCGCCGGAGCGTCTGCGGAAGTACGAGGAGTCGAGCGGCGTGTACACGCCGTAGCACTCAGACGCCGCGTGGCTCGGCGGAGGGGCCAGTGGGAGTCGTCTCCGTGCCGTTGCCACCGGGTATCGTGGCGCCGGGCGCCGGGGCGGCCGCCTCGGCCGCTGGCGCGTCGGCGGGCGTGGCGCCATCGGCGTGCCCGGTTCCCGTGTACTGGCCCGGCTGCTGCGGCTCGGGGTCCTGGGGGTTGGCATAGCTGAGGATCGGCGCAGCAGTGGGCGTCGGGTACTCGAAGATGGTGACTGCGCCGCGCGCGGGTGCCACCGGCTGCTGCAACAGCTTCGGCGTCACGGGCGTGCCGGCGGCCGCCAGCGTCAGGATCGCGATGGGGTCCGCGTGGCCGACGCACACCACGATCTCGCCCGTGTGGCGGCGCAGGAGCCGGCGCACGAACGCCTGCAGCCGCGCCAGCACGTCGTCGATCGACTCGTCGTCATTCGCCCGGCGGTCCACGTAGAAGCTGGTGCCCTTGGGCACCTCCTTGTTCGGCGTGCCCTGCCAGCTGGTGCGCACCTCCAGCAGGGCGCTCGCCTGGTGGACGCGCAAGTGGGGGTGGCGCGCGGCGATGGCGGCAGCGGTCTGGCGCGCGCGCAGCAGAGGGCTGGTGTAGATCGCGGCCAGCGGCAGGTCCGCCAGGAAGGCCGCCACGCGCTCGGCCTGCGTACGCCCCCGCGGGCTCAGCCCGAATCGCGGCAGGCGCCCGTAGACGACGTTGCGCGGGTTGCGCACCTCGGCGTGGCGCACGAACAGGAGGATCGTGCTGCCGGGCACACGGTGCGGGAAGGCGAGCGGCGGCAGGTCGAACGGAGTCGGGGCCAGATCGGCGGTCAGCGGGTTCGGGGCAGCCGGGGCCGTCATGAGGGCACGCCTCCGCTGGGCCAGACAGCGACGCGGAGCTGGGCCTCCTCTTCCGGCGGCAGCTTGTGGAACAAGCCAGTCGCCTCGGCCACCACCCGCCCGTCGGCGAGTCGCGCCTCTCCCTCGGCCTGCACGAAGCGGCCGCGGTCGCGCACCAGGCGGCCCACGACCTCCACCCGCGCGCCCAGTGGCACCGGCTGCCGGAAGCGCACATCCAGCCGCGCGGTGAACGTCCAGTGCCCGTGCAGCGCCACCGCCCGGCCGAGCGTCTCGTCGAGCACGCTGGCCAAGATGCCGCCGTGGATGCGGTCCGGGTAGCCGCGGTGGTGCGGGGCGGCCACGAACTCGGCGCGCACCTCGTCGGGGCCCGGGCCTAGTGTGAAACGCGCCTGGACGCCCGCGCGGTTGTCGGGGCCACAGACAAAGCAGGGGCCGTAGGTGCGTAGGGCCTCTGGCAAGTCTCTCTCGCTCACGCTGCTAGTATACCCCGCGCCACCCTTGCGCCCCTGGCGCCCAGAGCAGGCGCGACCGACGGGCGCCGCATGTGCGCCGCGACGATGGGGCGCCTATCATGGGACGCGAGCGGGCACGCGCGCCGGCCGGCGAGGTGCCCGGCCGGATCGGCGCACTCGCGGGGAGGAAGACAGGATGGCACGACTGACGCTCACGCTGGCTTGTGGCGACTACGATCTGACGCGCGGGCTGATCCACGGCTCCATCGTCCCACAGGGCATCGAGCTGATCCCGCTCACCATGCCCTCGCCGGAGCGGCACTGGCGGCTGGCGCGCGGCCACGAGTTCGACGTCTGCGAGTACTCGCTCGCCAGCTACCTCGTCTCGCGGGATGGCGACCTACCGTACACTGCCATCCCCGTCTTCCCGCACCGGCGCTTCCGCCACTCGTTCGTGTTCGTTCGCACGGGCGCGGGCATCGAGCGTCCGGAGGACCTGATCGGCAAGCGGGTGGCCGTGCGCACCTGGCAGACCACGGCGGGGGTGTGGATGCGCGGCATGCTGGCCAGCGAGTACGGCGTGCCGCTGGAGAACGTGCACTGGTTCGCGCAGCACGAAGAGGACCTTCCCCTGACGCTGCCCGCGGGGGTGCGGCTGGAGCGCTTGCCTCGCGACGCAAACGTCGACACCATGCTCCTCGCTGGAGAGCTCGACGCCGCGCTATACCCCGAGATTCTGCCGTCCATCCTGCGCGGCGACCCGCGTGTGCGGCGCCTGTGGCCCGACAGTCGCGCCGCGGAGCAGGCCTATTTCCGCCGCACGGGCATCTTCCCGATCATGCACACGGTGGTCATCCGCAACCGCATTCTCGCCGAGCACCCGTGGGTGGCGCGCAGCCTGCTGGATGCGTTCACCCGCGCCAAGCAGCAGGCCTACGACTACCTGGAGAACCCGCGCACGGTGGCGCTCGCCTGGGTGCGGGACCTGCTCGACGAGCAGAAAGCGCTGATGGGCCCCGACCCGTGGGTATACGGCTTCGCACCGAACCGCCATACGCTGGCCACCTTCTGCCAGTATGGCCACACCCAGGGGCTCACCCGCCGGCTGATCGATCCGGCCGAGCTGTTCGTGCCCACCACGCTCGACGAACTGCCAAAGTACGTGGAGTAGCCCAGCTCAGGACCGCAACCGACCCTTAACTCGCGCGGGTCCTGGGCCCGGCGGGTTCGCCGCTACCGTATGCAGGGGACACAGGGAAGTGGGCCGCCGCGCTCTCCGCCGCGGCGGTCGGGCCACGAGGAGAGGCCCAGTGGCAGAGATGCCGGTGTC
>JADGHJ010000057.1 GCA_019686175.1 Chloroflexota bacterium | reverse complement strand
CCGTCTGCCTGGGCATGATCTCACTCCCTGCC
Source organism: Chloroflexota bacterium (assembly GCA_019686175.1). Lineage (GTDB taxonomy): Bacteria > Chloroflexota > UBA6077 > UBA6077 > JAJPHF01 > JADGHJ01. Next base: position 19,343 of record JADGHJ010000057.1, on the reverse strand, counting down.
GTCGATACCACGGCGCGGTGTGGCGTGTAGAGCGGGGATGCCGGCGGGCGGCAGTATAGCACGGCCCCGGGCGGCTAGCGGCGGCTGGGCGCGGCGGGCTAGCATGAGCCCCACGAGGCGGCCTCGCCCAGGGCCGCCGACAGGGGGAGGTGCGATCCGATGCCGCAGCGTCCTACCATCGACGTGCTGCTCGACGGCTACGGCCTGAACACCAACGTCGGGCTCGCGGCCTTCTGCTCGGTCGTGCTGGTCGAGGTGCCCCAGGAGACGGGCCGCCCGACTCGCATCCTCGTCGATCCGGCCCACGTCGGCCGCCGGACGTTCCTGCAGGAGGCGCTGGCGCGCCGTGGGCTGCAGGCGGCCGACATCGACCTGGTGGTGTTGACGCACGCCCACTGGGATCACATCCAGAACCTCGACTTGTTCGAGCACGCCCCGATCGTGCTGCATACCCTCGAGCGGCGCTACGCTCAGCGGCCCCATCGCAACGATTGGGCCACACCCCAGTGGACCGGTGCGATCATCGAGCGCCAGCAGGTGCGCGAGGTCGACGAGGGCGTCGAGCTGGCGCCCGGGGTAGGCATCGTCAACATGCCCGGCCACTCGCCTGGCAGCATCGGCGTCACCGTCGAGACCGCGCACGGCCTCGCCGTGATCACCGGCGACGCTCTGCACTACGCCTACGTCATCGAGACGGGGATCAACCCGCTGGTGTTCTGGAACGAGGAGCAGGCGCGGCATAGCATCCAGCGGGTGGCCGCCATGGCCGACCTCATCTACCCCGGCCACGACCGCCCGTTCCGCCTCAGCCAGAGCCGGCAGGTCGAGTACCTCACGCCGTTCCAGTTGGAGATCGCCGGCGTACAGCCGGGCATGGAGGGCCTCCGCTTCGCGCCGCCCGCGCGCCGCACGCCCTGGGTGATGCCCGGCATCGAGGAGCAGGCGGCACGGCTGTTCGGCGCATCCTAGGAGCGTGGCTGATAGCGGCCCAGTCGCTGGAGCGCGGACTCGACGTAGCGGTCGTCGACGACCGCATCGAGGCGCACGTCCTGCTGGATGAAGCCCCGCGCGCGGTAGTAGTCGTAGTCGCCCTGGATGCTGGCGCGATTGACATAGCCATCTGGATTGAACGCGGGCATAACCATCAGCTCGTAGAGGGCGGGGTCCTTCACGGTGCTGTAGCGTGTGAGGATGTCGATGATCGCGGTCCGGTCGCGCCCGTGGGTGAACGCCTCATGGTAGTCGCGGACCCCGCGCAGGTAGGCCACCAGGAAGCGGTGCCCCTCCTCGCTTGCGGCGAAGCGCGGGCCGTACATCAGCACGCCCACCTGGTGGTCCGGCGAGACCTCGTCGAGCGTGAGGAGGCGTGTGGCGAGGCCTTGCGCTACCGCCGCGGTGACCATGGGCTCGAGCTGGATCGCCGCGTCGATCCCTCGGTTACCGAAGCCGACCGTCATGTCCGTGTAGGTCAGGTCGATCGCGGTGACGTCGTCGCGAGTCAAGTTCCCGCGGGCCAGCGCCAGATCGGCCAGGCGCTCGCCGATGCTGCCCGTGTTGAGCAGATTGACCGCCAGTACCCGTCGGTGCAGGTCGGCGACGGTGCGCACCTGGCCGCTGTCGACGAGGTCCTGCCGAACGGTGAGCGCGAAGTAGCCGAACCCGGGCGCGAGGCGTCCCTTGTCGGCGACCAGCTTCACAGGGATGTTGCGGGAGAACGCGTTGAACAAGGCCGCGCCGCCGGTCCCGCCGGCCACATCGACCTGATTGGTGCTCAGTGCCGAGATGATCCGCGAGATGCCATCGGTCGGCGAGAGTTCGATCTGGAGGCCCTCGGCAGCGAAGTAGCCGCGATCCATGGCGACGTACAACCCGACGTCGGAGACCGCGCCCACACTCGCCACCTGCACCGTCGTCAGCGCCGAGGTGGCCGCGGCCGGCGCGCTCTCGGTGGCCCGGGGGGCCGGAGTAGCGGGAGCCGAGGCCGCCCGCGCCGCGTCACTGCTCGGACGCGGCGAACTCGCCGCTGGCGCACTGCAGCCGAGTAGTCCGCCCACCAGCACGAGTGCGACCGTGAGCAGCGCCCGCGGGGTAGCCATCGCTCCCTCTTCCCCTCCACTTCCGTGCCCGGCTAGCCTACTGCAGCGGCAGGCCAGGTTGCACGGGCTGCTCCGGCGGGCGCAGGCGCAGGTGCTCGTACGCTTTCAGCGTCGCCTTGCGCCCCGAGGCGGTCCGGATCAGGAAGTTCTCGTACAGCAGGTACGGCTCGACCACGTCGGCCAGGGTGTCCACCTCCTCCTGGATGGTGGCGGCCAGCGCCTCGATACCCACTGGCCCACCCCCGTAGCGGGTGATGATCGCGGTGAGCACCTTGCGGTCCAGCTCGTCCAGGCCCAGCTCGTCCACCCCCTCCTTGAGCAGCGCGGCGTGGGCGACCGCGCTGTCGATCCGCGCCGCGCCGTGGTACTGCGCGTAGTCGCGCACGCGGCGCAGCAGCCGGTTGGCGATGCGGGGCGTGCCACGGGCGCGGCGGGCGATCTCCATCGTCGCGCCGGGCGTGATGTCCACGCCCAGGATGCTGGCCGAGCGGGCGACGATGCTCGCTAGCGCCTCGGGGCTGTAGAAGTCGAGGTGGAAGTACAGCCCGAAGCGATCGCGCAGCGGCCCGGAGATCAGTCCGGCGCGCGTGGTGGCGCCTACCAGGGTGAACGGCTTCAGCGACAGCCGGATCGCCTTGGCATATGGCCCCTTGTCCAGCACGAAGTCGACCGCGAAGTCCTCCATCGCGGGGTACAGATACTCCTCGATGGCTCGTGGCGTGCGATGGATCTCATCGACGAACAGCACGTCGCCCGCCTCGAGGTTGGTCAGGATGCCCATGAGGTCAGCGGTCTTCTCCAGCGCCGGGCCCGAGGTGGTCACCAGCTTGCCGCCCATCTCCGCGGCGATGATGTGGGCCAGGGTGGTCTTGCCCAGCCCCGGCGGGCCGTGGAACAGCACGTGCTCGAGGTACTCGCCGCGTTCGCGGGCGGCGTGGATCGCGATGGCCAGGCGCTCTTTCAGCGCCTCCTGCCCCACGAAGGCGGCGAGGCGCGTGGGGCGCAGCGCCTGGCTGCTCTCGTCCTCCGGGCTCCCCTGCGGGGATACGAGCCGGTCGTGTGCCATGCTTGCAGCGTCTTCCTAGCCCGCGGCGGCGCCCAACGGTATACGGAAGAGGCGGAGGGCGCGGACAGCGCCGCGAGCGCTAACGGGTCTTCCGGAAGTATTCCATAACCAGGTCTTCTACCGTGTGCAGGTCGGGGCGCTCCTGACGCAGACGGGCCACATCGCGCGCCGCGTCGGCGCGCTTGACCCCCATCTCCACCAGGAACGCCACCGCCAGCCGCTCCAGCTCCTCGTCACTGGTGGGCGGCGGCGGCGCCACTACCTCGGTGTCGCTAAGCGTAGCGAAGCGCGCCACCTTCTTGCGCAGGCTGGCGATGATCTTGTCCGCGCCCTGCGCCGAGATCCCGGGCAGGCTGTCCACCAGCTCGCGGTTGCCCTCCTGAATGGCCTGCGCGATGCGGTTGATCGGCAGGACCATCGCACGGGCGGCGCTCTTCGGGCCCACCTGCGGCGCCGAGCGCAACAGCTCCCAGAACTGGCGCTCCTCGTCGCGCGTGAAACCGAACAGCACCGGCACCGGCTGGTCGCGCGTGGCGTAGTAGGCGATACGCAGGTCCAGTTCGCGGCCCTCGACCAGCTCGCCCAACGCCTGCTCGACGACCGGCGGCAGGATCACCTCGTAGCCGACCCCGCCCGCTTCCACGATGATCCCGTCGGTCGTGCGGCCGCGGTAGATGCCGCGCAGCGAGGCGATCATGGCGTTCCGGACAGAGGCACCGCGGCTAGCCCTCCGGACGCGGCGCCGGCGGCCACAGCGCGTCGGCCACCGCTCCGGGCAGCAGCAGCGGCCACAGCCCCACGCCCGCGCCATACCCCTCGGTGTGCGGCGCCACCAACAGCGGCCGGTGCCGGCCGAACACGCCCACCACCAGGCGCGCGCGCCCCTGGTAGCAGTCCACCGCCCAGGTGTAGCACTGGACGAACGGGTAGGCGCCGTAGCGGGCGTGGTGCGCCTCGAACAGCCAGATGTAGGCGGCGGCGGGTGCTGCCGTGGCCACGACCCCGGGCGGGAGGTGGTCCGCCAGCCGCTCCAGGCGCGCCAGCGCATCCTCGAAGCGCAGCCCCAGCGTGCCCGGCAGCAGGGCCGGCCGATAGGCTACCTGCGCCGCCACCGTGGTGTATTCGAGAGTCTCGCGCGCGAACCGCGTGAAGTAGCGCTCGCCCTTGAACGGCGCCCCACTGGCCCGCAGCCCTTCGAGGGTGAGCCCGGCCGGCAGGTCGGCGAACAGCCAGCCGTCGGCGGCGAGCGCGGCCCGCACGGCGGAAGCGAAGCTCGGCGGTGCGGCGTCCACCATCCGCTCTCTTCCCTGCCACCTCATGCGATCGCTACTCGGCCGGCGGCAGCCCGGCCTGGCGCGCTCGCTCCAGCACGCTCTGGGCCATCCGCAGCGATGCGGCGTCTACCATGTGCCCATCCACGGTGAGCACGCCCCGCCCCTCGGCGCTCGCCGCGGCGTAGGCCTCCAGTACCCGCTGCGCCCAGGCGATCTCCTCGGCGCTCGGTGCGAACACGCTATTGGCGATCGGTACCTGGTCGGGGTGCAGGCACCACTTGCCGTCGAAGCCCAGCGCCAGCGCCACCTGGCAGGCGCGGCGGAAGCCGTCGAGATCGCGAATCGCCGCGTACGGCCCGTCGATTACGCGCAGCCCGTTGGCCCGCGCCGCGGCCACGATGCGCTGCAGCGCGTAGTGGAAGCGGTCGCCGCCGTACAGCGCGTCGTTGGCGTCCGGCACGCCGATCAGCGTAAGCGGCATGCGCATCGACGCCGCGTAGTCGCCAGGGCCGAATACCAGCGCCTCCAACCGCTCGCTGCACGCGGCGATCGCCTCGACCGCCACCAGCCCCTGCGCCGATTCGATCTGCGCCTCGATGCCGATCGGCCGCGCGAGCCCGCGGTACTGCTCGATGCTCGTCAGCAGCGCCGCCACAGCGCACACATCCTCGGGGCGATGCACCTTGGGTACGATCACGCAGTCGAGCGCATCCCCGGCTGCCTCGACCACCTCGATCAGGTCGCGGTACCACCACGGCGTGTCCAGCGCATTGATCCGGAACGCGCGCGTCTTGCCACCCCAGTCCAGCGTGCGCAGCGCCTCCGCGACCAGCGCGCGGCTGGCCTCCTTCTCGCTGGGCGCCACGGCGTCCTCGAGGTCCAGGAACACCAGGTCGGCGGCCGATGTGGCCGCGCGGGCGTGCATGCGCGGGCTGGCGCCGGGCACGGCGAGCACCGAGCGCTCGAGGCGGATCGGCACGGCGGCGCGTGGCACGCTGCTCCTCCCCTGGGCGACTGCGCAGCGGGCATTCACACGGCATTCTATACCATCGATCCCGCGCCGGACGGCCGGCGCGCTTGCCCGGCCGGCGCGTCATCGGCTACCCTCTCTCGGCGCCTAGTGGAGCGAGCCATGAGCGGGTTACTGAAGAGTTGCCTCTGCACCCAGGCCGGCCTTGAGTCGCCGGCGCTGCGCCAGTGGATCGAGCCGCTGCGCGAGACGTTCCACGTCCACCGCAAGCTGTGGGAGTACTGCTACATCGTCCAGGCGCTGGCCGAGCGGGGCCTGCTGGCACCCGGCCGCCGCGGGCTGGGCTTTGCCGTGGGGCAGGAGCCGCTCGCCGCGCTGTTCGCCAGCCTGGGCTGCGAGATCGTCGCCACCGACCTGGCCGAGGAGCGGGCGCGCGAGCAGGGCTGGGTGGCCTCGAACCAGCACGCTAGCAACCTAGCGGTGCTCAACCAGCGAGGCATCTGCGACCCGGCGGTGTTCGCCGAGCGGGTGACGTTCCGCTACGTGGATATGAACGATATCCCGCCCGATCTGGACGGATTCGACTTCCTGTGGTCGTCGTGCGCGTTCGAGCACCTCGGCACTATCGAGCACGGCAAACGGTTCGTCGAGCGGGCGATGGACTGCCTGGTGCCGGGCGGGGTGGCGGTGCACACCACCGAGTACAACGTCTCGTCGAACACCGCGACCGTGGACCACGGCGGGTACGTGCTGTTCCGACGGCGGGACATCGAGGACCTCGCCGAGCGCCTGCGGCGGCGTGGGCACGAGATCGTCTTGGATTTCGACCCCGGCCGCGGTGAGTACGATCGCCAATTCGATGCCCCGCCCTACCAGGAAACGGTCCACCTCAAGCTGCAGGTGAGCGGCTTCATCGCCACCTCGATCGGGCTGATCATCCGCAAGGCGCCCTGAGCAGCGCACGCTGCGCGGTCGCTCGCTGCCGCGCTATCATCAGGGGTAGCCTGTCCGCGGAGAGCGCCTGTGGAGACCGCCTACTACGACCGCGCGCTGGAAACCGCCGATCGTGCCGCTCTCGAGGGCCACCAGCTCGCGCGGCTGCGTCCCCTGCTGGACACCCTGCTGGCCCACAACCACTTCTACGGCCCGCGCCTGCGCGCGGCTGGCCTCACGAGCGGCGCCGATATCCGCACCCTCGACGACCTGCGCCACCTGCCGTTCACTCACAAGCACGAGCTCGTCGCCGACCAGGCCGCGCACCCGCCCTACGGCTCGTTCCACACCTACCCACCCAGCGCCTACACGCGGCTCCACCAGACCAGCGGCACCACCGGCAAGCCGCTGCGCCTCGCCGACACCCCCGAGAGCTGGGACTGGTGGCTGCGTTGCTGGGGCTTCGTGTACCGTGGCGCGGGCGTGACGACCGAGGACCGCGTGTTCTGTGCCTTCTCCTTCGGCCCCTTCATCGGCTTCTGGGCGGCGTTCGAGGGCGCCCAGCGGCTCGGCGCGATGGTCATCGCGGGGGGCGGCCAGACCTCCGAGCAGCGCCTCCAGATGCTCCTCGACAACGAGGTCACCGTGCTGGTCTGCACGCCCACCTACGCGCTGCGGCTGGCCGAGGTGGCGCGGGAGCAGGGCATCGACCCCAGCGCCACCCCTGTGCGGCTGACCATCCATGCCGGCGAGCCCGGCGCCAACATCCCCAGCACCAAGCAGCGCATCGAGCGCGCCTGGGGCGCGCGCTGCATCGACCACGCCGGTGCCACCGAGGTCGGCGCGCACAGCTTCGAGGCGGTCGAGGAACCGGGCGGCATCTACGTCAACGAGGCGGAGTTCATCCTGGAGGTGCTCGACCCCGCTACGGGCGCGCCAGCCGACGAGGGCGAGCTGGTGCTGACCAACCTGGGCCGCGTGGGCTGTCCTGTGCTGCGCTACCGGACGGGCGACCGCGTGCGAGTGGCGCGCGACCACCGTGGCACGCGCGCGTTCCGCTGGCTGGAGGGTGGTATCCTCGGGCGCGTGGACGACATGCTCACCGTGCGCGGCGTCAACGTGTTCCCCAGCGCCATCGAGAACCTGGTGCGGCGGTTCGGCGAGGTCGACGAGTTCGCCGTGGAGGTATACCAGGAACGGGCGATGGACGAGCTGGAGCTGCAGCTGGAGGTGGCGCGCGGCGAGCCGCAGGTGATCTGCGAGGCGGTGGCGCGCGAGGTGTGGGTGGCGTTGGGCTTTCGGCCACGGGTGCGCGCGGTGCCCGTCGGCAGCCTGCCGCGGTTCGAGCTGAAGGCGCGCCGCGTCCGCGATCGCCGTCCCCGCCCGGCGTAAGCCGCTCGGGGCGCGGCGTGCCGTGTCACCCCACGCTGGCCGCTCGTCTCCTCGGCCGGGCAACTGGCTCCGATCGCCCCTGATGTGCAACCGGGGCCACCGCCCGGACGGTGAAACCATTCATAGCCGCTCTGTCAGCGCGATCACGGCGGGGTGCCTATCCGCCGCGTACACTGCTCCCAGCAGCCAGCCCACCTCACGGGAGGAGGCACGTTCCGATGGCGACGTTCTTGCGGATTGGCACGCGGATATTCGTCGGCTCCTGGATCGTGCTGCTGCTGATCGTGCTGCTCAAGGTCGGACTGGCGCTCAGCGGCCAGTATTCATTCGCCTGGACCGAAGAGCTGCGCTTCTTGCTGCTCCCGCTGCTCACCGCCCCCGGGTTCCTGGCGGTCCTGGCCGGCCAGCGACAGCGCTGAGCGGGCCGCGACCGCCTCTCTCGTGGCTTCGGAGGGGCGCCGCTGCTGCTGGTCGACCGCAGCACCCCCCTCCCTAGTTCGAGCGCTCGCTGTGGGCGTCTCTTCGCGCCGGGCTGTCTCGGGTTGACAGGCCACTGCTGACAGGTCAATACTAGGCCACTACGCTTCGCGGCCAATATTGCCGAAGCGCACGTCAGCTGCATGACCTGAGTGTATTACGCGTGTACGAGCACCGTACCGGTCAGCAGGCGGCGTCGCACTCCGGGCCCACCTCTCCAGCCGGGGGCGGCGCTGACTGGCTGCAGGACCTGGCCAGCCTGAACTACCGAATGCTGTTCCCGCTGGGACAGTGGTGGGCGGCGCATCCTTGGGACCAGCCGCTGGTGCGCGCCATCCTGTTCGCCGCTCTGGGACCTATGCTCATCAGCGTGTTGGTGGGCGGGCATCGCGATCCCTGGCTGCCCGTGGCGCTGATCTGCTTCTACTTTGCCATGCTGTGGGCTGGCGTCCTATGGCTGCTGATCCAGCCGCAGCCACGCGTCGTGGTATTCGCGCCCCTCATTGCCGTGTTCACTGTCACTGCGGGCCTTATTTTGTTGATCGTGCTCCACTTGATGACGCCCGTCGGTTGGATAGCGCGGCTTGCTGACGCCCAATTCTCGCTTGCCCACCTGCTCGGACACATACTCGGTGTCGCGCCGATCGAAGAGAGTGTGAAGCTATCGCCGATTCTATTTCTTGTCCTACGTATGCGCGCTCTATCCAGCTCACGCGATATCGCCTATGGGGCGGCACTCAGTGGATTGGCGTTCGGGGCCGCGGAAGCGATCGACTACTCGTTCCTATACGGCCGCACCTACGTCAGATTCTCCGTCTTACAGGGCAATACGGTGAGCGAGTACGGTCTGTTTCTCGCTAATGAAATCATGCGTCTCGCCTCACTGGTGTTCGCGCACGGCGTGTGGTCCGCCATCGCCGGCTACTTCGTCGGCCTGGCGACGGTACGACGGAGCCGCACGGTCGCGCTCATCGCCGTAGGACTGGGGATCTCGATTTGCCTGCACGGCTTGTACAACACGTTCGTGGCTGCGGGGGCGCTCGGCAGTCTCGTCGCCATCGGGATCATGGCTATTGGCATCTTTCTTCTGGTCGGCTACACACACTCGATCGACGATCTCGCGACCACGCTCGTCGCCGAGGCCCCCAAGGCTGACCGGTCGCCCATGCTCGCATATGAGCCGACCGAGCAAACGCCCCACAGTGGCTCGTTGCTCGTACCACCCGAGGCGCTGACCGCCTACGGGCGCGTGGTCGAGGCAGTTCTCGATCACCTAGTGGCTCTGCCTCCCAGTCACATTGCTGCCCGGTCCACTGTCGTGCTGCGAGATTGGAGGCGTGAGCTAGAGATGCGGCTCGACCGGCTCCAGCGAGCAGCCCCTCCTGTGCCAATGTTGGATGCGCTACACGCGGCGGTAGTCGCCTTCGCCACGCGCTCGCTCAGCGCCTTCGGCTGCTACCTGGCGTCGCTCGAAGCGCGCAACCAGGGCGACATCGCCGAGGCGCAGCGCTGGAGCGTAGCGGCCGAGGAGTGGCGCCCGCGTGTAGCCCAGGCACACGAAGACTTGCGCGCTCGACTGCACGACCTCGCGTGGCGGTGGCCAGAGCAGTACGCTGCTCTGCGCCTCTCGCCTACTCTCCTCCGCGCGCTCCAGCTCGAACCCGTGTCCAACTGAGACGATACGGAGCCTGGCCCGATGTCGACTGTCGATCGCTTCTGTGGGACGTGCGGCGCTATACGTCAGATGCCGACCGATCGCTACTGCCGGCACTGTGGCCAAGAGTGGGAGGTCGCAGCTGCGTCGCCTGCTCACGGCACGACTCGCGTTAGCCAGACCCCGTGGCCCGTGGCGAATGAAACTGTTGGCCAACCTACGCCGCCTGTGCCCCCTTGGGCTCCCTGGCAGTCAGCCACGCTTTCCCAGACTCCTATGTACAGCGAGGGCGCATCCTCGGTGGCAGTGATCGATCGCCAGCGCCCGATCTGGTTGGTCTGCTTGCTGACCTTTCTCACGAGTGGGGTCTACTATCTATGGTGGTTTGGTGCCTCATGGGCCGAGCTAAAGCGCGAGCGACATGACCCGAACATGTCGCCGTTCTGGCACGCGCTCACACAGTTGGTCCCCATATATAGCTGGTTCCGCATCCACGCGCACTACCGCGTCCTCAACGAGTTGCTTCAGCAACAGCGTGCGAGCCACAGTATCGAGCCCGGACTGATGGTGGCGGTGGTTGTCGTTGCCGACGTAGCGGGCCCGCTGTCGATGGCCTTCGCTGAACCGCTTCCGTCGCTTATATGGCCCTTGAGCTTAGCAGCATTGATCTTCAGGGTCGCCTATGGGCAAGCGGCACTGAACGCCTACTATGCCGCCAAGCACGGGCGCCTCGCTGCGAAACGCGTGACAGCCGGCGAGTGGGTGGCTCTCGGGGTGATCGCGCTGGCCTGGCTGTTGTCCATCGTGCTCGTCGTGCTGATTGCTAGTCTGGCCGCTAGCAGCGATTGGTGGTCGTTGTCGGCGCCGTCGTCGCCGGCCACCACCTACCAGGCTCCGAGCTATCCAAGCTATCCGCCTCCAAGTGGTTCCCAGGCGGCCCCGTTGGTTGCCTCGACGGTCCCACCGAGTGCCGCCGTATCATTCAGCACGGTCTTGTTCCGCGACGACTTCTCGAACGTCTCTAGCGGCTGGGCGGCGGCGTGCGACCCGCCTGACCTTTGGCAGGGCGGCTACGCCAGCGGCGAGTTTCGAGTGGTCAAGCTGGCCGGTACGGGCGTAGCCCCCGGGCCCTGCCACCCACGGCGCTTCCGTGACTTCCAGGTCGAGGTCGATGCCGCGCTCGTACCGCCCACCGCTGGGGCCTACGCCTGGATCGAGGTGCGACAGCAAGCGCAGCACGCCGGTGACCGCAGCAGGGCGGCCAGCTATGCGTTCAGCGTGCAGCCCGACGCGCGGGTGTACACGCTCTCGCGCCTCCACTACGGCACGCGCACGGTGCTGGCCGAGCGGGCGGGTGTGTCTGAGATTCGCCCGAGCAGCGCCATCAACCGCATCGGCGTCCGCGCCGTGGGTCCCGAGCTAACGCTGCTGGTCAACGGCGTGGCGGTGGATCGTGTAACCGATGCAACCTTCGCTGAGGGCATGCTCGCCTTCGGTGTTGGTCACATACTCGATCACGCGGCCGAGGGGCGGTTCCGCAATCTCGTAGTGACGAGTGTGCGCTGACCGCCGTTGGCGCTGGCGCACACTGTGATGACGGGCGTGCACGTCCACCGCGGCTACGCGGCTGCCTCGGGGCCGCGCACCGGCAGTTCGAGCCGGCCGATGCGCGGGATCTCCAGCGCCAGCCGGTCCCCCGGCCGCAGCGGGCCCACTCCGGGCGGCGTACCCGTCATGATCACGTCGCCCGGGTACAGTGTCATCAGACGGCTCGCCCAGGCGATCAGCTCCGGCACCTCCAGCAGCATCTCGCGCGCCGTGGCGCGCTGGCGCAGCTCGTCGTTGACGTACACCTTCACGGTCAGCTCGCCCGGATCAGGCACCTCGTCGGCCGTGAGCAGCACCGGGCCGAGCGGCGCGAAGGTGTCGAACGACTTGCGTGTGGCGGCGCTCTCGCGCCCGCGCAGCGTGATGTCGAAACCGCCGGTGTAACCGGCCACGTACTCCAGCGCGCGCTCCGCCGGCACGTGCCGCGCGACCCGACCGATCACCACCGCCAGCTCGCCCTCGTAGTCCACGCGTCGGTCGGCGAACGGCAGCACGATCGCGTCGCTCGCGCCGACCACCGCCGAGGGAGCCTTGAGGTACACGCCCTGACTGGCGGCGTCGGTCTCGACATTCATCTCGAGCTGGCGCGGGCGGTAGTTCACCGGCGCGGCGAGGAGCTTGCCCGGCAGCGGCACCGGCGCGCGCAGCCGCACGCTCGCCAGCGGCCTCGACGGGCCCTCGCGCGCCGCCGCCTCCAGGGTGGGCCGCAGGCGTGGCAACTCAGCGACGAGGGTCAGCACGTCGCTCCAGGGCCAGCGGCCTGTGTAGCCAGGAACGGCGTGGGAGACATCAACGACTGCTTGCTCGCGTACCACGCCGATGCGGTACTGGTCGAACACAGCCAGGCGCACAGGGCACTCCTTCGGGCCCGAGTTGGTGTGCCGCGCTCTCGCCGCGCGGCCTAGCCCGCTCTGAGTCTAGCGCGGCCCCCGCTAGGCGCCCAGGGTTGCGCGCCGGGGGACCGGCGATCTGCTACAATCGGCCCACCGCGGGCCGGCGGCGCGCGGGCCCCGGCCGTACCGGGGAGGGAACGACTATGCATGCCTTTGCACGATGGCTGCCCGCCTGCGCGCTGCTCGCCAGCGTCGCCTGCGCCCCCGCGACCTCCGCTCCCGGACCGGCCGCGGGCCAGGCCAGCACCGCACCCAACCGTCCCGTGGCGCCGGCTGCCGCTCAGGCCGCCGCGCCACCCGAGCTGGTAACCATCAACTACGCACACCCCGTGATCAGCTCGCAGTACCTGCATCTCTACGTGGGCCAGGAGCTGGGCTTCTACGCCGCCGAGGGCATCAACCTCGAGCGCGTCTTCGTCTCGCAGGGCAACCCGGCCATCGCCCAGGGGACCGTCGGCGGTGCCTACGAGCTGGCGAGCCAGTCGGGCGACGTGCTGGTGCAGTCGGTCGAGCAGGGTGCGCCGCTGGTCGCCGTCGCCGGCGAGAACCGGCGCGCCGTGTTCGGCATCATCGCCCAGCCAGAGATCACGAGCTGGGCCGACTTTCGTGGCAAGGCGCTGACGCTCGGGGCCGCCAGCGTGCGCGGCGGGACCTCCACAGTGCTCCGCTGGATCCTGCGCCAGCAAGGGCTCCAGGAAGGGCCGGACTTCTCCTTTGTGGCAGCGGGCAGCACCAGCGAGCGGGTCAGCGCCCTCCGCAACCGGGTGATCGCCGCCGGCCTGATGGGCCAGCCCCAGGACTTCATGATGCAGGACGAGGGCTTCCGCTTGCTGGGCTACACCACCGAGTACTTGCCCGAGTACGCCATGGCCAACGTCGGCGCGCGGCGCGACTGGGCTGAGCAGAACGCGGAGCTGGTCGTGCGCTTCCTGCGCGCCCACATCCGCAGCATCCACTGGCTGTACGATCCGGCGAACCGGGCCGAGGCCATCCGCCTCATCCAGGAGGCCACGCGCACCGAGCCGCAGTACGCCGAGCGCAGCTACGCGCTCCAGGTCGAGCAGCTCCAGATGTGGCCGCCCAACGGCGAGATGGTACCCAGCGCCCTGGAGGCCACCATTCGCGTGCTGGTCGACGAGGGCGAGCTAGCTGCCGCGACGCCTGCCAGCAAGTACATCGACAGCCGCTACTGGGAGCAGGCCGTGGCGGCTGTTGGCCGGCGCTAACGCCCGCCCGGTCGCGCGTTCACGGTAGCACGGTGACCGGGCCGAGCATCCGCAGGTGCAGCCGGCCGTAATAGGCATAGTGCCCCAGGGCGAGCGCGGCGGTGTCGAGGGTCTACGTGCTGCCCGGATGTGGCAGTTATCGAGTGGCTACGGGCGGACCAAGCGAACGGCCATGCTCAGCGCCGCACCAACCGCCCACATCGGATGATCCTGCCGGACACGATATCCTGCAGTTGCCGTTCTGGCGCACGGCGGCTCCCTGGCACCAGCGCCGGCGCTGCCCTGGGCCAGACGGCCCGCGAATTCCTTGCGCGCACCGCGAGGGAACGCCCAGCATCAACAGCGGTGACCTTCGTACCGAGGAGCGAGCGTTGCACGATCGACTGCTTGGGGGCGCCGCAGCGGCCCTGTTAGTCCTGAGCGTGGCCTGCAGCGGCCCCGCGCCAGCCCCATCGGCGACTACCACGCCCCCTACCGCCACTGTCCCTCCGCCGCCGACCTTCATCACGCAGGGGCAGACGAGCGGGACGCCCGGACGCACCGCCACGCCCAATCCCGCCCTCGCTGCCTACAACCGCGGCCTGGAAAGCGTGAACCGCGGCGACCACCGCCAGGCCGTCGCCGACTTCACCGAGGCGATTCAGGCCGATCCGACCCTCGCTGCCGCCTACTATCAGCGTGGTGCCGCCCGCGCGGCCCTCGGCGAGCTGGAGGCGGCGGTCGAGGACTTCACACAAGCGTTGCAATATCAGCCGGCGCTGGCCAGCGCCTACTACTACCGCGGGGCCGTGCGCACGCAGCAGAACGATCTGCAAGGCGCGCTGGCCGACCTCGACCAGGCGCTCGACCTCGACCCCACCCTAGCGCTGGCTAAGTACCAGCGCGGCGTGGTGCGCACTCTCCTGGGCGACATGGCCGGCGCCAACGCCGATCTCACCGAGGCGCTGCCCAACATCCCCGAGACGGCGATCGCCTACTACTACCGCGGCACTGCCCGCAGCGCGCTGGGCGACTACACCGGCGTGGTCGAGGACTTTACCGAGGTGCTGCGCCTGGAGCCGAACTCGCCCAACGCCTACTACAACCGCGCGGTGGCCTACGCGGCCCTGGGCGACCGGGAACGCGCCGTTGCCGACCTCGAGCAGGCGCTCGCCCAGTACACCGAGCAGGGCGACACCGAGAACGCCCAGCGAACCGAGCAGGCGCTTCAGATGCTGCGCGGCTAGCGCGGGCGTCTCACAGGGGGCACGGGCGCGTGCGCTCGCTGTCGCTGAGGTACCAGCGCTCCCCGTGCTGCACCACGCGCCCCTCGCGCTCCAGCTTCAGCAAGTGCGCGCGCACGCTGCCGCCGGCGGCGCCGACCAGCCGTGGGTCGAGGTCGGGGTAGATGCGGGCCACGAGCGCCTCGATCGTGTCGGCGCCCAGGTGGAGCGCCGCCAGCACCTCGCGCTCGCGCATCAGCCGGTGGTCGATGTACTCCGCGATCTTGGCCGGCCCGTCCTCGACCGGCTCCCAGTGGCCCGGTAGCAGGCGGCGGATCGGGTACTGCCGCAGCAGATACAGCGAGTCGAGGTATGCCTGCATGTCTCCATCGGGTGGGTAGACCACGGCGGTGCCCTTGCCCAAGATGTGGTCGCCGGAGAACAGCAGCTCGCGCGGGCGGTCCAGGAAGCATAGGTGCGTGCTGGCGTGGCCGGGCGTGGCGATCACCTCCAGCCATTCGCCGTCGGCCGGCACGCGCTGGCCGTGGGTGAGGGCGCGGTCGATATGGCGAATGCCGTCGTGCGCCGCCAACGGCGCCCCGCTGCGTCGGCGCAGGCGGTCGGCGCCGGCCAGGTGGTCGCTGTGGTGGTGCGTGACCAGGATCAGGGCGATGCGTGCCCCCAGCTCGCCCACAGCTGTCAGGATGCGGTCGATATGCTCGACCGAGTCGGGGCCCGGGTCGATCACCACCAGCTCGCGCTCGCCCACCAGGTAGGTGTTGGTGCCCGGCCCGGTGTACGGGCCGGGGTTGTCGGCCAGGAGCTTGCGGACGCGTGGGGCTACCAGCACTCGCGGACCTCCGCAGGAATCTCGACCCGGGGCGGCGATACCGAGAAGTCGGCCCAGGGCCGGACGGTCACCACGCGCTTGGTGGCGGCGTGCGCGAATAGCGCGTCGAGGGTAGCGAAGCGCGCTAGCCGCTCCAGATGGGCGCGGGTGGCGAACACCAGCGGGAACTGGCCCCGCTCGTGGAGCGCCAACGCGGCCGCTGGGGCGATCCAGCGGCCGTCGGTCGTCTCCACCGCGCAGTGCAGCGCCTCCTGGCCGGGCGGCAGCGGCGCCAGGAAGAAGCGCGTGTCGAAGCGCCGCGGTGCCCCCTCTGGCGTGATGAAGTGCGCCCAGTAGCGCAGGTGCTCGAGCGCCGGGCTGAGACCCTCGCGGGCACAGATGGCCCACAGCGTGGTGGCGCCGCGCTGGAGGGCCAGCCGGTCGGCTGCCAGACGGGCCGCTCGCGCCGGATCGTCGAAGGTCACCAATCCACCCCCCGCGTCACGGGCGAGCAGCACCCCGGCCTCCTCGAACAGCTCGCGCAGCGCGGCCAGCCATAGGGCCAGGCTGTCGGGCGCGGTGGGGCCGCCGGCTCCCGCGGCCCCCTCCAGCCGCGCGTGGGCTGCCTCGGCCGTGAGCCCGAGCGGCGGGGCATCCGCTGGCGGGTAGTCGTCAGCACGCACTGTGCCGCCGGGGAACACGTACACGTCCGGGGCGAAGCGACTCTCCGCCGGCCGCCGTACCATGAACACCTCCCACGCGGCCTCGGCGCCTGGACGCACCAGAATCACCGAGGCCGAGGGGCGTGGCGGAGCGGGCATGCAGCAGCTCCTCGTGGAAGGGTCGCATGGTGCTTATACCACGTTCGCTCGCCCGCCGATGATTGGGGGGAGGCTGGCGCGCAAACGGTGCTCGTCAGGGCCAACGATGCGTTAACATATTCCGCAACCATGATCACGGTTGACGCGCCCACCGCCCCGCATGGGCTCTCCGAGGCCGAGGCTCGGGCACGGCGTGCCCAGGGCCTGGGCAATGACTGCGCGCTGCCCACCAGCCGCTCCTACCGCCAGATCTTCCGCGAGAACGTCTTCACGTTCATCAACAATGTCCTGTTCGGCCTCGGCGTCGCCCTGGTCGTGCTGGGCCGGTGGAGCGATGCGCTGGTATCGGTCGCCGTGGTGCTGGTCAACACGGTGGTCGGTGTGGTCCAGGAGATCCGCGCCAAGCGCATCCTCGACCGTATCGCCCTGTTGGCCCAGCCCCAGGCTACGGTGATCCGCGATGGCGAGGAGCGGGTCGTCCCGCCGAGCGAGGTGGTGGTCGGCGACATCCTGCTAGCGCGGCCCGGCGACCAGATCGTCGTCGATGGCCCGGTCGTCGCCGGGCGCATGGACGCCGACGAGTCGCTGCTCACGGGCGAGAGCAACCTTATCCCCAAGAAGCCCGGCGACCTGGTCTACTCGGGTAGCTACTGCGTGACCGGCAAGGCCTACTATCAGGCCCAGCGCGTCGGCGCGCAGAGCCTCGTCAACCAGCTCACCGCCAGCGCCCGGGCGTTCCGCCGCAACCTCACGCCGCTGCAGCGCGAGGTCAACCTGGTCATCCGTGTGATCCTGCTCATCGCCGTGTACCTGGAGATCCTGAGCGTGGTCGGCGCGCTGCTCCAGGGCGCCCCGATCCTGGACAGCGTGAAGGTCGCGGTGGTGATCGCCGGCCTGGTGCCCAACGGGCTGTTCGTGGCCATCGCCGTGGCCTACGCGCTGGGCGCGGTACGCATCGCTGGTCACGGCGCGCTGGTCCAGCAGTCGAACGCCATCGAGTCGCTCAGCAACGTCGACGTGCTCTGCCTAGACAAGACCGGGACGCTCACCGCGAATTGCATCCGCCTACGTGCCGTGCACCCGCTGGGGCGGGAGGCGGCGGAGCTGGAGGATCTACTCGGCGCTTACGCGGCCAGCGTGACCAACCGCAACCGCACGGTCGAGGCGCTGTACGAGGCCTACCCGCGCCCGCCCCGCCGGGTGGTCCAGGAGGTCGAGTTCTCCTCGGCCCGAAAGTGGAGCGCGCTGGCCTTCGCCCCGGAGGCGGGGGGCGGCGTATATGTCCTGGGCGCGCCAGAGGTGCTGCAGCCGCGGTTGCGGCCCGGGGCTGACCTGGGCGAGCAGGTACAGGCGTGGGCGGCGGAGGGGCTGCGGGTGATCCTGGTCGCGGCCGCGCCGCCGGGGGCCGCGCTGTACGACGCGGACGGCCAGCCCTGCTTGCCCGCGCCCTTGGAGCCGCTCGGGCTGATCGCCCAGTGCGACGAGCTGCGCCCGGAGGCGCGCGAGACGCTGGCCGCGTTCGCGGCCAGCGGCATCCGGCTCAAGATCATCTCCGGCGACAACCCGCACACCGTGGCCGCTGTCGCCCGCCAGGCCGGGCTCAACGGCCACCTAGAGGTGCTTTCGGGCCCGGACCTCGAGGGGCTCAGCGACAGCCAGCTGCGCGAGGTGGCCGAGCGCGTCACTATCTTCGGCCGCATCACCCCGAGCCAGAAGGAGCGGCTGGTCAAGGCGCTGCGCGCGGGCGGCCACCACGTGGCGATGATCGGCGACGGCGTGAACGACGTGCTGGCACTCAAGCGCGCCAACCTCGGCGTGGCCATGCTCAGCGGCAGCCAGGCGACCCGTGCCGTGGCCGACATCGTGCTGCTCAACGACTCCTTCTCGTCCCTGCCGCATGCCTTCCGCGAGGGGCAGCGCATCCTCAACGGCATGCAGGACATCCTGCGCATCTTCCTCACCCGGGTGCTGTACATGGCGCTGCTCATCATGTCGGTGGGCGTCGTCGGCGGGTTCCCGCTCGGACCGAAGCAAGCGTCGCTGCTGGCCTTGCTCACGGTCGGCATTCCCTCCATCGCGCTCGCCGCCTGGGCGCGCCCGGGCCCGGGGCCGCGCCGGCGCCTGGTGCAAGGGCTGTTGCGCTTCGTGCTCTCGGCGGCCACCACGCTCAGCCTGGTGGGCCTCGGCGTGTACGCGCTCTACCTCGCGCGCGCGCAGGACGCTGTCATCCAGGCCACGCCGTGGATCGCCGACGTGGTGGCCATGGAGCGCGCGCTGCCCGTCGCCCAGAGCGCGCTGCTGGCCATCACCACCTTCTGCGGCCTGTTGCTGCTGCTGTTCGTCGAGCCGCCCACCCGGACGTTCGCCATCGCGCCCGAGGAGTACCACGGCGACTGGCGTCCTACCCTGCTCGCGGCCGTGATGCTGCTCAGCTATCTGACGATCGTCTCCGTACCCTGGCTGCGCGACTTCTTCGAGCTGGCGCCGCTAGGCCTGCTCGATTACCTGGCGCTCGGCCTTCTGGCCGTGCTCTGGGCTATCGGCCTGCGCTTCCTCTGGCGCCAGCGTCTCATCGAGCGGTTCCTGGACCTCGACCTCCGCTGAGCACTACTGCGCCAGGCGCGCGCCAAGGGCGGTCGAGTGCGCCGAGCCGCGCTGGACCGTTTCCTGCCGTCTTGTAGACTGGAGTGAAGCGGCCGCTTGTTACCCCCTTGCGAGACCTCTTCCCCAACGCGAGCGGCACTGGAGCAGCGACGATGAGTGAACAAGTGTGGAGTCTGCGGCGTCCGATGGGGCGCCGTGCCGTGTTGCGTGGCGCTGCGGCGTGGCTCGGGGCCGGCGTCGTGCTAGGACTGGCCAGTTGTCGCGCCGCCCCCGCTGTGGCCCCGACGCCCCCTACTGG
>JADGHJ010000056.1 GCA_019686175.1 Chloroflexota bacterium | reverse complement strand
TAGCAGCGCCGCCGTGTGGCCGTCAAGCGGCGCTGGCGAGGTGGGACTCTGCCGCGGAGGTTGCGCGGCGTATAGCTGGCCACGGTGGGGGCTTGCTAGAATGCGCGCGAGTTGGCTCTCGGGGAGATAAGGCGACCGCTGTGCTTGCCTCGGAAGCGCCAGCTTTCAAGCCACGCCCGATCGAGTCGGTGGACGACACCGGGCTCTCGTTCCCGTTCCTGACCGATCTGGC
Source organism: Chloroflexota bacterium (assembly GCA_019686175.1). Taxonomy (GTDB): domain Bacteria; phylum Chloroflexota; class UBA6077; order UBA6077; family JAJPHF01; genus JADGHJ01. The sequence goes on along the minus strand of JADGHJ010000056.1, from coordinate 19,269 downwards.
GCTGAAAACCGTCTACTTCGCCAACAGTCCGACGGGCCATGAGGTGGCGCGGCGGATGGCGCTGCCGTTCGTGGGGGTCGTCGAGCGGCTGCTGGAGGCGCTCAAACGGCAGCAGCTCGTCGAGGTGCGCAGCGGGAGCGCCGTCAGCGCGGCCACGTATGAGTACGCGCTCACGCAGCGGGGCCACGAGCAAGCGCTGGAACGGCTGGAGCGCTGTGGCTACGTGGGAGCCGCGCCGGTCCCGCTGTCGCTGTACTGGGAAGCCGTCCAGGCGCAAACGGTCCGGCAGGTAGTGGTCACGCGCGAGCAGCTGCTGCGGGCCACGGCCCATATGGTCCTGCCCGAGCGGCTGTTGCAGCGGCTGGGCCCGGCCATCAACTCCGGCCGCTCGGTGTTCCTGTTCGGGCCGCCGGGCAACGGCAAGACGGCGATCGCCGAGGCGATCGCGCGCTGCCTGGGCGGGACGATCTGGGTGCCCCAGGCGGTGGAGTACGACGGCCAGGTGATCAAGGTGTTCGACCCCGTGTGCCATGAGCCGGTGGAGCCGCCAGAGGGCCAGCGGCGCACGGGTGAGCCGCTCGACCGGCGCTGGGTGCTGTGCCGCCGCCCGGCGGTGATCGTCGGCGGCGAACTGACCTTGGCCGGGCTCGACCTCGTGTACTCGGAGACCCACCGCTACTATGAGGCGCCGTTCCAGATGAAGGCCAACGGGGGCCTGCTGCTGCTCGACGACTTCGGGCGCCAGCTCATGTCGCCGCGCGACCTGCTGAACCGCTGGATCGTGCCGCTGGAGAAGCGCGAGGACTACCTCAACCTGCGCACGGGCCAGGAGATCACCGTCCCGTTCGACCAGCTCATCATCTTCTCTACCAACCTCGAGCCGCGCAACCTCGTCGACGAGGCGTTCTTGCGCCGCATTCGCTACAAGATCGAAGTGCCCAACCCGGCGCCCGACGAGTTCGAGGAGATCTTCCAGCGGGCGTGCGAGGCGCGGGGGATCGCCTACGACTCGACGGCGCTCGACTACATCTACACTTACTACAGCCGCATGGGGATCGAGCCGCGCGCCTGCCATCCCCGCGATCTGCTGGAGCAGGTCATCGACATCGCGCAGTTCCTGGGCGTGCAGCCCACGCTGTCGCTGGAGCTGGTGGCGCAGGCCTGCGACAGCTACTTCGTCCGGCTGTGAGGCGGCCGCCTACGGAACGTGGTCCAGCGAGAGGAGGCGAGCGTGGAGCGACCGTCCCCCACGGAGCCTGAGCGGGACCGTCCACAGCTGCCGCGGGCCTACGGCGTGCCCGTGGGCGAGGCGGGCCTGCTGCCCTGGAGCTGGGCCGAGGCCCGGCTCGAAACGGCGCGCAACTACTGGTTCAGCACCACGCGACCCGACGGCCGGCCGCATGCGGTACCCGGCTGGGCGGTGTGGCTGGATGGGGCGCTGTACTTCGAGGGGAGTCCAGAAACGCGGCGGGCGCGCAACCTGGCCGTCAACCCGGCGCTCACGGTGCATCTGGAAAGCGGCGACGAGGTGGTGATCCTGGAGGGGGAGGCGCGGCTGGCCAGCCCCCCGCCGCGGCAGCTAGCCGAGCGGCTGGCCGCGGCGTTCACCGCCAAGTACGCCGCATCCCACGACTACCGCCCGGCGCCCGATCAGTGGGACGCAGGTGGGCTCTGGGCGCTGCGCCCGCGGGTGGCGTTCGGCTGGCAAGCGTTTCCGCAGACGGTCACTCGCTGGCGGTTCGCCGCGTAGCGCCGCGGCACCCCGGGGATTCGGCGTCCGGTGGGGTGCTGCTCCCTGCAGGCCGGGCCCGCCGTGCACAGCGGCGACCAGTCCCAGCAGTCCGAACGCTGCTCCAGCCCGCAGGCGGCCTACGGTCCGCTCAGTTCCACGAGGCGCTGCAGGTCGGCCTCCAGGGCGCGCAGCTCCTCGCCGTAGCGGGCCCAGTCGCCGGCCCGCAACGCCTCCTGCGCGCGCTGGTAGCGCTGCTGCGCCTGCCGCGCGAGTTCGGCTGCCGCGGGGCTCAGCGCCGCGCCAGGCGCGCTCGGAGCCCCGGCGCTCGCGGGTGGGCTGGCGGCCGGGGTACCGAACAGCCGGGCCAGGGCCGCTTCCAGCGTGGGCTCCATGGCGAGGCGGTTGCCGGTCGCGACGACCACGCGCTTCAGTTCGGGTAGCGGGCTCTGTGCGGCCTGGAGGTAGATCGGCTCGACGTAGAGGTTCGCGCTGCCGACGGGGATCACCAGCAGGTTGCCGCGGATGACGCGCGTGCCGCTCTGGTTCCAGAGGGTGAGCTGGGCGGCGATGGTGGGGTCCTGGTCGATGCGCGTCTCGATTTGGAACGGGCCGTAGATCAGCTTGTCCTTGGGATACTTGTACACCAGCAGGCTGCCGTAGTGGGGCGGGTCGTTGCGGGCGACGAGCCAGGCGATCATGTTCTCGCGGTCGGCTGGCGCCAACGGCAGCATCAGCACGAACTCCTCGCGGGCGCTGTCCGGCAGGCGCATCAGCATATAGTACGGCTCCAGCGGCTGGCGGTTATCGCCGAACCGCTCGTGCGGAACGCTCCAGACATCTTCGCGGTTGTAGAACACCGCCGGGTTCTGCATGTGGTAGGTGAGCAGCATCACCGCCTGGATGCGGAACAGGTCCTCGGGATAGCGCAGGTGGGCGCGCAGGCTGCTGGGCATGGCGTCCAGGGGCCGGAACAGGTCGGGGAAGATCGCCTGGTAGGTCTGGATCAGGGGGTCGGTCGGATCGGCCACGTAGAAGGTCACCGACCCGTTGTAGGCGTCGACGGCGATCTTCACGCTGTTGCGAATGTAGTTGAGGCGGCGACGCGGGTCGTTCGGCGGCAGGCGCTGCGCGTAGGGATCAGTGAGGGGGAGCGGCTGCGCGTACGGGTAGCGATCCGTCCAGGTGTAGGCGTCGAGCAGCCATACCAGCCGGCCGTCGGCGATCACGATGTACGGGTCGCTATCCAGTCGCAGGAACGGCGCGAGGGTGGCCACGCGCTCGCGCACGTCGCGCCGGTAGAGCAGCTGCGAGTCGGGGCGCAGGTCGGTGTTGAGCAGCAGGTTGGCGTCGCGGAACTGCCAGGCGTAGGCCAGGCGCCGCAGGGGCGAGTCGAGCAGCACGCCGCTGCGCTCCTGATAGAACGTCTGGGCGTTGTTGTCGCCCAGGGGGTAGTCGAACTCGGGCGTGGCGGTGCGGACGACCACGTACCCCGTCGGGCTGCGCGGATCGCTCTCGCCGTAGTACACCTCGGGACGCGTGAGCGGGATGTCGCCGCTGGGCGGCACATCCTTCAGGACGAACAGGGGCAGGCCCTCGGCGCCCACTTCGGTCACGGGGCTCATGGCCACGCCGTAGCCGTGGGTGTACACCAGGTGCTGGTTCACCCAGGTCTGCGCCGCCCGGGGCAAGGCCTGCGGCGCGAGCTCGCGCACGCCCAGCATGACCTGCCGATACTGGCCGTTGATCAGATAGCGGTCGACGTCCACGTCGCGGAACGTGTAGTACGGGCGAATGCTCTGCACCTGGTTGTAGGTGGCCAGCAGCGGGCGATGGTCCCACAGGCGGATGTTGTGGATGGTCGCCTGATGGGCGTGCAAGTCGGCCGCGCTCACCTCCTCGGCGGCGGCGAAGGGCACTTCTTGGACGTCGGTGAGCCCGTAGGCGCGCAGGGTAGCCTGGATGTTGGCGTCGATGAAGGGCAGCTCTTTGGCCAGTTCGTTGGGGCGTACCTCGAACTGCTGGACGACGGCCGGGTACACGGTGCCGAGCAGCGCCGCGCCCACGGCCCAGCCGCCCACGCCGAACAGCAAGAGGCGATAGCCACGCTGGAAGATCGTGAGGACGGCCAGCGCGGCGGCCAGCAGCGCCAGGCTGAACAGCGCCCACTGGGCTGGCACCTGAGCGTGGATGTCGGCGTAGGTTGCGCCGGCGACCACTCCCCGCTGCTGGTGGACCAGCTCGTACCGGTCGAGCAGCGCGTCGGCGGCCAGCAGCAGGAGCAGGGCGGCGACCAGCAGCAGCCAGTGCGCGCGCGCGGCCGTGCCCACGCGCCGCAGCAGTTGCTCCACTTCCAGCTCCCGCTCGTAGACAAGGACGACCACGTAGACCGCCAGCGTGGCCGCCACGGTCAGCAACAGGGCGCTGGTCAGCCAGCCGTGGACGAAGCGGAGCAGCGGGAGGCCGAACACGTAGAACGCCACGTCTTGCCCGAACAAGGGGTCGGTCACGCCGAACGGCCGGGCGTGGAGCCAGCGCAGCACCACCAGCCAGTGACTCGCCGCGTTGAGCCCGAGCAGCAGGGCGAACAACACGCCGAGGAACAGGATCACGGCCTGGGCGGTGCGCAGCGCGTCTCGCCGCGTGCTGAGCTGGGCGCTGAGGCGGTGGAGGTAGGCCCAGAGCCCCTCGTCGCCACCTGCGGTGGACCATTGCTCGCGGCGCGCGAGGCGACGGGCGAGCACGACGTTGCTGGTGAACAGCCCAAGGAAGAGGAGCGCGCCCAGCGCGAACAGCGTGGCCTGCGCGACGAGCATCGTACCGTACACGCGCGCGTAGCCGAGGCTCTCGAACCACAGCCAGTCGGTATAATGGCCGACCGCGAGGATCGCCAGCAGCAGGGCGCCGGCCGCGACGATGAACAGCCCCACGTGCAGCCGCGCGAGCGGCCTGTGGGATGGGTACGCCTTCCACACCGCCATCGCTGCTCCTTCGGCCGGGCAACGGCGCGCCGTCGCGCGCTAACGGTAGCACACTCTGCTCCAGGCTATCGCAGTCGGGGTTGTGGGGGCGGCGCCGCTAGTGGCAGCGGGTGGCACCGGTGACGATCGGTCGGCTGGTCTCTGCGAGGAGGGCGTTGTGGGTAGCGCCGGCCAGGGAGACGCGCGGCCGGGCGGGGACATGGGGAGCTGGACGTGGATGGGCTGCGACAGGGCCGCGTCGGCCGAGACGGCGTGGGCTATCCGCTGGCGATGGGGCTGAGCGGCGAGCCCGGCCGACGAGCGCGGCCCGGAAAGCAGCAGCCGCGCGCCGGGCGTGGGCCCAGGCGGCGCGGCTGGTCGTGGCAGGACGCCTTGGGTGGTACCCCCTGAGGGAGTCGAACCCCCGCCCCTGGCTCCGGAGGCCAGTGCTCTATCCGCTGAGCTAAGGGGGCCTGTGCTCTTATTGTAATGGATTCCCCTGGTACCGACAAGCCGGCCGGGCGCTAGCCTGAGCGCGATCGCGGCGGATCCGGGCCGGGCCGCCGGTGAAACGTTTGTGGAAGTCGGCCCGTTTGATCTCACAGGGAGATCGGTCGGACCGCCGACCTGCCGGCCGCGCGGCGTCGCGGCCGGGACCCTGCTGCGATCGTGGTGTCAAGGAGGAGAGGCTAGCGCAGGGCCACCGACTGCGAGGCTCGGTGACGGAGCCCTCACCTCCGCGCGCTGGTGGCTCGAGCCGGCAGGTGGGCGAGCGGGAGGCGCGCGGAGCGGCTGGGTCCCCCGGTTGTCAGGCGGCGGGCCGCTCCAGTAAGATGGGTCCGGCTTTGCGCCCGGCAGCGCGAGTACGGCAGGTGTAACGTTTCGCGCGGCCAGACGTTTAACTAGGGGGAGACGCGCAGAGACTCTCTGCCCGCGCAGGTGTGCTCTGTCGCCCTGGGGGGCCGGACCGGGCTCCCGCGGACAGCTAGTCTAGGGCGCTCGCAGTTCGGTGGAGCTGTGGCTGGCGCGCAGGGGAAGGAGGTGTTAACCGCAGACAACCCCAACGCCATAGCCGACCAGCTCCCACCACAGCCGACGAGCCTCGGGGCTGCTGGAGGAGCGCCGCTACACACGGCTTGGCTGGCGCGTCGCGGCCTGTCCAGTCGTGGCGCTGTCAGGTCGGTGAAGGGCGACAGACCAGTGGTTCGTCGGCCACAGGGCGAGGCGCGCGGCGGCGCGGCCTCGCGGTGGCGATCCAGGGGCTAGGGATCCAGCCACGCAACCAAACCCACGACGGAAAGGGGGGCGACTGAATGAGTCTAAGGATCCCGTTGCGCGCGCTACTCGCCGCAATGCTCGTGCTGCCCATGCTCCTTGGTGCGCTCAGCACTACGGTGCAGGCGGCGCCCGAGCCGGCGGTGAGCGAGGGGCCCGCGGTGGCGGTCGATTCGGTGGCCGTCGTCGATGAGGCGGGTCACTTCGGTTTTAGCGTGCTGAACCAGGTCGGCTCGACGACGGTGAGCAAGTCGGCGTCGCCGACCAGCGTGAGCCCGGGCGGGACGGTGACCTACACGATCACCGTGACGGCGCCGCCGGTGAGCCCGCCGGGCAACGTCCTGCCGACGACGTTCAACGTGCGCGACTTCCTCGGCACGGCGTTCAACTTCGTGAGCGCGACGCCGGGCAGCGGCGTCACGTCGGTGAGCTGCACCACGTCGTCCGGCGGCTCGGTGCCGGCGGGCGCGGACCCCAGCGCTCAGCAGCTGCTGTGCGCGCTGGTGGTGCCGGCGAATACCACCACGGCGACGTTCACCATCACGGCGACGTTGAAGTCGGGCGCGTTCACCAGCCAGCAGCTGACGAACGCGGCGGCTGCGCCGGCCAGCGCCAGTGACCCGCTCGTGCTGGCGCCCGCGGCCCCGGCCATTGGCTCGGCGACGATCAACCAGCAGGTGGTCGGCCAGGGCTGCCCGGTCGGCACGCTGGCCTTCGCCACCCTGAGCAGTGGTGGGATCTCGGCGCAGTTCGCGACCGTGCCGCCGAGCGGCATCGGGGTGATCTCGCCGTTCATCTCGGCGACCTCGAACCAGTTCGTCCTGACGATCCTGGGCTCGACGGCCACGCCGACGCTGACGCTCCAGACCACCTCGGGCACGGAGACGCCGTCGCTGACGCTGGCGAACGCGATCAACCCGGGCGCGATCTTCCCGCCGGGCATCCCGTTCAACCCGTTCCAGCCGGGCCAGACCTATCTGGGCAGCACGACGGGCACGCCGATCCAGGGTGGCACGATCACGGTGGTCGTTGGTGGTGTCACGCTGACTGGCACGCTCCAGTGCCAGCCGGTGCCGCCGCCGGTGCCGCCGGTGCCGCCCGCGCCGCCGCTGCAGGTGGTCCCGCCGCCGCCGCCGCCGCTGCTGCCGCCGCCGCCGCCCGCGCCGATGGCGGGTCGGGGCCCGGCCGAGGTCCCGGTGATCCCTGAGGCGGACAGCCTGTTCCTCCTCGCGGGTGGCCTGGCGATCCTCGGTGGCCTGGTGGTCGCGCGCACGCTGCGCCGCCGCGACGACGCCTAAGCCCTAGCCCTAGGTAACACCCACACGCAAGGGCTCGGAGAGCACCCCTCTCCGAGCCCTTGTCCCTACTTTCCTGTCGGTCGTGATCGTTTCCGCCGCGACGGCCCAGTCGAGGCGTAGCGTCCGAGGCGAGGCGTCGCGGTTCCGCACAAATCGTTGTCGCTCTCCGTGGGAGCGCGGTACCATAGAGAGCGATTTGACCACGAGACGAGGGCATCCATGCGCAATCCGCTCAATTTCGGGCGATCGGAGCCGGCGCCAGCGCCGACCGCGCTCCTGGCGCGGCTGGGTCCCTTGGCTGCCGTGCTCGGCATCGTGCTGGCGGTGATCGTCGCCTATCGCGATGTGTGGCCCTGGCTGTTCACCGAGTGGCGCGACAACCCGTACTACACGCACGGGGTGCTGGTGCCCCTGCTGTCGTTGTTCCTGGTGTGGCGCGCCCGCGACGCGCTGGCCCTGCGCGCGCCGAGCCTCGTAGGCTACCCGGTGATCGCCCTGGGGCTGGCGATGCTGGTGGCGGGGCTCTGGTACTCGGCCTACTGGATCGCCGGGTTCTCCTTGCCGGTGGTGGTCGCGGGGATCGTCCTCGCGCTGTTCGGGCTGCCGGTGTTTCGGCGCTGGCTGTTCCCGCTGGCGTTCCTGCTCTTGATGGTGCCCTTGCCATTCGATGTCTGGGTGGCCCAATGGCTGGAGGCGCCCACGGCCACGGTCTCCACGGCGCTGGTCCGCCTGTTGGGCGTGCCGGCCTACAACGATGGGTCGCTGATCACGCTGCCCAACGCGCAGTTCGCGGTGGGTGGCGTGTGCGCCGGCCTGCGCTCGTCCATCGCGCTGTTCACGCTAGCCCTGTTCGTGGTGATGGTCGGTACCCCGGGCGGGCTGCGGAACAAGATCGCGCTGCTGGCGCTGGTGATCCCGTTGGCGCTGGTGGCGAACACGGCACGGATCGCGGTGCTGCTCGGCGTGGCCAACGTCTGGGGGCAGGCGGCGGCCATGAACTACTACCACGACTACTCCAGCTACGTGTTCTTCGGGCTGGCGCTGCTGCTGCTGCTGCTGGCCAGTGGAGGTCTGCGATGCCCTCTGTGGCGGCTGCAGTTCGGCCGCTAGCAATCGTCGCCCTGCTGCTCGCGGCTGTGCTGGGCACGGCGTGGGTGTCGATGGCGCGGCAGGACCGCCAAGATCTGCTGGCCGCCAAGGAGCGGCTCCCCTGGCACACCGAGGACCCGCGCCCGCGCTTCCTCACGGATCGCGAGGGCTGGATGCGTACGTCGGACGAGCACATCGTGGAGACGGCGTTCGACCTCAGCAATAGCCCCGCGCTGCCGCAGCTCCCGCTGCGCATCGCCGAGTGGGTCGGGCGCGACGCGCCGGTGGCCAACGAGGAGTCGTTGCCCACGCTGGGCGCCGACCAGTTCCTGTTCCGGCAGTACTGGCGCGCCGACAACGCCGTGCTCTACCTCACGGTGATCGGCGGGACCAAGGGCCAGAGCTTCCACGCGCCCACCGTGTGCTACGTGGCGGCCAACTGGACAGTCGAGGACCGGCCGCCGGTGTACATCCCCGTCGAGGGGGGCAACGTGGCCGCCCGGACGATCGTCGCGCGGCTCGACAGCGGCGAACAGTTCGTCGATATGCACTGGTACCTGTGGACCGATGTGCGGCGCGAGTGGCGGCTTGGTGCCACCCTCATGCGGCTGACGATCCCGGTGACCACCACCGAGGAGGCGGCCGTCAGCGTGGGCAAGCAGTTCGCGCAGAACTTCTTCACCCGGGTGCTGAGCTAGCGCAGCGCAGGCACCGCGGCCGCTCTGCTCCCCGGGCCTGCCGACGGGGAGTAGACAAGGCCCGCTAGTGCGCCAGGAGAAGGCGCGCCCGCAGAGCCAGCTGGAGGCTCAGCCGCTGCTCGGGGTCGTCGGGATCGCGCCCCAGCAGCTCGCGGATCCGCCGCAAGCGGTACAGCACGGTGTTGCGGTGGAGGTGGAGGCGCGCGGCTGTCTCCGAGGGGCTATTGCGGGCGGCGAGGTAGGCGTCGAGCGTGGCCACGAGGTCGGTCTGCTTCTGGCGGTCGTAGTCCAGTAGTGGGCCGAGCAGCTCCTGGCAGAAGTCCGCCAGGTCCGGCGTGCGCTGCAGGGCCAGCAGGAGCTGGTAGACGCCGAGTTCCTGCAACTGCGTCAGCCGGCCAGGACCGAACAGCCGCTCGCCGAGATCGAGTGCCCACAGCGCTCCCTGGTAGGCGACGCGAATCCCCCCGAGTCCGGGCTGCACCCGGCCCAAGCCTGCCGACAGTCCCGGCGCGCCCCACTCGGTCGCTAGCTGACGGTGCAAGCGCGCGGCCCAGTTCGCCAGGGCCCGGGCGTCGCCGAAGCGCTCCACGGGGAGGACGAGCGCGGCCGTACCGTTCAGCGCGCGGAACGGCAACGCGTGGGCGTCGACGCCGAGATGCCAGGCCAACACCTCTTCCAGGCGGCGGTCGAGCCGCGCGTGGTTCTGCGGCGTGTCGTCTCGGGCCACGGGGCGGAGTGCCAGCACGTTGTGCATCGTGCCGAGGCGCAGGCCCCATGCCGCCGCCCGGTGCTCAACGAGCTGCGGGTCGGGGAGGTCGCCCACCAAGAGGCTGGCGACGAATTCGCCGCGCGGCTGCTCCCGCGCGTCGAGCACCGCCGTCTGTTTGGCGAACTCGAGCGCGCAGGCGGCCGTGGCGCGTTTGAGCAGCAGGCGATCGCGGGCGGTGAAGTGGTCCGGTGGCGCGATGAGCGACACGAGCCCCGCCAAGCCCGTCGCGCCCTGGACCGGCGCGACCAGCCGCGCCCAGCCATGCTCCTCGAGGTCGAAGAGGGCGGTCGGTGGGTCGGTCGCGGAGATGGCGGCGGCTTGGAGCCAGGCCCGGACGGCTGCCGCGTTCGCGCCGTTCAGCAGGTCGTGGGTGCTGGGCACGGTGGCGAGGGGCGGCGCACGCATGTCGTCGTGGGGTGGCCACTCCAGGCGCAGGAGCTGGTGTGTCGCGTTCTCCAGTGCGACGGCCTTCCGGGTCAGCCGTGCCAGTGCGCCGAGCAGTGCGGCGATGCCGCGCCCGTGGATCACCAGCTCGAGCAGCTCGCGGTAGGCCGTGGTCTCCAGCCGCTGCCACTCGGCTTGCCGTTCGGCGATCAGCCGCGTGATGTCCCGCTCCACCGCCGTGGGCTCCACGTGGGCGGGCAGCACCAGCCACGGGACCCCGCTGGCCCATAACATGCGCTCGGCCTCGGGCGGCACGGGCTCCCAGAGCATGAACGCCGCGGGCTCGGCGGCCAGCAGCTGGCGTAGCGCCGCCGCGAAGGCGCTTCCCGACCCGGCGCGGATGACCGCCTCCGGCGGGAGGAGCAGCAACTCGCCCGGCCGCAGTTGTGGCGGCCGGGACGGTCGCAGGGAGACGGTCGCCACCCACACGAGCTCGCGTCCCAGCGCGGCCTCGCCACCGTTCAGCCGCGCGCCGCGCACGCTCGGCAGCTGGAGCAGCTCCTCTAGGGTGACCACGCTGGTGATCCGTCCGGCGCGCCTGGTAGCGCGCTCCTCGCAGTGTGCGGCGCGCCAGGGCCGCGCCCGACGCGCCGTCGCAATCACCTGTACTCTCGCGTCCCGTTGCGGCCGGCGTCATCGGTGAAAGCGACCAAAGCCCCGATCGCGCCTTCGTACAGGCTGCACGAGTGGCCTTCCGGTCGCGGGCGCCAGTCCACTCACTTCGGGGGCAGGGAGCGAGGGGGGGCAAAGTCTGCCGCGCGCGGGCGTCAGTCGGGCGCGGCGTAGCGCCGCTCCAGGGCCTCGATCTCGGGCAGGCGGACGAGGCGCTGGCGCGTCTCCCAGTCGATCAGCAGGTCGTCGGCCCCGAGCGTGCTGCCGTGGGCGGCGAGATAGGCGAGCGCGCGCTGGATGCCCCGTGCCGCGGCACGCAGGGCCGTGTTGGCGTACAGCGCCAGTTTGTAGCCCATGCGGGCGAGCTCGGCCGCCGGCAGGAGCGGGGTTTGGCCCCCTTCGACCAGGTTCACGAGTAGCGGCGCATCCCCTAGCGCCGCCGCGATCGTCTCTAGTTCGGCGCGGGAGCGCGGCGCCTCCACGAACAACACGTCGGCACCGGCCTCGCGATAAGCCCGGGCCCGCGCGATGGCTGCTTCCAGCCCTTCCACGGCGCGCGCGTCGGTGCGCGCCACCAGGACCAGCCCGTTGTGCCGGGCGTCGCACGCCGCGCGGATCTTGCCGACCATCTCCGCTTGGGCGATCACCGCCTTGCCGGCGAAATGGCCGCAGCGCTTGGGAAACACTTGGTCTTCGAGCTGCACCGCCGCCACGCCGATGCGCTCGAACTCGCGGACGGCGCGCGCCACGTTCACCGCATTGCCGAATCCCGTGTCGATGTCGGCGATCACGGGGAGGCTGGTCGCGTCGACGATGTGCCAGACGGCGTCGCGGACCTCGGTCATGGTGGTGAGGCCGACATCGGCCCAGCCCAGGTAGGCGTTGGCGATGCCGGCACCCGTGGCGTAGACGACTCGGAAGCCCGCCGCCTCGATGAGCCGGGCGGCGAGGGCGTCGAAGGCGCCGGGCACGAGCAGCAGGCCCGGCTCGGCTAGCAGGGCACGAAGCTGTTGAGGCGCGCTGCCCGCCCGTGCCTCGGGGGTCGACGACATCAGGCGCGCCCCAGCGGGGAGATCTCGCGCAGCCGCTGCACCACCCGGGGGATGATCTCCAGGGCGCGGTCGATCTCGTCGTCCGTGTTGTCGATGCCCAGGCCCAGGCGGAGATTGCCGTGCGCTAGCTCCTTGGGCACGCCCATGGCGCGGAGGACGTGGGACGGGTCGAAGGTGGCGGAGGCGCAGGCCGAGCCCGAGGCAGCGGCGATGCCCTGCACGTCGAGGTTCAGGACCATCGCCTCGCCGTCGATATAGCGGAAGCACAGCGTCGCCACGTGCGGCAGCCGCTCCTCCATGGCCTGCGGCCCGACCAGCACGGTCTCTGGCACCCGCTCTAGCAGGCCGTCCAGCAGCCGCTGCATCAGCCGCTGCAAGTGGGCGCGCCGCGCGTCGAGGTCCTGGTAAGCCAGTTCGAACGCCTTGGCCATGCCCACGATGCCCGCCACGTACTCGGTGCCCGCCCGCCGGCCGCGCTCCTGATTGCCCCCGACGATCTGGGGCGTGAGCTGGACCAGCCGGCGGGCGTACAGCAGGCCGACCCCGCGCGGGCCGTATACCTTGTGGGCCGAGAGCGACAGCAGGTCGACGCCGAGCCGGTCGACGTGCAGGTCGAGCACGCCGCCCGCGATCGCGGCGTCGGTGTACACGGGGATCGCGCGGCTACGGGCCTTGACACGGCGCACGACCTCGGCGATCGGCTGCAGGGTGCCGACCTCGTTGTTGGCCAGCATGACCGCCACCAGGATGGTGCGCGCGTCGAGCGCGTGGTCCAGGGCGTCGAGGTCCACACGGCCCGCCGCGTCGACGGGCAGGTAGGTCACGCGATAGCCCTGGCGCTCGAGCGCCTGGCAGGTGTCGAGCACGCAGCGGTGTTCGATCTGGGTGGTGATGATGTGGTCGCCGCGGCGCCGGCTGGCCTCGGCCACGCCCCGGATCGCCAGGTTCGCCGCTTCGGTGCCCCCGCTCGTGAAGATCAGCTCGGCCGGCCGGCAGCCCAGCAGGCCCGCGAGCTGCTCGCGCGCGGCCTCGATGTCCTTGCGCGCCTGGCGAGCGGCCGCGTACTGGCCCGAGGCCACGGCGAAGCGCTCCTCGTAGTACGGCCGCATCGCGGCGAACACCGCCGGCGCCAGCGGGGTCGTGGTCGAGTGATCCAAGAAGATGGGGGAGCCGTCGGGCATGAGTCTATCCTTGCCGCTTCTGTACGTAGTAGGCGTCGTAGCCTGCGGCGGCCTCCCAGCAGAGAAGGATGTGGCCGCTGCGGCGGGTCCAGGCTGGCACGTCGTCGCGGGCGGCCGGGTCGTCGGCGAGCAGCTCGACGATCTGACCGGGGCGTAGCCGGCGGAGGTCGCGCGCGAGGTGGAGCAACGGCAGCGGACAGGGCAGCCCGCGGGCGTCCGAGGTATAGGCCACGGGCGGCCGCTCGGAGCAGGGGGAGCGCACGGCGTGCCTCCACGCGACGCCCAGCGAGAACGCGCCGGCAGCGCGCGACAAAAACCGGCCGGCCAGGCGCCGCCCAGACCGTATACTTACCGTACATGGTAGCAAACTGCACGGAGCGCGCTGGGCGCGGGCGCGATAGGGCTAGGCAGGAGGGACCAGGTGGCGACAGGGGCGCAACGAGGCGAGCGGATCGGAATCGGGCAGCCGGGCCGCATGCCTTGCTCCACCGGGCTGCCCGCGCCGGAGGATGCGCCGGCGCTCCAGGCCGCTGAGGCGCTCCCAGACGTCGCCGAGAGCGAGGTGCTGCGTGGCCGGCGGAGCTGGCTGGCCGAGCTGTGGCTCAATCTCCGCTATACGGTGGTCAAAGGTATCGCGCGGCTGGGCGAGCTACGCCCGCGGGCACTAAACCTCGACTGGGTGACCGACTCGCTGGCGGTGGGCGGGGCGTACCGGCCGCAGGACGTGCGCCGCCTACGCGCGATGGGCATCGAGGCCGTGGTCGATCTGCGCGAGGAAGCCTGCGACGACCGCGAGCTGCTCGCCCGCTACGGCATCGAGCTGCTTCACTTGCCCACGCCCGATCTCTATCCGCCGAGCCAGGCCGATCTGGACCGCGGGGTGGCTTGGGTGCTCGACCAGCAGGCGCAGGGTCGCAAGGTGTTCGTCCACTGCATGCACGGGGCCGGCCGCGCGCCCACCTTCGGCGCCGCGGTGCTCGTGGCCTGCGGCTACCGGGCGGTCGATGCCATGCGGCTGATCCGCGCCCGCCGCTGGCAGACCGTGCCCAACGCGCGCCAGCTCGACGGCCTACGCGAGTACGAGCAGCGGCACCGCCGCCGCTAGCAGAGCGATCATGCGCATCCTGTGCGTCGATGTCGGCACCGGCACCCAGGACGTGCTGCTGTGGGACAGCGCAGAGACCCTGGAGAACTGTCCCCAGCTCGTGCTGCCCTCGCCGACCGTGATCGTGGCCAACGCCATCCGGGCGGCCACCGCCGCGCGCGAGCCGGTGCTGCTCACCGGGGTCATCCAGGGCGGCGGCCCGTGCCACTGGGCGGCCGAGGACCACCTGCGCGCCGGGTTGCCCGTGTACGCGACGCCCGATGCGGCGCGTACGTTCGACGACGAGCTCGCCAAGGTCGAGCGGCTGGGGGTGCGGCTGGTGAGCGAGGACGAGGCGGCCGGCCTCCGGGGCGTACGGCGTATCGTCCTGCGCGACCTGTATTTCGACACGCTCCTGCGCACGCTGGCGGCGTTCGGCGCGCCCACTGCGCTCGACGCCGTGGCCGTGGCCGTGTTCGACCATGGCAACGCGCCGCCTGGGGTGAGCGACCGTGCCTTCCGCTTCGCCTACCTGGCGCGCACGGTGAACGCGCCCACTGGCCTGGCGGCCTTCGCCTTTCTCCGCCACGCCATCCCCCCGGAGCTGACGCGTATGGCGGCCGTGGCCGCCTCGCTCGACCCGTCCATCCCCCTGTTGGTGATGGACACCGGTCCCGCAGCGGTGCTCGGGGCGCTCGAGGATCCGGTGGTGCGCGCGACGCCCTCGCCCCTGGTGGTCAACGTGGGCAACTTCCACACCCTGGCGTTTCACCTCGCGGCCGGCCGCGTGGCCGGACTGTTCGAGCACCACACGGGCGAGCTGACCCGGGCCGAGCTGGAGCGGTACCTGGACCGCCTGGCCGCCGGCACCTTGACCAACGACGAGGTGTTTGCGGATATGGGTCACGGTGCGCTCATCGCCGATCCGGCCGCACCGCCACCGAGTCGCACCGTGGCCATCGGCCCGCGCCGCGCCCTGTTGGCCGGCTCGCCGCTCGCGCCGTACCTGGCCGTGCCCCACGGCGCGATGATGCTGGCCGGCTGCTATGGGCTCCTGCGTGCCTTCGCCGCCCACGTGCCCGAGGCCGCCGATGCGATCACCGCCTCGCTGGGCCCCGCTTACCAGCCCGCGGCCTGAGCGAAAATGGCCGCGGGCCAGGGCGATCGCGTATAGTTCGCCACCAAGAGCGCGCGATTGGACCGAAGGGAGCGCTGTCATGTCGCAGCCGATCGCCATGCCCGACGAGGCGCAGCGCAAAGCGTTCGTGGAGCGCCTCGCCCAGTTCCGCGCCACCCTCCCGCCCGACCAGCAGCAGATGCTGGACATCATGGTGATCACCACCTTCGCCCCGCGCGAAGAGGCCGACGTGCAAGGCTACCAGTGGTTCTGGTCGCAGTGGGGCCCGAACGGACCGGGCTGGTACACGTACGGCTACCTGCGGCCCTGGACCGACAGCGGCTATCAACAGACCGCCACTGGCACGGCCTACGGGTTGCAGGCCGGCTCGAACGGCCTGTACCTGCAGCCCTAGGAGCCACGCGCGCCGAACGGCACGGGCGCGCTCAGCTCGTCGGGACTGGAGCCCCGGTGAGTTGCGGCTGGGGCGCGGGCGCCGGCGCGAGCCCCTCGAGATCGCGGTAGCGTGTGAGGCGCGCCGAGTTCAGCACCACCGCGAGGCTCGACGCGTTGTGAAGCACAGCCGCCACGAACGGGTTGAGGGTGCCGAGCGCGCCCGCGACGATGCCGAGGCTGTTTACGCCGATCGACAGCGCGTAGTTCTGCCGGATCACCGCCAAGGTGCGTCGGCCCAGACGGATGACACTGGCCACCTGGCGCACGTCGTTGCTGGCCAGCGCCACGTCGGCGGTCTCGATCGCCACATCGCTGCCAGCCGTGCCCATCGCGATGCCCACGTCGGCCAGTGCGAGGGCGGGCGCGTCGTTGATGCCGTCGCCGACCATGGCCACGCGGTGCCCGGCGGCCTGCAGCTCTCGGACCAGCGCGTACTTGTCCTCCGGCAGGGCACGCGCCCGGATGTCGCTCTCGGGGATGCCGAGCTGGCGCCCGACCGCCGCCGCGACCACCGGGTCGTCGCCGGTCAGCATGAGGATGCGTCGCACCCCCAGCTCGCGCAGCAGGCGGAGCGCCTCGGGCGCCTCCGGGCGGACCTGGTCGGCGATGCCCAACACGCCGACCACGCGGTCGCGGTATCCGACATACAGCGGCGTCTCGCCTTCGGCCGCCAGCCGACGCGCCAGTGTCTGGGCCTCACCTGGCACCGGCACCTGGAACTGCTCGAGCAGGCGCGCCGAGCCGACCAGGATGCAGTTGCCCTGCAAGTCGGCGTGGACGCCCTGGCCCACGATGATCTCGCACTCCTCGTGCGGCGGGATCTCCAGGGCGCGCTCCTCGGCGTGCCGCACGACGGCTAGCGCCAACGGGTGCTTGGAGTGGAACTCGCCGCTGGCCGCCAGGGCGAGCACCTCCTCGGGCGGGATGTCGTCGGCGAGGCCGTAGACAGTGGAGACGCGCGGCTGGCCGAGCGTGAGCGTGCCGGTCTTGTCGAAGACGACGGTATCGATCTGGCCGGCGGCCTCGAGGTGCGTGCCCCCCTTGATCAGGATCCCTCGCCGCGCCGCGTTGGCGATGGCCGCGCTGACGGCGGTGGGCGTGCTGAGGCCGGCCGCGCACGGGCAGGCGACCAGCAGCATGGTCATGGCGCGGCGCGCGTCGCCCGTCAGCAGGAACACGCTTGCCGCCAGCGCGAACGAGACGGGCACGAACCGCCGCGCGAACGCCTCCCCCAGGGTCTGGATCGGCGCGCGCAGCTCCTCGGCCTGCTCCACCCGGGCGATCAGCCGCCCGACCGCCGTCTCGGTGCCCACCCGCTCGACCCGAAGGCGTAGCGCGCCTGACTCGACGAGCGTGCCGGCCCAGACGGTCGCGTCGGCCTGCTTGAAGACGGGGATCGACTCGCCGGTGATCGGCGCCTCGTTGACGGCGCCCTCACCCTCGACCACCACGCCATCGGCTGGCAGACGGTCGCCCTTGTACACGGCGACGATGTCGCCGGGCTGGAGCTGGTCGACCGGCGTGCGTACCTCGGTGCCGTTGACGACGACCCACGCCTCGCCGCGGTCGACCAGCAGGGCACGGATGGCACGGCGCGTGCGCCGCAGCACCAGCGCCTGGAGCAGCTCGCCGAGCGTGAGCAGCCACAGCACGACCAGGGCGACCACGCCCTCGCCCATGACGATGCTCACGCCGGTGGCGACCCCGACGAGCGTATCCGTATCCAGCCGCTGGCGCCCCCGCAAGGTGCGCACCATGCCGCGCAGGAAGGGCAGGCCGACGATGACGCTCACTCCGCCAACGACGAGCGTGAGTGGCGGGGGCAGGGCCACGGCGCCGAGAAACAGCCGCTGCAGGCCCAGCCCGGCCAGCACCGTGCCCCCCAGCAGGAGGCGCGTGACCGGCCCGCGCAGCGACTCCGTCGCATGGGTGTGTTCGTGGGCGCTGACGATCGGCTGGGCCGGGCCGGGCGCGGCGACGGCAACACGCCCGTTGGGCGAGGGCGGCGCAGCGGGCACGTGGGTGGCAGCGCGGTCGAGCGCGGCGACCACGGCGTCGGCAGGCAGCCGCGCCGGATCGAAGTACACCACGAGCGAGCGAGAAGCCGGGCGCAGCTCAGCCCGCTGCACGCCCTCCAACGCGCCGGCCGCGGCTTGCGCCGCCTCGCCGGCACTCCGTCGCCGCCACCGCAGCCGCAGGCGACCGCCCGCGACCGAAACGAGCTCGAACTGGCTCACCTTGTCTCCCACCTCGCCGGCGCGGCACCGTTCTAGGGCAAAAACAGCCCTCGAAGGGAGTATACAAGCTGGCCAGAGTGACCGTTGTCTAACGCATGGTTATATTGTCTTAGGCATACACGTCGGGTCAGCGTAGCGCGCTCACGATGTTCGTGGCGTTGGCGCGCATCATCGCGATGTAGCCCTGGATCGACCCATCGGGTGGGAGGGCGTCGCTGTACAGCGGCACCACGCGCAGGTTCGCTTGCTCGACTAGCTGGGCCGCTTGCCGCGTGTCGAACTGGGGCTCGACGAAGAGCGCGCGCACGCCGGCACTGCGAGCCTGCCGGATGAGCGCGATCAGCTCGCTGGGCGACGGCTCGTGCGCCTCGGCGGACAGGACGGCGCCGATGACCTCGAAGCCGTAGCGGCGCGCGAAGTACGCGAACGCGTTGTGGGTGGTCAGGAGCTTGCGCTGCTCCGGGGGGATCTGGGCCACCAGCGCCGCGATCTCCTGGTCGAGCGCCTGCAGCTCGGCCAGGTAGCGCTCGGCATTGGCGCGGTACTCCTCGGCGCCCTCCGGATCCTGGGCGCTGAGCACGTCGCGGATGCGCTCGACGTAACGTTGGGCCAACTGCGGGTCGAGCCACAGGTGGGGGTCCGGCACGCTGTCGACGGTGAGGGTCGGAAGTCCCTCCGCCAGTGCCACCCGCGTCACTGCGGGCGCCACTGCCTGCAAGACCTGACTCAGGAACGGCTCGAAGCCCAGGCCGTTGTACAGCAGCACCTGCGAGCGGTTGATGTTGACCAGATCGCCAGGAGTCATCTGGTAGCCGTGGGGGTCGACGCCGTCGCCCAGGAGCTGCAGCACCTCCACGCGCGAGCCACCCACTTGACGGGCGAAGTCGGCGAACAGGCCGATGGTGGTGGTGACGGTGAGCACGGGTTGGGCGCGGCCAGGCGGAGCCTGGACGGCAAGGTAACTGCCCAGCAAGGCGAGAGCGAGTAGTAAGCGCGGCAGGGCGGAGTGACAGCGAGCGTGCATAGCCTCCCTCGATGTCGCCGGCGCCCCGGGGCGCGCGGCCAAACTTGAGACATTGTATCATTTGTGCACGGGGGCACAAGCCGCGGCGCACACGCCCGCGCTCCGGCGGACGAGCGCTTGGGGGTGGCCGTGCAAGTGCCCCCTGCCAGTTTGCCGCAGCCCATCATCTGTGACTGGTATCAGGCGATCGGGGGACTCGCTCCAGGGGCAGGGGACGATCCTGAAGCGGGCAGGTGAAGGGGGC
>JADGHJ010000342.1 GCA_019686175.1 Chloroflexota bacterium | reverse complement strand
GAGGATTGGCTGGCCCTGGGTGGCCGCGTTCCACATCGTTGTCGCGGTGGCGATTGCGGCACAGGCCGCGGCCATCGCCTGCATACTGAGTCGCGCACCAGCGGGTGTCCGCTTGCTGGACGTCTGAGATGCGCGGGGGATCCCGCACCGAGAGGCGATGCAAGAGGAGGTGATGTGCGGAGCCGCTCGCTGTGCGCCATGGCCCGCTTCCGCTGGGTCCGCACGACCGCTGCTGGCAGTATATCGCCTGCCAAGGGGTGTGGTAGACTACCGGCGGCTCGCCCTGCCGTACGACGGCCCGACCCCTCTGGCCTCGGCAGTGGCTGTTCCCCCAGCACCAACGATGGCCTGCCCGCCAAGGCGCGGAGAGCGAAGGGATGATCGACCGCTACACCTACCCCGAGATGAAGCGCCTGTGGTCGGAGGAGCACAAGCTCGAGCTGTGGCTACGGGTGGAGATCCTGGCCTGCGAGGGCTGGGCCGCGCTGGGCGCGATCGGGCCGGAGGACCTGGCAGCCATCCGGCGCGCCAGCGTCGACCGCGCGCGCATGGAGGAGATCTACCGCGAGAGCCACCACGACGTGCTGTCGTTCGTGCGCGCGGTGGCGGAGAGCGTGGGACCGGCGGGGCGCTTCATCCACCTGGGGCTGACCTCGTCGGACGTGCTGGACACGGCGCTGGCGGTGGTGCTGTGCGAGGCGTGCGATCTGCTGGCGGAGGACCTGGAGCGCCTGGAGGCGGTGCTCACGCGGCAGGCGCTGGCGCACAAGTACACCCTCATGGTGGGGCGCACGCACGGCATCCACGCCGAGCCACTGACCTTCGGGCACAAGCTGGCCGTGTGGGTGGCCGAGGTACGGCGGCACCGCACGCGGCTGGCGCAGGCGCGCGAGATGGTGGCGGTGGGCAAGATCGGGGGCGCGGTGGGCACGCACGCCAACGTGCCGCCCGAGGTGGAAGAGTACGTCTGCCGGCAGCTCGGGCTGCGGCCGGCCGAGGCGGCCACGCAGATCGTGCAGCGCGACCGGCATGCGCAGTTCGTGCTCACCCTGGCCCTGATCGCCAGCTCGCTGGAGAAGTTCGCCACCGAGATCCGCGGCCTGCAGCGCACCGAGGTCGGCGAGGTGGCCGAGCCGTTCGCCCCGGGCCAGCAGGGCTCGTCGGCCATGCCCCATAAGCGCAACCCGGAGCTGGCCGAGCGGGTATGCGGGCTGGCGCGCGTGGTACGCAGCGCGGCGATCCCCGCGCTGGAGGACGTGGTGCTCTGGCACGAGCGGGATATCAGCCACTCGTCGGTGGAGCGGATCATCCTGCCCGACGCCTGCTTGGCGCTGGATTACATGCTGCGCACCTTCACCCACATCATGGAGGGGCTGGACGTCTACCCCGAGCGCATGCAGCGGAATCTGGAGCGCTCGGGCGGGCTGGTGTACTCCGGCCGCGTGCTGCTGGCGCTGGTGGAGAAGGGCATGAGCCGCCAGGAAGCGTATGCGCTGGTGCAGCGCTACGCCAAGCAGGTGTGGCAGGACGACAGGGGCGACTTCCGCGCGCTGCTGGCCGCCGACCCGCAGGTGCGCGCGCTGCTGGGCGAGGAGGAGCTGGCGCGGCTGTTCGATCCTAGCTACCACCTCCGGGCGATCGACACGGCGTTCGAGCGGCTGGGCCTGACGGCGGCCGCGGCGGCGAGCTAGGAGCGCGGCGCGATGCGCGGGCAGCCGGAGCGCGACCCCGAGGCGATGGCGCGGCGCGTGCGCGACTACCTGGCGGGGACGGCCGAGCCGCCGCCGCTAGTGGGCGCCACGGCGCTGCCGCTGCCGCTGTACAGCCGCGGCAAGGTCCGGGAGATGTACGACCTGGGCGACCGGCTGCTGATGGTGACGAGCGACCGCGTCTCGGCCTACGACGTGGTGATGGAGGAGCTCATCCCCGGCAAAGGGGCAGTGCTGACGGCGCTGTCGGCGTTCTGGTTCCGCCAGACGGCGGGGCTCGTGGAGAACCATCTGTTGACGGACGACGTGGCCACCGCGCTGCCGGAGCTGGCGCGGGCGCACCCGGAGATCGTGGGCCGCAGCCTGGTGGTGCGCAAGGCACGGCGGATCGACATCGAGTGCGTGGTGCGCGGGTATCTGGCGGGCTCGGGCTGGGCCGAATACCAGCGCAACGGTACGCTGGCGGGCGAGCCGCTGCCGCCGGGCCTGCGCGAGGCGGAGCGACTGCCCGAGGCGCGCTTCACGCCGGCCACGAAGGCGGAGACCGGGCACGACGAGAACATCACTCTAGCCGAACTCGAGTGGCGGGTGGGCTCGGAACTGAGCGCGCTGCTGGTGGCGACGAGCCTGGCACTGTACCAGCACGCCGAGGCGCACGCGCGGGCGCGGGGGCTGATCCTGGCGGACACCAAGTTCGAGTTCGGCCTGCTCGATGGGCGGCTGGTGCTGATCGACGAGCTGCTGACGCCCGACTCGTCGCGCTACTGGCCGGCGGACGGCTACGCACCTGGCCGCCCGCAGCCGAGCTTCGACAAGCAGTACCTGCGCGACTACCTGGACAGCACGGGCTGGAACCACGAGCCGCCGCCCCCGCCGCTGCCGCCCGAGGTGGTGGCGCAGACGGCGGCGAAGTACCGCGAGGCGTACCAGCGGCTGACATCCTGACCTGGCGGGCCATCCTCGCGCGGTACTCCCCGCGACGCGGACGAAACCGGGCTGGGGATCCATCACGAGGGCGACACGGTCTCATCAGAAGGCTGGTGACCATCAGACTCTGTGGAGGGAGACGACCGTCCATGGCAGATGCTCCAAAGGCAGCGAAGCGCACCCGGGCACGCGACGCGGCGAGCGACGGCTTCACGGCGGAGGAGCGCGCCGCGATGCAGGAGCGCGCGCGGGAGCTGAAGGCGGCTGGACGGCGCGGCGCGCGCGCGAACAAGGGCGATGAGGAAAGCGCCGTGCTGGCCAAGATCGCCGAGATGCCAGAGCCAGATCGCTCCCTGGGCGAGCGGCTCCACGCGCTCATCAAGGCCCACGCGCCCAGCCTCGCGCCGCGGCTTTGGTACGGGATGCCGGCGTATGCCAAGGACGGCAAGATCGTGTGCTTCTTCCAGGGCGCGCACAAGTTCAAGACGCGGTACGCGACGCTGGGGTTCAGCGACGCGGCGCGCCTCGACGACGGCGGCATGTGGCCGACCGCCTATGCGCTGAAGGAGCTGACGACCGCCGAAGAGGCGCGGCTCGGCGCCCTGCTGCGACAAGCGGTGAGCTGAGGGCGGGGTTGGGGCTTGTTCCGATTCACCTATGGCTGCTAGCAGCACGAAACGGGGGGCCCGCGGCTTGCGGTGGTGAGTTCGGTGTGGTACGATGGCGAGAACTTAGCTGCGGGCGCCTGTTGCTGAACGCGCCCGGGAGCCCAACGCGATCGGTACGACGCGGGTCGTGGGCGCGTTGGGTGGAGTCCTAGGGAGACCGGCTGAGCCAGCTCGGCTCGGCCGGTTTTGTTTCTGAGGTGGCCTGACATCGGGCTCCTGGGGCGGTAACCTCGCCGGTGTGGCCGAGTCGTGGTGGAGACCGCGTATGTTCTGCCCACACTGCGGCGCTCTCCTCCGCTGG
>JADGHJ010000055.1 GCA_019686175.1 Chloroflexota bacterium | reverse complement strand
GAGGTGGCGGTGGCCGTGACGGTGGGGGTGCTGGTGGAGGTGGGCGTGGGCGTTGGCGGCGGCTGGTTGAGCAGAACCACCACGTTGTTGGTCGAGACGTTCGCCCGGACAACGACGAGGTCGGGCCAACCGTCGCCATTGAAGTCTCCCGTGGCGACTGCCACGGGGTTAGTCCCCACGTTGTACGTGATCGCGGTGCCGAACGTGCCGTCGCCATTGCCCAGGAGAACGGCCACCTGCCCCGAGCCGTAGTTGGCGACCGCCAAGTCCAGCTTGCCGTCGCGGTTGAGGTCGGCCACCGCGAGGCTCGTCGGCTGGGGCGTGCTGCTCGTGCTGGTAGCGTAGTTGACGACGGGGCCGAAGGTGAGTGTCGTCGAGCCTGCGGAGGTCGTGTTCAGCCGAACCGAGAGGTCATTATGGCCGAAATCGGCGGTGACGAGATCCGGTTTGCCGTCGCCGTTGAAATCGGCGGCCACGACGCCGGCCGGATTGGAGCCACTGCCGCCCATGGCCACCTGTTGCCAGGTGGCGCTGAAAGTGCCGTCGCCATTGCCCAGCCGCACCTCCACGCGATCGGCGCTGGTACCAGCGATCGCTACGGCAAGGTCGAGCTTGCCGTCACCGTTGAGGTCTGCCAACGCCACACTGCTCGGCTGATCGCCCGCGCTGGCGAGATCGCTCACGCTGAACATGGGCGTGGTGCTCCCGGTGACCGTGCTGTTCAGGAGCACCGACGCATTGTCGGTGTTGAAGTTGGCGGTGGCGAGGTCGGGCTTGCCGCCGTTGAAGTTGCCGGTCGCGATCACCGTCGGACAACTGGTGCTGCTACCACCGACGTTGAAGTTGGTCGGACCGTTGAAGCTGGGTGGGGAGGCGCCCACCGCGCCGGTATTGAGGCGAATCCCGACGCTGCCCCCGCAGTGCGCGATGGCCAGGTCGAGCTTCGCATCGCCGTTCAGGTCCGCGATGGCCACGGCGCGTGGCGATGAGCCCGCGCCCTCGCTCAAAGTGGTGGCCGCGCCGAACGTGCCGGCGCCCGCCCCCAGCAACACCGACACGTCGTTCGATGTAGCGTTGGCTACGACGAGGTCGAGTTTGCCGTCGCCGTTCACATCGCCCACCGCCACGTCCTGCGGGTTATTGCCGGCCGTGTAGTACACGGGCGGGGCGAAGCTAACGGTGCTCTGGGCGAGAGAGGGGCCGCCCTGGCTCGGTCCCGGGATGTAGCTAAACGCCATGAGGGTCACCGCGGAAGCCACTGCGAAGGAGCGCAACCACCTCGGCCAATGCATCTACCCGACGCTCCCGAACACGAAGTCGGTCCATTGTCGACCGTCCGCGGTGCCGGAGCATCGTACGAAGGTCCTATTTGGCCGACTGCCGTGGTACCAGCGCGTTTGCCGAAGAACCGCCGTGCCAAACGGCAGGGTAAGCAAGGGACGCTGGGGAATGGCTGCAGGCGCCTTGTTTAACCCGGATAGCCGAGCTCGTGCAGCAGCGCCCGGGCCACCTCGGCCTCGCTCCAGGGCTCGATGCGGTCGCCCAGCTTCAACGTACGCTCGTGGCCCTTGCCAGCTAACAGCACCGCGTCGCCCGGCCGCGCCCGCGCGAACAGGTGGCGCAGCGCCGCGCGCCGGTCGAGCTCGATGCGAAAGCGGTCCGTGCCCGCCCCGGCGGCTTGGGCCCCGCGGGCGATGTCGGCGCTGATCGCCCGGGCCTCGTCGGGAGCGGCGTCGTCGCTGGTGATCACGAAGTAGTCGGCCAGCTCGGCGGCGGCGCGTCCCATGGCGGGGCGGTTCTCTGCCGTGCGACCGCTCGCCTGACCGAACGCCAGCAGCACGCGTCCGCGGGCCACCGCGCGGATGGCGCGGAGCGCGGCGGCCAGCGCCTGGGGCGTGTGAGCGAAGTCCACGTACACGGCGAACGGCTGGCCGCAGTCCACGCGCTCCAGGCGCCCGGGCGGCGGCTGCAGCGCCCGCGCCGCTTGCTGGATGGTCGACACGGGCACGCCCTCGGCCAGCGCGACGGTGATAGCCGCTAGCCAGTTCGCCGCATTGAAGCGCCCCAGGAAGCGCGTCGCCAGCTCCCACTCGCCGTCGGCGGTCGCCACGCGCAGGCGCAGCCCCTCGGGCATCTCGACAAGATCGTGGCCTACCACGTCCGCCCGACCGCCCAGCGAGTAGGTGCGCACCGGCACGCGCGCCGCGGCCCGCAGCGCCTCGCAGGCGGGGTCGTCGGCGTTGAGTACGACGTAAGGCGCACGTTTCAGCGGGTTAGCGACGGCTGTGTCAGGCGCGTCGGGCCGCGCGGGCTGGCCGGCCAGGGCGAACAGCCGCGCTTTGGCCGCCAGGTATGCCTCCAACGAGCCGTGGAAATCGAGGTGCTCGGGGCTGAGATTGGTGAACACCGCGACATCGACCGCGCAGCGGCGCAAGCGGTCCTGCGCCAGGGCATGGGAGCTCGCCTCCAGCACGGCGTAGTCCAACCCCGCGGCGACCATCGTCCCCAGGACCTCCTGCACTCGATCGGCCTCGGGGGTGGTGTGGTAGTCCGCATTGGGGACGATACCGTCGCCCAGGTGCAGGTCGGCCGTGGTGTACCAGCCGGCGCGCCGGTCCGCGGCCTGGAGCAGGCCGGCGATGAGTCGCGTCGTAGTCGTCTTCCCGTCGGTACCAGTCACGCCGATCACGCGCAGGCGCTCGGAGGGGTAGCCATGCCAGGCGGCGGCGAGGTCGGCCAGCGCCTGGCGGGCACTGGGCACGACGATCCAGGCCGGGGCCGTGGAGTGGGGCGTGGGTGTCTCGCTGACGATGGCCACGGCGCCGCGCTCCAGCGCCATGGGGACGAACGTGTCGGCCGGGGAGCGGCGGCCGGGCAGCGAGACGAACAGCGCGCCGGGCGTGACGCGCCGCGAGTCGTGGGTCAGGGCGCTCACTACCTGGTCGGGCCGTCCCGCGACCAGCCGGGCGCCGGGGGTGGCGTCCACGAGGGCGCCGAGTGTTCGGGTCATGGTCTCCTCTCGCGGCCTGGGAGCCAGCGGCGCCGCGCTCACTCCACGGCCGTCGCGCTTGCTAGACTCTAGCGATACGCGCGCCAGGAGGAAGCCATCGATGCCCGGCTGGCCCAGACTCCTCTTCCCGCACCGCCCGGCGGCCGAGCCGACGGACCCGGCGGCGGAAGCGGAAGTGGCCGCGCGGCTGGCCGGCCGCGCGCGGGAGCTCCTGCTCGCCCTCGGCCCGGCGCGCGGCGGCGAGGCGCTGGCGCTGGTCGGCCGCACCGCACACCCCCAGCGCGTGGAGGTGCTCGCCCCGCCGGAGGTCGAGGTCGAGCTGATCGAGCGCCTGCTCGCCCACGGTTGCGTGGTCTACGAGGCGGCGCTCGCCCTCCAGCGCGACATCCTCGTGCTCGACCGGCGCCTGGGCTGGCGCTTGCAGCCGTGGGAGCCGCTGCCCAACGCCTTCCAGGTCGCCCACCGCCTGCTCTGGGCGCGCCTTGGATACTACACGGTGCAACACGGCACTGTCGAAACCGTCCACGCTGCCGAGCGGCTGTTCCTGTTAGAGGGCAGCCAACTCTGGATCAACGCCGCCTACCGCGACCTGCCCGCGCCAGCGGCCGGCGAGCGCGTGCGCGTGCTCGGGCTGATCAGCTACATCGGCACCACCCTGCCCGTGCTGCACGCCCTACGCATCGCACCGCTGCCGCCCGCTGATTGAGCCGCCGGGACCGGTCGGCTCGCTTGGTACAATTCGGCGGGAGCGCGCGTGTGCAGCGCCGCCCGGCTCAGGAGCGTGGCATGGCCCCACCCAGCGGTCTACTGGCAGAACGCCTGGCCGCCCTGCCTGATCGGCCCGGCGTGTACATGTTCAAGGACGCCACCGGCGCGATCATCTACATCGGCAAGGCGACCTCGCTGCAGAGCCGCGTGCGGTCGTACTTCGTCGGCGTCGACAGCGACCCCAAGAAGCGGAACATCACCGCCGAGGCCGTCGATCTCGACTGGATCCTCACCGACTCGCCGGTGCAGGCGCTGCGTTGGGAAGCGGACCTCATCCGGCGCGAGCAGCCGCGCTGGAACGTCCGGCTGCGCGACGACAAAGCGTATCCCTACATCCGCATCAGCGTGCAAGAGCCCTGGCCGCGGGTGAGCATCGTGCGCCGCCGCGCGGCCGACGGCGCACGCTACTTCGGGCCGTTCACCGACGCGGAGTCGGTCCGCTCCACGCTGGACACGCTCAACCGCCTGTTCCCGTTCATCCCCATGAACTGCCCGCGCAAGATCACCGGCACCGACGAGCGCGCCTGCCTGTACCGCGACATCAAGCGCTGCCTGGCGCCGTGTATCGGGGCTGTCACGCCCGAGGCGTATCGCGTGCTGATCGCCGACGCCATCGCCTTCCTGGAGGGCAAGCAGCAAGAAGCGCTCGACCGGCTGCGCGCCGAGATGGAGGCGGCGGCCGAGGCGCTCCAGT
Organism: Chloroflexota bacterium; assembly: GCA_019686175.1. GTDB lineage: Bacteria > Chloroflexota > UBA6077 > UBA6077 > JAJPHF01 > JADGHJ01. Next base: position 15,253 of record JADGHJ010000055.1, on the reverse strand, counting down.
TCGAGCAGGCGGCGGCGCTACGGGACCGCATCCGCGCTGCGGAGAAGATCATCCGCCAGCACGCCGTCGTCTCGCAGAGCCGCGTCGACCAGGATGTGATCGGTTTCGCCCGCGACGGCGGCCAGGTCTGCGTGCAGGTGTTCTACATCCGCGAGGGGCGGCTGGTGGGCCGCGACTACTTCCCGCTGGAGGGCGCGGCCGAGGCCGACGACCGCACGATCGTGACCTCGTTCGTGCAGCAGCACTACGGCGCTGCCACGCGGTTGCCCGAGGTGGTGCTGCTGCCTGCCGAGCCGGAGGATCGCAAGACGCTGGAGCAATGGCTCGCCGAGCAGGCCGGCCACCGCGTGCGGCTGCGCGTCCCGCGCCGCGGCAGCGACCTGCGGCTGATCGCCCTGGCCACCGAGAACGCCCGCGAGGCACTGGAGCGCCAGCGGGTCGAATGGCTCAGCGACAGCGCTCGCACCACCGGCGCGCTGCTGGAGCTGCAAGAGCAGCTGGGCCTCAGCACGGCGCCGGAACGGATCGAGTGCTACGACATCTCCAACATCCAGGGTGCCCACTCGGTGGGCAGCATGGTGGTGTTCGAGGGCGGGCGGCCCAAGAAGGCCGACTACAAGCGCTTTCAGATCAAGACGGTCGAGGGCGCCAACGACTTCGCCTCGATGGCCGAGGTGCTCACGCGCCGCTTCAAGCGCCTACGCGAGGGGCAGATGGCCCGCGCGCAGGACCCCGGCGCCGCGCCGGATTCGGGCTGGGACAAGGTGCCCGACCTGGTGATCGTCGATGGGGGCAAGGGCCAGCTCAACGCCGCGCTCCAAGTGCTCGCCAGTCTAGAGCTGTTCGCTATCCCGGTGGTCGGGTTGGCCAAGGAGCACGAGGAGCTGTACCTGCCGGGGTGTGCCGAGCCGGTGCGGCTGCCCGAGGGCTCGCCAGCGCTGTTCCTGGTGCAGCGCATCCGCGACGAGGCCCACCGCTTCGCCATCACCTACCACCGCCAGCTGCGCGGCAAGCGCACGCTGCACTCGCGGCTGGACGACATCCGCGGCATCGGCCCCAAACGGCGCAAGGCGCTGATCCAGGCGTTCGGCTCGTGGCGCGGCGTCAAGGCGGCCAGCGTGGACGAGATTGCCGCGGTGCCCGGCATGACGCGGCGCACCGCCGAGCTAGTGAAAGCGCAGCTCTAGCCCCGCCCACGGCGGCCAGGCCACCGCTTCCCGTAACGAGCAAAATCGCTTTGACGGCTGGCGCTCGCAGGGATCCGCCGCCGGTGCGCCAAGACGCGCCGGCGGGTACGAGCACTCCGATCTCGTGCGGGCACGAGTAGCAGCGCGCCGCGCTTGGACAGCGCGCGCTTTTCCGCGCCCCTGATTGTCCTCCCCGCAAGAGAAGTCGATCGTAACCGGCGGGCGCTAGCCGCTCTAGTCACCGCGAGCCGCCTGCACGGAGGCCTCCAGCGCACTCGTGGGCGGCGCGTCGGGCACGGCGACGGGCACGAACGGCCGGTCGGGCTGGTCGGCGGCGCGCACCCAGAGGCGCCCCGCGCCGGGCTCGAAGACCGTGCTGTAGATCGTGCCGGCGTTGCACAGCCGCGCCCACTGCGGCGCCGCAGGGTCCAGGCAGGCGTCGTCGAGCAGGATCGCCTGCGCCCGCGCCACATCCAGCGGGCCCTCGGCCAGCAGCGCCCGGACGCGCTCCAGCCGTAGTGGCGAGGTGGGGTTGATGAGGGCGTCCTGCTCGCGGGCCAGCAGCGGTGAGCAGTAGTGGTTGGTGGTGACGACGACCTCGCCGACCGGCGGGCTGACATGGACCGCGCGGGCGCTCAGCTCGACCACGCACGCCGCGCGCTCGGCCGCCGAAGCCAGCACCAGGTTGTTGCCGATGGTGCGGCGGGCCGCACGCAGGCGCGCCTCGGCCGCCGCGAGCGTCGTGGCGTACTGGGCGATGCCGCGGTACAGTAGCGGCAGCGGCGTACCCCACGGCCGCTCGGACCAGGTGGGGGAGGTGAGGCAAGCGAGCGCCAGGCCCGCCGCGTTCTGCGCTGTCACGGTGCCGATGATGCCGGGCCAGCCCACCGATACGAACGGCAACCCGTGGCGCGGCCGCACGCGGAACACCACCACGTGGCGCTGGAGGACCAGCGTGGGCTCGAGGCCGGCAGCCATGAACTCGGCGCGGAAATAGTAGTCTAGGTTGCGCCCGGCGATGGCCATGCCGTCGGCCGCCCGCGCGCCTCCCGCGGCGAACGCCGTGCAGGCGAGCCGCGCCGCCACGCGGTCGAAGACCCGGAAGTTGTTCATCAGGTCGTCGAAGCAGTTGAGCAGCAGCAGGTGGCGGTAGGGCAGCCCCGAGCCGTCGGCCACGCCTTGTAGCTCGCGACGCAGCGCGCGAGGGAGGTACAGCTCCATCACGCGAGCGACGCCATGCAGGAGCTGGCTGGCCACCCAGCCGAACCAGCGGCCGCGAGCGTTCAGGATGAGTCGCTCGCAAGCGTCCCACAGCGCCCCGATCTCGGCGCGCAGGGCCCGCCCGTGCTGCCAGCCCAGCTCGTACGGCGCGCCCGCCAGTTCGACCACCCGTAGCCCGTCACGCCGTTCTACCGCCATCGCCTCGCCCTTATCGCGGCTCCCCGCGGCGGTGCGGCGCCGTGCCAGCCTCGACCGCCGCCCAGGCGGCGAGCACCTGCGCCCGGGTCGCCGCCAGGTCCCCGTCGTTCCAGATCACCACGTCCGCGCGCGCGATCTTCTCGGCTTGGGGTGGCTGGGCGTCGACCCGCAGCGCCGCCTCCGCTGGAGTGAGCCCGCGAGTGGCCACCAGCCGCGCGATCTGCTGCTCGCGGGCGGCCGCCACCACCCACACGGCATCGACCTCGCGGTAGAGGCCGGACTCGAACAGCTTGATCGCCTCGACCACGATGACCGACGCCGTGGTAGTCGCGAAGTGCGCGCGAATCTGCTGGCGCACGCTCGGGTGCAGGATCCGCTCCAGGTCGCGCAGCGCGTCCGGGTCGCGGAACACGATCGCGCCCAGCCGCTGGCGATCGATCGTGTCGTCGGCGCGCAGGATCGCTTGCCCGAAGCGCGCCACGATCCGCTCCCACTCCGCAGTGTGGGGCGCCATGAGGGCGTGGGCGACGCGGTCGGCGTCGATCACCTCGGCGCCGAGCTCGGCGAGCAGGCACGCGACGGTACTCTTCCCGACGCCGATGTTCCCGGTGAGGCCGATGCGGTAAGCCATTCCCTGCCGTGTGCTATAGTGATCGGCGGACAGCGCGCTGCCCTAGTATACGCACAGGATCCGCCCGTGACCGCCCGGCGCCCCGCGTCCCCCGCCCGCATCGCCCTGCGCTCCCGGGAGGAGCTGGCCGCCATCCGGGCGGCGGCGCGGGTGGTAGCGCGCACCATCGCCGAGCTGCGCGAGGCGGTGCGCCCGGGCATCCGCACCCGCGACCTCGAGCACCTGGCCGCCGAGTCGTTCCGCCGGCAGGGCGCGCGCTCGGGTACCCTCGGCTACTTCGGCTACCCGGGCCAGTTGTGCATCTCGGTCAACGACGAGGTGGTGCACGGCATTCCCGGCGAGCGCCGCCTAGCCGAGGGCGACCTGGTGAAGCTCGACGTGGTGGCCGTGAAGGACGGCTTCTACGGCGACGCGGCAGTCTCGGTGCCCGTAGGCGAGGTCCGGCCGGAGGTGGCGCGCCTAGTGCGCGTGACGGAGGAGGCGCTATGGGCCGGGATCGCCCAGGCGCGCCCCGGCAACCACATCGGGGACATCGGCCATGCCATCGAGCGGCACGTTGCGGCGCACGGACTGGTAGTCGTGCGCGATTTCGTGGGCCACGGCATCGGCCGCGCGATGCACGAGCCCCCACAGGTCCCCAACTTCGGCGAGCCGGGTACGGGGCCGCTGCTGCGCCCCGGAATGGTGCTGGCCATCGAGCCGCAAGTCAACCTCGGCACCGCGGCGGTACGCATCCTCGACGACGGCTGGACCGCCGTCACCGCGGACGGCGCCTGGTCGGCGCATTTCGAGCACACCGTGGCGATCACCGAGGCCGGGCCCGAGGTCCTCACGCTCGACGCCTGAGCCGCCCTTTGCCCGACCGCTGACCGCCGCGTACACTGGGCACGATGAGCGAGAACACTCTGCCGCGTGTCCGTCTCAGCGTCCCACGCCCGGCGGTCTTTGCTGCCCTGAGCGCGCCCAACTATCGGCGCTACTGGTTCGGGCTGGTCGTGTATGTGATTGGCTGGCGCATCGAGTGGGTGAGCTACGGGTGGCTGATCTGGGAGCTGATGCACGACCCACTGTACCTCGGGCTGTACGGCCTGGTCGAGGGCGTGCCGCTGGTCCTGTTCCAACTGTTCGGCGGGGTGTTCGCCGATCGCGCCGCGCCTGTACGGCTGCTCGTGGGCACACAGCTCTGCACGGCCGCCACACTGGTCCTCGCCTGCGCGCTCACCGCCACCAACCTGATGCGCGTGGAGCTGGCCCTGGCCCTAGTGGCAGTCAGCGCGACGTTCCGCGCCTTCGAGCAGCCGACCCGCATGGCCATGATTCCGTCGCTGGTGTCGCGCCCCCTGCTGCCCAACGCGATCGCCATCGGCTCGATGCCGTGGCAGGGGGGACGGGTGCTAGGGCCCTCGCTGGGCGGCATCCTCATCGCCGCCTTCGGCACCACGGTGAGCTTCGGCGTGGCGGCGCTGGCGTACGCTGTCGCCATCGCGCTGTATAGCCGGATCCGGCTGCCAGCGGGGCCGCCCCGCATTGGCGGCGGCTTCCTGCGCCCCCTCCTGCAGGGGCTCGTCTTCGCGGCGCGCCACTCGCTGATCTCCAATCTGATCCTGCTGACGTTCTTCAACAGTGTGTTCGGCATGTCGTACATGACGCTGCTGCCGATCTTCTCCGATCAGTACCTCCAGAGCGGTTCGACCGGATTCGGCCTGCTTCAGGCGGCCAACGGGCTCGGTGCGATCATGGGCACTGTGTTCCTGGCCGCGACCGCGGTGCGGCTCCGCCAGCGCGGCCGTGTTCTGCTGCTCGGCGGCATCGGCTTCGGCGTGCTCCTGGTCGCGTTCTCCCAAGCCTCCGCGCTCAGCCCCGGTCTGGCGCTCTTGCTCCTCGCGGGCCTCAGTAACACGGTGTACCTCACGCTGGTGAGCACGGCGCTACAGGAGCAGGTACCGAACGAACTACGCGGCCGCGTGATGGGATTGTTCGGAATCAGCTATAATCTCGTCCCGCTGGGTGGCCTGCTCGGCGGCGCGGTCGCCGCGGCCGCGGATGCCCGCGTGGCGGTCCTGCTGGGTGGCGCGCTCGTCGCGCTCGGCACGCTGGCCAGCCTCGTACTCAACCCCCGCCTGCGCGCGATGCCGTAGGCGTCGCGCGCTCGGCCCCGGCGCGCTTCCTCCATTTGGGGCAGCTCTCGGTCCCTGTGAGCTCGCTCACAGGCCGAATGTGCAGCGCGACACAGGAGCCGGTGGGCACTGGCGCTATGCTGGAGTAGCAGCACGCCGGCACGGACGGCGGCCGGAAAAATGAAAACAGCAGCGCATCCGATTCGTATTAGTAGAGTGAGAGCTGGCGGGAGGATGGCGATGCAAGCGGACCTGCACACCGCCGAGCAGATCGTCGCGCTGCTCCAAGGGCCAGCCGGCGCGATCTGGGAGCTGCTCACGATCGAGCGGCCGCGGCGCGCAAGCGACATCGCGATCCGCGACGTGGACGGCAGCCCCGTGCTGTACGCCCGTCCCGCCGCTTAGGGGGCGCTTCCGACCAACATCACACCGCGGTCCGCGTTATGGACCGCAGAGGAGTCGACGATGTCAGTGACGGTCGAGGAGGTGACGGCGGCCTGTCCGCCACATCACTGGGTGATCGCCAACGAGGCGACGAGCGAGGGCACGGTCGAGCGCTGGCGATGCCAGCGCTGCGCCGCGACCCGCGAGCGATTGCTCCGCCGGCGGCGAGGGCCGCTGAGCAGCAAGCGCTATATCGGCGACGCGGACGAGAGCCTCGCCCTGCACCGCCTGGGCTACGGCGGTGAGCGCGTCGCCTAACCGACTGCCTCCCCTCGCACGGCGGGCCACCCTCGGAGGGTGGCCCGCGATCGTTTCGCTCGCCCCACCGGGATGGTCCACCTGACCACGCGGCCACCAGCAGCTAGTCCAGTCGTGGCCACATCCTCTACGCTAGTGGGCACAATCCAGCGCCGATACCGCGCGGGAGGTTAGGGGGACCGGGAGATGGCCGAATCGATTGATGTGCGCACCAAGGTCGAGTCCACGCCCCGGCGTGCTGCATGGCAGGCGTTGTTCGTCGCCTGGCTTGGTTGGATGTTCGACGGCTACGAGACCTATGCCCTGGTGCTCGTGGCGGGCGTGGCCATGCGGGACCTACTGGCGCCCGAGCAGCTTCCCCAGGCCCCGGTGTTCATCGGCGGTCTACTCGCGGCCACCCTCGTGGGCTGGGCGACTGGCGGAGTACTCGCGGGAATCCTGGCGGACTATCTCGGGCGCAAGCGGACGCTGATGCTCTCGATCCTCTGCTACTCCATCTTCACAGGGCTCACGGCGCTCTCCCAGGCCTACTGGATGATGCTAGTGTTCCGCTTCCTCACGGGCCTGGGACTGGGCGCCGAGTGGGGACCCGGCACCGCGATGGTCGCCGAACAGTGGCCCCCGCGAGTGCGGGGGCGAGCGGCTGGCATCTTGAACACGGCGTTCGGCTTCGGCTTCCTAGTCGCGTCGGGCGCCTGGCTGGTGATTGCGCCGCTCGGCCCCGAGTCGTGGCGCATCATGTTCCTCCTGGGCATCTTGCCCGCGCTGGTCCTGTTGTACATCCGCCGCGCGATCGAGAACCCGGCGCTATGGGTCGAGGCGGACGCGCGGCGGCGGGCGGCACGGGCGCGGGCGGCCCGCGGCGAGCGGCTGGCCCCGGAGGAGCAAGGGCTGCTGCGGTTCACCATGCTCCATATCTGGGCAACCCCGGAGCTGCGCCGGCGCGTGCTGCTGCTGTTGCTGATGTCGCTGACCAGCGTCGTCGGCTGGTGGGCGACCTCGACCTGGATCCCGCCGCTGGCCGCCCAGCTCGCGGGCGGGCGCGGCCAGGACCCCCAGCAGGCCGCGGCGATCACCGGGCTGGCGTACAACATCGGCGGCATCCTCGGCTACGGCGCCTTCGGGTTCATCGCCGACGCGATCGGGCGCAAGCGGACGATCGCGATCTACTATCTCGGCGCCCTGCTGATCGTGTGGGGCCTGTTCCTCTTGGTGCGTGATCCGGGCCTGTTCCTCGTGGCGGCGGCCGTCAACGGCTTCTTCACTTCGGGTCAGTTTTCCTGGATGCCGACCTACCTGCCGGAAGTGTTCCCCACCGCGGTGCGTGGCTCCGCCATCTCGGTGGTGTTCGACAGCTCGCGCTACCTGGCTGCCCTGGGGCCGCTGTTCGCCGGCTGGCTCATCACGGTGCTGGGCGGCATCAGCAACGCGGCCGCGATCATCGGCACGATCTACATCCTGGGCCTGTTGGTGGTGCCGTTCGCCGCGCCGGAAACACGCGGCAAGCCCCTGCCGCCCTGAGCGGAGACGGGCCGGTAGCGGGAGGAAAGGTCGGGCCGGTGCAGTAGGCTGAGGGTAGACGGTCGAGCCACCAGGGTAGCGGTGTCTGCCGCGCGGACCCGAACACCGGTCGCGGGCTCGATCGCCGACTACGCCAGGGGCCGAAGCGATGGCGGTATGTCGATCGACGAGCGAAGCGGGCGGCTGACTACCGCACCGGACGCCACGCTGCGCCGCTGGCTGGACGCGCTGGTCGCCAGCGATCCGGGCCTGCAGTCGCTGCGGCGGGCGACCCGAGCCACGCTGACCGTGATCGGCGCCGTGTTCACGGCCGCGCTCGCCGTCCAGGCCGTGCGACAAGCCGCGCCGCCGACCGTTCCCTTGTTCGCGGGAATGATCGGGCTGCAGACCGCGGTGGCGGTGAACGATCCCTCCCCGCGGCAGCGGCTGCTCACGCTGCTGCTGCTGGCCATCATGGCCATCGCGGTTACGACCGGGGCAACGGCCCTCGCGGGCTCGGGGCTGGTGGTCCACCTCCTGCTGCTCGCGCTGATCTTCGGAGCGTATTACCTGCGCCGCTTCGGCCCGCGCTACTTCGCGCTGGGCTTGATCAGCTTCATGGCCCTCTACTTCCTGACCCTCGTCCACGCCACCTTCGACCAGCTCCCCTGGCTGGCCGGCGCCATCGTGATCGGGATCGGCTGGGCCGCCGTGCTGGGGCTCCTCGTCCTGCCGGAGCATCCCGAGGCGGCCGGCCAGCGGCTGCTGCACTCCTTCTATGCCGCGGCGGCACGCGTGCTCGACCTCCTCTGGAGCGTGGTGCAGAGCGAGCAGCGTGATCGTGCCTGGCGGCAGGCCCTCCAGGCACGCCTCCTGCGCCTGAACACGCGCGTCGTCGAGATCGAAGCGCATCTGTCAGACGAGGTCATCGACTTGCGGGGCCGGGCCACCCATCCCGACCGCTTGCGAGTGGTCCTCTTCGACCTCTTGCTGGCCGTCGAGACGATCGCCCGGACGACCGAGGCCCTGGTCACGGGGAACCAGCTCGGCGACGACGAGACGGCCCGGCACGCCGTGGCGCAAGTCCTCGCGGCGCTCAGAGACGCCTTCCGCAACCGCAACATCCAGGCCGCCTTGCCCACGATCAGACGCGCGTTGGAGACGCTCGCAGCCGTCCACGCCACGGCCGCGGTGACGAGCGGGAGCGAGGCCCCACGGGCTCGCCTACTGTGGCGGCTGGGCGCCGGGACACGCTGGATCGTGGACGACATCGCGAGCTGGGCCGAGCTGGCAGCGCAGCCGCCCGGGCCGGCTCCGTCCGACGGCTTCGCGAGGGCGGAGGACGCGGCTACTGCCAGTAGTCCCGCCAGGGCCGACCAGCCCGGGGGCCACCCGCTCGCCCCGACGACCATCCAAGCGATCCAAGCCACGGCCGCGGGCGCGCTCAGCCTGTACTTGGGCACGCTGGTCTCACCGGACCACCCGTACTGGACACTGCTCGCCGCCTTCGTGGTGTTCTCCAACGCCACGTCGGTGGGCAAAGTCTACCAGCGGGCCTTCCATCGCGTGCTGGGCACGATGCTGGGGGCGCTGGTGGGGTTCTGGCTAGCTACGCAGGTCGTCCACGCGCCGATCCTGACAGTGATCCTCATTTTCCTGTGCGTGTTCTGGGCGTTCTATCTGTTCACCCGCTTCTACGCGGCGATGGTCTTCTTCATCACCATCATGCTCGCCCTGATGTACGGGTTGCTGCTCGGCGGTGTAACGCCGCAGCTCATGGCAGCGCGTGTCCTGGACACCCTCATCGGCGCGGGTGTCGGCCTCGTCATGTCGATCCTGATCTTCCCGACCTACACGTCTGAAGAAGTGCGAGTGAGCGTCCGGGACTTTCTGGACGCCTTGGCTGGGTATCTCGCGCGCTACCTGGACGATCTGGCGGCCGAGAGGGCCCCCGGCCAAGACCCGGAGCTGATCCCGCGTGTACTGGAGGTGCGGAAGCAGTTCGACCAAGTCCGAGCGACGGTCGCGGTGGCGCGGCGCATCTCCGGCCCCCAAGGGCGGCAGAACCTGGATCGGCTACTGACGGCGCTGATGACTGCGTATCACTACGCCGGCCAGCTCGCCAGCCCCGCCGTCCGCGGGCAGGTGCTGGCCCTCGACCACGAACGGAAGGGGCTCGTCCAGAACATGAAAGCGCGCCTCCTGGCCAACGTGGAAGCGCTGCGACAGGCGATGGAGCCGGGTAGCTCCGCGATCGGCCTGCAGCCCCTCGAGAATCTCGACAGCCTCATGGATCGCGGGCCGGCCAGCTGCGAAACTCCGTCCGCGCAGCCGTCGGCTACGGCCCCGCTCGCTTGGCAGGCGCCGGCAATCGAAACTGCGCCGCGATCGGAGGTGTTCGCGAGCCCTAGAGACCCGCTGCGGTACCTCGTACGGCTCGATCGCGCGCTGGTCGAGCTGGCCGCCGCCTACCGCTCTTGGCAGGCTGGTTGAACCGCCGGGCTGAACGGTGGGCCCGCCCTGCTCGGCGGCGCCAGGCCCCGCCCATCCGAACGCCGCTCGGTGGGGCCCACGCCGAGGCGCGCCCGACCGGAGCCGACTACCGCGTTACGCGCAGGCCGCGATGGGCGCTGCTGAGCTGAGGGGGAATGGGGCGGACGCCCGCCCCACCCAACGGGCAGAGCGGGCGTCCGGACGGTACAGGCGCTAGATGTCGTAGTACAGGTGGAACTCGTACGGATGCGGACGCAGCGCCACGGGGTCGAGCTCCCGCTCGCGCTTGTAGGCGATCCACGTCTCGATGACGTCCCTGGTGAACACGTCACCCTGCAGCAGGAAGGCGTGGTCGCGCTCCAGCGCATCGAGCACCTCGCCGAGCGAGCCGGGCGCCGACTGGATCTTGGCCGCCTCCTCAGGCTCCAGCTCGTAGAGGTCTTGGTCCACGGGCGGCGGCGGCTCGATCCGGTTCTGGATGCCGTCAAGCCCCGCCATCAACAGCGCGGCGAAGGTGAGGTACGGGTTGCACGACGGGTCGGGCGCCCGGAACTCGATGCGCCGCGCTTTCGGGCTGTTCGAGTAGGTGGGGATGCGGATGCAGGCCGAGCGATTGCGCTGGGAGTACACCAGGTTGATCGGTGCCTCGTAGCCCGGGACGAGCCGGCGATAGGAGTTAGTGGTCGGCGCGGCGAAGGCCAGCAGGGCCGGCGCGTGCTTCAGCAGCCCGCCGATGTACCAGCGGCAGAGGTCCGACAGCAGCGCGTAGCCGTTCGGATCGTAGAACAGCGGCTCGTCGTCCTTCCAAAGGCTCTGATGGGTGTGCATGCCGGAGCCGTTGTCTCCGAACAGCGGCTTGGGCATGAACGTGGCCGTGTAGCCGTTGCGGTAGCAGACGTTCTTGACGATGTACTTGTACATCATCACCTGATCGGCCATGCGGGTCAGGGTTTTGAACCGCATGTCGATCTCGGCCTGGCCGGCGGTGCCCACCTCGTGGTGATGGACTTCGACCTCGATGCCCGCGCGCATCAGCTCGAGGACGATCTCGGTGCGGAGGTCCTGGAGCTTGTCCGTCGGAGGCACCGGGAAATAGCCTTCCTTGTAGCGCGGGCGATAGCCCAGGTTGGCCCGGCCGCCATCCAGTCCGCTGTTCCAGATGCCCTCGTCGGAATCGATGAAGTAATAGCCCGAGTGGCTGGTCTGATCGAAGCGGATGCTGTTGAAGATGTAGAACTCGACCTCCGGCCCCCAGTAGCTAGTGGTGGCAATCCCTGTGGCCTTGAGGTACGCCTCGGCCTTCTGGGCGATGTGGCGCGGGTCGCGCGTGTACGGCGCCAGGGTGCCGGGCTCGACCACGTTGCAGATCAGGCTGAGCGTGGGCGCTTTGGTGATCGGGTCGACGAACGCCGTCGAGGAATCCGGCAGGAGCAGCATGTCGCTCTCGTGGATCTTCTGGAACCCACGGATGCTAGAACCGTCGAAACCGATCCCCTCTTGGAACAGCTCGAGCGTCAGGTCCTTGACCGGAATCGAGAAATGCTGCCACGTTCCAGGCAGATCGACGAACTTGAGGTCCACCATCACGATGCCCTGGTCGCGGGCCATCGCGATGACCTCCTGCGCTTGCGCGGTCAGGTCCGCGCGCTGCTCGGTGAGCACTCCCGCCTCCTCTTGTCCGCTGAACTCTGCCCCGATCGTAACAGCGGACCGGAGAAGGGGTCATTGTGGGGAATGACCGAAGATTCGCCACCGCGTTTGGACGGCCTGCACAAGCGCGCCGGGCCGATGCGCCGGGTTGCGTGGCGTGCTCGCAGCGCAGCGCGCCATATGATCACGCCCCACCTTGTGCGCTGCGCCCAGCGGCCGCGGTGCCCAGAGGCGGGGCTAGCCGAGCTGGCGGATGACCGCTACCACCTTGCCCTGCACCCGCAGCGCCTCTGGCCGCACGTAGATCGGCTCCATGTCAGCATTGGCTGGCTGCAGACGCACCTGGTCGCGCTCGCGGTACAGGCGCTTGAGAGTGGCAACGCCCTCGATGCCCGGCGATTCGAGCAGTAGCGCCACCACGATGTCCCCGTTGTTCGCGGTAGCTTGCGGCCGGACGACGACCAGGTCCCCATCGTCGATGAGGTCCTCGATCATCGACTTGCCCTTCACGCGCAGGGCGTAGCAGCCCTCCGGGGCCAGGTCCGCCGGCAGGGGCAGCGCCTCGGTGGTCTCAGCCAGCGCCTCGATCGGCTCGCCGGCCGCGATGCGCCCTACCACCGGCACCTCCACCACGCGCACCGGGTACCGCTCGTCAATCTCGTCCAACAGCCGCACGCCGCGGGAGACCTCCCGCTCGCGCTGGATGAGCCCGGCGCGCTCGAGGGCCTTCAAGTTGTAGTCCACCACCGACGTGGAGGAGATACCGAGCCCTTGCCCGATATCGCGAATGGTAGGTGGATAACCGCGCTCGTGGACGAACTCGCGGATGAAATCCAAGATCTGCCGCTGGCGGGCACTCAGTGCGCGCTTGGCCATCCTGCTCGCTCCCCCTGTGCCTGGCCGTCGCACCGCCGCCACCGCGGCCGCGCGCCCAGAACGGCTGTTCTGGTACGATTCTAGGTGGCCCCGGGCCGGATGTCAAGCTGGGGCGTTGAGGCCCCGCCGGGCCACGACCTATGAGACTCTAGAGCGAGCCCCTTGAGGAGGGCTTGGAAGGAGCGCGACATGTTCTGGCTGAAGCAATGCCCGCAGTGTGGCGGCGACCTGATCGACGAGTCGGATGTGCACGGGACGCTGATCTCGTGCCTGCAGTGTGGTCGAACCTTGACCCCGGAGGAGGAGCGCGCCCTGCGGCAGGGGCTGCGGCAGCGCCCTCGCGCGCGCACGCCCCTACCGCGTGCGGGAGCCGCGTAGTGCGATGCGCCCTCTAGCTCGCGGTGGCTACCCGGCCCTCCCGGCTGACCAGCAAGAACCCCCGCGGGTGCGCGCGCTGGAACACCACCTCCTGCAGCGGGAAGATCAGTACGCTGCTGATCCCCTTGAAGACCACCGCGCAGTCGCCGGCCAGCACATCCGCCCGGGCCAGCGAGGGCCACAGGGTGAGCTGGACCGGCGGCTTGCCGTCCGGCGCCAGCGTCAGCCGATACACCGGCGCTCCATGGACGCGGAACGGCGCGGGCTCCCAGCGGGCCACCAGGCCCTCGGCGATCTCGCGGACCAACTCGTCGGTTAGCGGTCGACCACGACCATCCGCCACAGCCTCACCTCTCCCGCAGCCCGTGGACTGCCACGGGCGCTGTGATCCGTTTGTGGCAACCGGTGCCGCCCCCGCGGCATCGCTACCGCGTACACTCCGGAGTGTATGGCCCAGCGCGTTCGTGCGGTGATCGAGCCCGCGGTACTCACCACCTTCCAGCAGGAACTGCTCGCCTGGTACGCGGCCGAGGGCCGCGACCTGCCGTGGCGCCGCACCTCCGACCCGTACGCGATCCTCGTGTCGGAGATCATGCTCCAGCAGACGCAAGTGCGCACCGTGGTGCCGTATTATGAGCGGTTCCTGGCGCGGTTCCCCACCCTGGCGGCCCTGGCCGCCGCCCCGCTCGCCGAGGTCAAGGCGATCACCGACCCCCTCGGCTACAAGGCGCGGGGCGAACGCCTGAAGCGCATCGCGGAGACGGCCATGGAGCGCTACGGCGGCACGCTGCCACGCTCGGAGGAGGAGCTGCTGGCACTGCCGGGGATCGGGCGCTACACCGCCGGGGCCATTCGCAGCTTCGCCTTCCGCGAAGATGCCCCGATCCTCGACACCAACGTGCTGCGGCTGCTGGTGCGCGTGTTCGCACCGCCGCGCGCGGGTGGTGGCGCCGCGCTACTGCGCCGGCTGTGGGCGCTGGCCGAGGCCGTGATCCCACCAGGGCAGGGCCACGTGTTCAACCAGGCGCTGATGGACTTCGGCGCCCAGGTGTGCACCGCGCGCAAGCCCATCTGCCTGTTCTGTCCGCTGCGCCCGATCTGCGCGCGCTGGAGCTCGACGGGCCCGACCGTCCGCTACGCGCCGGTTCCGCCCGCCTAGTAGTGCCCTGCCTCGAGCGCGCGCTGGTGGACCACGTATGTGCCCGCCACGCGGTCGTGCAAGCCGCGTTTCTCGTTGCCCAGCACCATCAGGATGCTGATCAGGTTAATCACGGGGAGGAAGTAAAGGAAGAGGAAGCGCACGATCGCCCGGACGAAACTCGGCGGTCGGCCCGCCGCGTTGACGACCCTCAGGCCCATCAGCTTCTGGCCGGGCGTGAAGCCCGCCTTCGTCCAGCCGAGGACGTAGTAGACGAGGTTCCCTACCCACACGATCGCCAGGAAGACGACGATGGCCTCGAAGAGCCCCGAGACGGCAGCGGCCAGTTCCGCCTCGCTGGGATCGACCGTGGCCCCCAGCCCTTGGATGGGACGAACGGCTGGCTGCAGGATGATGAAGTTCAGGATCCCGGTGGGGATGGCGAGGATCACCGCGTCGAGCAGATACGCGGCTGTGCGACGCCCGAACCCCGCGCGCACTGCGAGGGGCGGTGGGGCCGTCGCGGCCGGCGCCCAGCCCTCGGCGGCGCCAGGCCAGGCCTGGGCGGGTGGCACGGCGGGCACCTCCCACCCTCCGGACGCTGCGCTGGACCCGAGAACGGGCTCCGCGGCCGCTGACGGTGAGGGGACTCGAGATTCGGGCTGTTGCGCGGCGGACCAGCTCCCCGCTGCCTCCCAGGAACGGGCCTCTGGCGCCGCCCAGCCGGCCAGTTCCGTTGGCGCGCCCGCCGATGGCGGCTCGCGCGCTGGCGTGGCGCGCACCACGAGGCGCGAGCCGCCCACCTCGACCACGTCGCCGGGCTGCAAGCGCGTGGGCGCCTGGATGGGGACACTGTTCACATAGGTGCCGTTACTCGACCCGATGTCCGTGATGTACAGGCCGTCGGCCCCCTGGTCGAGGCGCGCATGCTGGCGCGACACCCGCTCGTCGGGCAGCACCACATCGTTGACGAGCTGACGCCCGACCGACAGCACGGGCTTGTCCACGGCGATGACCTCGCCCCGGCGGGGGCCCGCCTCCACGACCAGCTCATAGCGCACCTGGTTTGAGGAGCTCCCCGGAGCCATGCCCGTCCTCCGCGCGCTGTAGCCGTAGGCTAGCACAGTGCCGGAGGGCGGACAATATACGTGGGGGGCTACGT